>CAYPGE010000130.1:0-20160 GCA_964409865.1 uncultured Pirellulaceae bacterium
GACCCCGCGGGGACGCGGCTGGTCATCGTCACGTTGGACCTGATCAGCGTGCCCCGGACGCTGCGCGACTGGCTCGAAACCGCCGCGCAAGACAAGTACGGCCTGAAACGCGAGTCGCTGCTGATGAACTGCTCGCACACGCACTGCGGTCCGGAACTGCGCGCGTCGCGACTGGCGGACGACGAGGCCAAGGCCGCGCACGCTCCGGCCGCGGAACGCTACGTGGCCGATTTGCAGCAGAAGCTGGTCGTGCTGGTCGGCGACGCCATCCAGCGTCTGGCACCGGCGCGGCTGGATTTCCAGCGAGGCCGTGCCGGGTTTGCCATGAACCGCCGCCGCCCGACGCTGAAAGGGTACAGCAACGCGCCGAATTTCGAGGGCCCGGTGGACCACGAGGTGCCCGTGCTCCGGGTGACCGATCCGCAAGGGAAGCTGACGGCTGTGTTGTTCGGCTACGCCTGCCACAACACGACCATGGGCGACTACCTGATCCGCGGCGACTATGCCGGCTATGCCCAGCAGTACCTGGAAGAAGAGCACCCGGACATGACGGCCTTGTTCATGATCGGTTGCGGCGCCGACCAGAACCCGTATCCGCGAGGCAAAGAGGAACTGGCCAAGTACCATGGCCGCACGCTGGCCCTGGCCGTCGAGGCCGCGCTGCAGACTCCGCCCCAGCCGCTGCGCGGTCCGCTTTGCCTGGCGTTTGAAGACGTGACGCTCGACTTTGCGCCCTTTCCGCCGCGCGAGGAACTGGAGAAGATAGCGGCCAGCGGCAAGGAACCCGACGCCGGGCACGCGAAACGATTGCTGAAGGAACGGCAAGAGACCGGCAAGATCCGCAGCACGTACGCTTGCCCGGTGCAGGTGGTGCGCTTCGGCCGCGATCTGACGTTGGTGGCGATCGGCGGCGAGACGGTGGTCGACTACGCCCTGCGTCTGAAACGTGAATTGGCCGGGCCGAGTGTCTGGGCGGCCGGCTACTCGAACGACGTATTCACCTACTTGCCGTCGGCCCGCGTGCTCCGCGAGGGCGGCTACGAGGCGGGCGGAGCGACGGTTTGGGGCTCGCTGCCGGGGCCCTTTACTGCCGACGTGGAAGAACGGGTCGTGACGAAGGCCCTGGAACTGGCTCGCCAACCGATCGAATCGCAGCCGGCCGCCGTGGATTTGAACGTCGGCCAGGAGGCCAAGGTCCAACTGATCAACGGCCGAACAGCCACGGTCAAGTTGCTGGAAGTGAAAGAGCAGCGCGACAGCCTGCGAAACGCCTTGCGCCTGGCGCGGGTGACCGTCGAGGTCAACGGGCGTCCCGTCACGCTCGGCTCGGCCACCTACCATCTGCCCGTCACCGTGGGCGACGTGCAGATCGACTGCCCGATCACCAAGGGATACAACCAGGACGTCGATCTCTGGGGGCTGGACGCCGACGCCCGGCTGCGGCTGTGGCCGGCCGGTTATCCGTTGATCACGCCGGGCACGTTCTCCTACCCCGTCAACCAGCGCTGGTTTGCCAGCCACACGCTGATGGCCAACCAGATCGGCGACGGCGAGGACGTGAAGAAGAAACCGATCTATTATCACTGGGGCCTGGACATCGGTGGCGCCGAGCGGATGGTCGACGTGCTGGCCGCGACCGACGGACAGGTCGTGTCGGCGGCGGGCGAGTTGCATCAGCCGGGCACCTATCCGGACCTGGTCAAGCCGCGGGGCGACGTGGTCTACCTGCGCGACGACCGCGGCTGGTACTACCGCTACAGCCATCTCGATTCGATCGACCCGGCGGCCAAGCTCGGCGCGCGGGTCAAGATGGGCCAGAAAATTGGGGTGCTCGGCAAGCAGGGGGCCAGCGGCGGCTGGTCGCATCTGCACTTCGACATCGTGGCCCCGCAGCCCAGCGGGCGATGGGGCATCCTGGAAGGCTATGCCCTGTTGTTCGAGGCCTATCACGACGCACATCCCTTGGAAGTGCTCGAAGCGGTCGCCCGGCCGCACCAACTGGCCGCGGTGGGCGAGCCGGTCACGCTGGACGGCTCCCGTTCCTGGAGCCGCCACGGCCCGGATCACATCGCCAGCTACACCTGGACGCTAAGCGACGGCAAGACGGCCCGCGGGCCGACCGCGGAGCGGCGTTATGACAAGCCGGGGGCGTACAGCGAGATCCTCAAGGTCGTCGACAAGGACGGCAACATCGACTACGACTTTGCCGTCGTGCGCGTCCAGGATCGCGACACGCCCGACCAGAAACCGCCGTCGATCCACGCCGCCTACTGGCCCACGTGGGACATCAAGGCCGGGGACGAACTCACCTTCAAGGTCCGGTCGTTCAACGTGGCTCCGGACGAAGGCCAGGAGGAATGGGACTTTGGCGACGGCACGCCGCCGGTCTGCGTGCAATCCGACGGGAACGCCCAGGCACTGGCGCCCGACGGATACGCGATCACTCAGCACACCTACCAAGCCGCCGGGCAGTACCTGGTCAAAGTCTCCCGCACGAACCGCCGCGGCGAGACCGCGACCGCCCGGCTGGAAATCCTGGTGCGACCGTAGGATGCTGCCATGCGCGCATCTTCGTAGGTTGGGGCTCTGTCCCGACTGGGCCGGGTCGGAGACCCAACCTACTTTCGTTGCGGCCGCTGGCCGGGTTAGAATTCCGTCTTGGTGATGATGCCCGGCTGCGGGATCGGGTACTTGCCGTCGGCGTCCGACTTCAGCGGCGGCGGCGAGTCCATCGTCCACTTGTCGCAGTCCGGCGCGTATTCATGGTCGGAGTTCAGCATGTCTTCCAGGGTGATTTCCCGGCCGGTATGCGCGGCTTTCCGGCCCAACGAAGTCACCGCGCTGGCCATCACGCCGCGTTCGGCCTCGTTGTAGGGCTTGTCGGCGCGGATCGCGTCCACCAGATCGTTCCACTCGTTGACATACGGATTGCGCTGGTCGTCAGGGACCTGCGATTGCCAGGTCTGGCTGTCGCGGTCCGGGTTCTGGCCCTTGTGAATGCTGGAAGGCGCTCCGCAGTCGCCGCCCTTGGAGGCGATCGCCAAACCCTTGCTGCCGTGGACGTAGCTGGAGTAGATGTCGGTGCATCCCGCGATGTTCCGTCCGTCCATGAACAGCTTGGCGCCGTCGGCAAAGGTGTACTCGACCGCATACGAATCGAAATTCTGATCGACGTAGGTCCCGCGATAATGGCGGCCGCCCACTGCCTGCGCTTTGACCGGCCAGGCGTTCTTCATCCAGCACAAGTGATCGATAATGTGGATGTTGAAATCGTTGAAACACCCGCCGCTCGCCCAGATGAAGCTGTGGAAACGTTTGATCTGCCACAGCAATTCGCTCGGTTCGTTCGGCTGTCCCGGCCATTTCTCCGAGAACGCGGAACCGAGCGGCCCGGCCATCCGGTAGCCGCGCATGGCGATGACGTCGCCGATCTCGCCGTCCTGGATCCGCTGCTGCAGTTCCTGCAGGTGCCGGGCGTGGCGGGACATCAACCCGACGCCCACCTTGAGGTTCTTGGCCGTCGCTTCCTTGGCCTGCTCGATCATCCGGCGGGACGTCGGGCCGTCGGCCGTCACGGGCTTTTCCATGAACACGTGCAGGCCTTTCTGGATGGCGTAGCCGAAATGCACCCAGCGGAAGGCCAGCGGCGAGGCAAAGATCGCGATGTCGCCCGGCTTCAGGCAATCTATCGCTTTTCGGTAGCCGTCGAAGCCGACGAATTGGCGGTCTTGGGGCACATCGACCTGGTCGGCGAATCGCTTCTTCAAGCCTTCCACGCTGCTGCGGACGCGGTTCTCAAAGACGTCGGCCGCGGCGACCAGCTTGACCGGGCCTTGCTTGACGGACATCGCGTCGGCCGCCGCGCCGGTGCCGCGGCCGCCGCAACCGATCAGGGCGACCTGCAGCGTGTTGTCCTCGGCGGCATGGACGCGCGGGATGGCCAGGCCGGCCAGCGTGGTGGCCGCCGCGATGCGGCCGGTATTCCCCAGGAATTCGCGACGCGTCGAGACGTGCTTCGTGGTTTCGCTCATGGTGGACCTCCTCTTTGGAATGTGTCTGGGCGGAAGGATTCGGGTTAAGCGTCCCATTATCAGAGCCGCATCACCGCGACGCAAGGCCCGAGCGGAATTCGGTCCCGGTTCGAGTCGTTGGAGCAGCAGGCCCGTGCCGCGTCAGCCCAGGGCGGAGAAGAAATGCCGCGTCAGGTGGTAGAACACGGGGGCGGCGAAGCAGATCGAGTCGATGCGGTCCAGCACGCCGGGGTGGCCTTGGACCAGCGTCCCAAAATCGGCCACGTTGCGGTCGCGCTTGATGGCGGACATCACCATGTTTCCTGCGAAGGCGGTCACGGCCACGATCATCGACATGCAGGCGGCTTCCCAGAAGCCGAACGGCGTCGCCCACCACAGCAGGGCCCCGATCAGGGTCGTGCTGGTGACGCCGCCGAGGAAGCCCTCCCACGTCCGCGTGGCGCTGATCTCCGGGGCGATCACGCGCCGGCCCACCAGCCGGCTCCAGGCGTTCTGAAAGACATCGGCCAACTGCGTCAGCAGCACCAGGTAGAACAACAGCCCGGAGCGAGCCAGGTGCGAATCGCCCGCCCAGGCGGCGTCCTCCGCACGGGGCCGCAGCGGCAGGTTCAGCAGGGCCGGCGCGAAACTCAAGGCGTACACGCAGATGAACAGACCCGCCTGGATTTTGGCCGCACGTTCCAGGAACCGCCTCGGATCGCCTGCCACGGCGATCCGCGCCGGAATGTACAGGAAGGCGAAAACCGGGATCACGATGCTGTACAGCGTGTACAAGTCCCAGCTCAGGCTCAGGCCGACCAAGATGTATTGCAGCGGTGTGAACCCGAAGAAGACCCAGAACAGCGCGCGATGATCGCCGCGCCGCGTGGGCGTGGTGGTGATGAACTCGCGCAACGACCAGAACGAGACCGCACCGAACAGGATCACGGTGGCGACGGGCCCCAGCATGAACCCGGCCACCAGAATCGCGCACATGATCCACCACACGCGGATGCGATTGACAAACCGCTCGACCAGGGCCGGATTCAGCGTGCCCTCCGGGTACCGCTTCAGCCACACGCTGACCGCGTAGGCGATCGCCAGCAGGCCGATGACCACCCCCAGCAGCCAGTAGATCTGCGCGCGCGGCTGCTCGCCCGCTGACTCCACGGGAGCCGCCGCGATCAGCTGTTGCAGGGTGGACCAAGGCCACCAGCCGTTGTTCGTCATGTTGTCGTACCAGGTATGTTCCGCGGCGTGCCGAAGGTCACAGATCTTTCAAGCGCCGCACCGCCTGGCGCGCCCGTGCCAGGAAATCCGTCTTGGGCTCGCCGGCTTCCAGCCACATCGGCGGGCCGAACGTGATGCAACTCAGCAACGGCACCGGCAACACTTCACCCCGCGGCAGCACGCGGTTCAGGTTTTCCATGTAGACCGGCACCAGTTCCAGTTCAGGCCGCTTTTTCGCCAGGTAATACAGACCGCTCTTGAATTCGCCCATCTCGTCGCCGCTGGTGCGGCCGCCCTCCGGAAACACGATCAACGAGTAGCGATTGCCGATCTCGCGGATCATTCTCTCCACGGGGCTCTGGTGTACCTTGATGTTCTCCCGATCGATCAGCAACACGTTGAACGAGCGGGCGATGTGCCGCCGCACGGCCCCGCCTTCCCAATAATCGCGGGCCGCCACCGCCCGCGTCACCGAACGCACCTCGCGCGGCAGACACGACCACAAGACCAAGGCGTCCAGGTGGCTGGTATGGTTGGCAAAATACACCCGCTGGCACGTGTCCGGCTGGCTGTCGATCCAGCGGACGTTCGCGCCGCTGAGCAGTTTGGCAATCAGGGCTAGGAAAGGGGCCGTTAGTGCCATGACTTGCGCCATCCACCGCCGCGTCCGCCGCCCGCGAGCGACGCTACTCCAGGATCATGTCATCCACCGTGTGATTGGCCGGAATCATGGGCAGCACGTGCTCTTGGTAAGGCGTCTGCACGTCCAGCACGTAGGGGCCATCGTAGTTGATCATCTCCTCCATAGCCGGCACGAGATCCGCCTTCTTGCGCACCGTCGCCGCGCCGCAGCCATAACCCTGGGCAATCTTGACGAAATCCGGATACCGTTCGACCGGATAGATGTCTTCGCCCTTGCCCTTCGCCTCGGCGTGGTGGATCGGCCCCAGGTACGTGTGCGCGCGATTCCCGGCCATGAACCGGTCTTCCCACTGCACGACCATGCCCAGATGCTGATTGTTCTGCAGCAGCACTTTGACGGGCAACTCTTCGCAATAACACGTGGCCAGTTCCTGAATGTTCATCTGCAGGCTGCCGTCGCCGTCGATGTCTACCACCAGGGCGTCAGGATGAGCGGCCTGAGCGCCGATGGCCGCCGGCAAGCCGAACCCCATCGTGCCCAGACCCGAGCTGGACAGCCAGCGGCGGGGGTGCCGGAACTTGTAGAATTGGGCAGTCCACATCTGGTGCTGACCGACGCCCGTCACGACGATCGTCTTGCGGTCCTGCGTCAGCCGCGACAATTCCGAAATCGCGTGCTGCTGCAGAATACCGTCAAACTCCTCGTCGTACTTGAACGGACGCTCCTTCTTCCACTGCTGGCACTGCGTCACCCAGCCATCCAGGTCGGAGCACGGTTCGACGGCCTGAATCAGCGCCTGCAACGCATATTTCACGTCGCTGACGATCGGAATGTGCGCCGGCTTGTTCTTGTTCAACTCGGAAGGATCGATGTCGATATGAATGATCTTGGCGTGTTTGGCAAAGGCGTCCAGCTTGCCCGTGACGCGATCGTCGAAACGCACGCCGAGGGCCAACAGCAAGTCGCAATCGCGGACGGCCCAGTTGGCATAGACGCTGCCGTGCATGCCCAACATGTCCAAGCACAGCGGATCGTCGCTGGGAAAAGCGCCCAGGCCCATCAACGTCATGACCACGGGAATGCCCGTCTTGCGGGCGAAGATCCTCAGCTCGTCGCTGGCGTTGGCCGAGATCACGCCGCCGCCGCAATACAACAGGGGCCGTTTGGCCAACTTGACCGCCGCCGCCACCTGGTTGATCTGCTCCGCATGGGCGCGGGGCGGAATCGAGTCGCGATAGCCCGGCAGATTCATCGGGGCGTCCCAATCGACGGCTGCTTTCTCCAGCTGGATGTCCTTGGGCATGTCGACCAGCACCGGTCCAGGGCGTCCCGTCGTCGCGATGTGAAACGCCTCCTTCATGATCCGCGGCAACTCGGCAATGTCCGTGACCAGGTAGTGGTGCTTGGTAACCCCGCGGCAGACCTCGACGATGGGCGTCTCCTGAAAGGCGTCCGTGCCGATCGAGCGCGTGCCGACCTGGCCAGTGATCGCTACGAGGGGAATACTGTCCAGCTTGGCGTCGGCGATGGCCGTGACCAGGTTGGTGGCGCCCGGGCCGCTGGTGGCCATGCACACGCCCACTCGGCCGGTGGATCGCGCGTAACCTTGCGCGGCGAAACTGCCGCCCTGCTCGTGCCGCGGCAGAATCGTGCGCAGCCGGTCGGAGTACCGCGTCAGTGCCTGGTGCAGCGGCATGCTGGCCCCGCCCGGATAGGCGAACAGGACCTCGACTCCATGATCGACGAGCGATTGCACCAATATGTCAGCCCCGGTCATGATCTGGGTCTTGTTGGCTTGATGCGTCACAACCATGCGGTTCGATCCTCCTCCAACGGCAGCAGCGCCAAAATGTTCTCTTCAGTATAACACGTCTTTCCGCGACACACGGAACCGATCGTGCGGCAAGCATCGTAGTGTACGCGGGATGAACGCCGTTTTCAAGCTTCCACGGCGACCATTTGCCGTGCTTCGAAAGCGCCGAAGTCGAATACGGGCAGGGTTCTGGGTAACAAGAACCGCCGCGGGAGGGACAGCGACCAGCGACGTTTACATGCAGAACCCACGCGAGTATCATTGGGCATTAAGGCCAGCATGACCGTAGCAGTTGCCGGCAGGATGGGGCGTAGCGTTGTCTGGCGGTGCATCGGTCGCTTCACTTCGGGGGGAAGACTCGGTGGCGATCTTGCTGGCCGGTCACCCCGCCAGATTGCCTTACCCAATCGCCTCGGACCCGCTATTGTTGTGAGAGAAGGACGATGGGAACTGCTTCATTCGTACGTGGTGGTGCCGGAGGGAAGCGGCGGCGTGGCGGTCAGACGTGGAGGGCCGGCCGGCGGAAGAAGAAAGCTCCCGGATGGAAGCGACGATTGGGTTTCGAGCCGCTGGAAACGCGGCTGGCATTGAACGGCGGTTCGCCGCACGGACTGTACCCGGACGAAGTTTTTCCGGCAGTCGATAGCTATGCCGATCTGGCCGCCGCCGATCTGAACCACGACGGGGCGCTAGACCTCATCACGGCGGGCGGCGGCACGGGCGGCTCGACGATTGCGGTTTCGTTGGGCCGCGGCGACGGCACCTTCAGCCCTCTGACGAAATACCCCGTCGGCTCGGCTCCGGAAGCCCTGGCGATTCGCGATCTGAACGGCGACACCCATCCCGATGTCGTGGTCGCCAATTATCTGTCCAGGTCGATCTCGGTCTTGCTCGGCGCCGGCGACGGGACGCTGGCCGCGCACGTCGCCTACGCCACGGGGGGCAAGCCGCGAAGTCTGGCCGTCGCCGATCTGGACCGCGACGGAGCGGCCGACGTGGTGCTGGCCAGTGTCGAGGCGAGTTCCGGCTCGTACTACCGCCTGTCCGTGTTTCGCGGCCTGGGCGGCGGTGCGTTGGGAACTCCAACCGATTACGCCTTGCTCCGCAGTCCGACCGGGTTGGCGGCGGCGGATGTCGACGGGGACTTGTATCCCGACATCGTGCTCACGCAGTACTTGGATGACGACAACTCCGTCCTGGCCGTCCTGTTGAACCAGGGCAACGGGGCACTGGGCGCTGCAGCGGAGACGGTCGTGCCGGGCTGGCTGGCCGCCGTCGCCGTGGGCGATCTGGATGCCGACGGCGATGCGGACCTGGTCCTGGGCAACGTCAAAGACCAGACGCTGAGCGTCCGGTTGGGGCTTGGCGACGGCACATTTCCCACGCAAGTCAGCTATCGCACGGGACTGAACGCCGCCGGCGGCCTGCACGGGCAACGCTTGGTGCTGGCCGATTTGAACGCGGACAGCAAACTCGACCTGATCGTCGCCACGGACCAGGAAAACGCCGTCGCGGTGTTTCTCGGCCGCGGCGATGGCAGTCTGGCGCCGTTTGTCCAGTACCCTCAAGGCCAGTTCACCTCGGCATTCGCCGTGGGTGACTTCAATGGGGACGGGGTGCCGGACATGGCCCGCGGGCACCACGACGGCGTCTTCACCTCGTTGCTGTTTGGCCGCGGCGACGGGAGCTTCAACGCCACGCCGGCGTATCCCAGCGGAGCCGGTTCCGGCGGCATTGTCTCCGCCGACCTGAACGGGGATCGGTTGGCCGACGTGGTCACGCTGGGCCACAGCGGCGTTTTGTCGGTCCTCCTCCGCCGTGCCGACGGGAGCCTCGGTCCGGAGACGACGTACGCCGTCCCGCGCGGAAACCTGCAATTGGCCGACTTGAACGGCGACGGACTGCCGGACATCGTGACGCAGTGGAACCTGGATGTCTCGGTGCTGTTGAACCTCGGCGACGGGACGTTTGCCGACGGAGGCGTCTATGCCACGAGCATGGAGTGTGCTCCGGTGCTGCTGGCCGACTTTGACGGGGACGGCGTGCCGGACATGGCGGCGGCGCACAAGTACGACGTGGCGCTCGAGTTGTTCCTTGGGCGGGGTGACGGGACGTTCGCCAGCGCCGCCGTCCAACCGCTGGCGGCCAGCCGGGCGATCGCCGCGGGAGACCTGAATGGGGACGGCCACACCGACCTGCTGGCGACCGAGGGGCGGGGCGTGGACGTGTTTCTGGGAAACGGCGACGGCACGTTCCGCCGTGGAGCCGGCTACCTGGGCTGGCACGCCGTCGATCATCTGGGCCTCGGAGACGTCAACGCGGACGGACGGCTCGACGCCGTGGTCGCCCACGACGGCTGGACGCCCACCAGCTCCGATTCCGTACTGAGCGTCCTGCTTGGGCAAGGCGACGGGACGTTTTACTTTGACGAGGCAGGGGGGGAAGACGAAAATCACCGGGGGGCTGACGCCGCCCCGCTCGCCGGGGGTGGGGTGGCGTTGGACGCACCGCCGAGAGGGATGGTCCTGGCGGACGTGAACGGCGACGGCGCGACGGATGCCTTGCTGGGCGACGAGAGTTACGCAGAAATCCATGTTTTTCTGGGCGGCAGCGACGGTCGGCTCCGCAAACACGCCAATTACCGGCCGGGGGTTTGGGTGGTGGGCGTGGCGGTGGCGGATGCTGACGGAGACGGCATCGTGGATCTGCTGATGGCGAATGCCAACTCGACGGTGACGACCTTGCGAGGACTCGGCGATGGCACGTTCGCGCGGACGGTGGATTACGCGATCGGCGAGACGCCCCAGTCGGTCGCGCTGGCCGACCTGGACGCCGACGGAATCCTCGACTTGATCGCGGGCAAGTCCCAGTACGACTACACCGTGTCCGTGCTGCCGGGGCTGGGAAACGGCAAGTTCGGGGGCAGCATCGACTGGAGCGTCGGGGCGGCTCCGACCGTGGTGGCCGCCGCCGATCTGGACGGCGACGGCAACCAGGACCTCGTGACGGCCAACCGCGAGCAGCGGACGTTTTCGGTTCTGCTGGGACACGGCGACAACACGTTTTCGGCTCCCGCGGCCTACGACGTCGCCGGAGCCCCGGCGGATCTGGCCGTGGCGGACCTGAATGGCGATCTCGTCCCGGACGTGGTGATCGTCAGCAACTACGAAAATGCCAGCACGGCAGCCGTCAGTCCCTTGTCGGTTCTTCTGGGCCGGGGCGATGGCACGTTCGGCGTCGAAGCCCGCTACCCGATCGGCAGCAGTTTGACTGCGGTAGCCGTGGCCGACGTGAACGGGGACCAGATTCCCGACCTGGCCGTGACAAGCCAAGGCAGCGACCAACTCGTGTTGCTCGCCGGCCACGGCGACGGGACCTTCTGGCGGCAAGCGGCGTACGGCGCAGGCGCGGATCCCAAGGCACTGGCCGCGGGTGACTTGAACGGCGACCAGCGGCCGGATTTCGCCGTTTCGCACAAGTCCGGGTTGTCGATCTTGCTGGGCCGCGCGGACGGCACGTTTGCGCCGGGCGTGACGTATGACGTGGCGAACAGCAACGTGGCCGTCGCCGACGTGACCGGCGACGGCCGGCTGGACGTCTTGGCCGCGGGGCACGGCCAGTTCATGGTCTTGCCGGGAGCGGGCGACGGAACGTTGGGGACCCCAACCACGTATCAACTGAACTCCGGCGTTCTGTACGATCTGGCCCTGGGCGATCTGAACGGCGACCAGGCGCTTGATGTCGTCGCCGCGGCGACGGGCTATTTCTTTGGCGATGTTTCGGTGAGCCTGCACACAGGTCCTTGGCACGTGGCGCATCGGGCCGGCGCCGCTCCGGTGAACACGGTGCGGATCGAGTTCCCGCGGAGCATGGATGCGGGCAGCTTCCAGCTTCCGGCCGGCGTGGCCAGTTTCACCGGGCCGCAGGGCGCGGTGGCCGTGACGGGGTTCCAATGGCTGAACCGCACGACGTTGGAACTTGGCTTCGCGCCCCAAACCAAAGCCGGCGTGTATGAACTGGTCCTGGCCGCCGGCGTCCGCGACGCCTGGGGTCAAGCCATCGATCTGGACGGCGACGGCAGCGGCGGCGAAGCGGTCGACGATCAGTACCACGCAACGTTTGGCGTGGCTGCGCCGCGGGTGCTCGCCCACGCGGTGACGGACGAGTTGACGGGGCCCGTCGACGCGCTGCGGCTGACGTTCAGCACGGCGATGGATACGACGTCGTTCCTGCCGGCCGACGTGGTCAGCTTTGCCGGCCCCGGCGGTCCGGTCGCCGTCAGCGGCTATCAGTGGCTCGGCCCGCAGACGCTGGAAATCGGCTTTCCGCCGCAGACAGCCGCGGGCTCGTACCGCCTGACACTCGGGCCGCGGGTGCTGGACGCGGGCGGCAATCCGCTGGATCAGGACCAGGACTGGCTGCCCGGCGAGACGGTGGACGACCGGTATGCGGCCGGCTTCGTGATCCGTGGTCCGCGTGTTGTCGGCCACACGCCGGCCAGTCCTACCGCCGGACCGGTCGCTGCCGTCCAGTTGCGATTCGACCAGCCGATGAACCAGGCGAGCTTCGACCCGGCGGCCGACATCGTCAGCTTCACCGGTCCGGACGGCACCGTCGCGGCCACCGGTTTCAGCTGGCTCGACAGCCAGACGCTGGAGGTCCACTTTGCCGCGCGGTCGGCAGCCGGCCAGTACCAGTTGGTCCTGGGGCCGCAGGTACTGGATGCGGAAGGCAACGCGTTGGACCAGGACCGCGACGGCCAGCCGGGCGAGACGCCCGACGACCGGTACACAGCCTCGTTCCGGATCAGTTCCTACGTGTCCGGGACGATCGCTCAGAATACGATTTGGTCCGGCTTCGTTGCGGTCCGCGGGGCGCTCACGGTGGCCGCCGGCGCGACGCTCACCGTGCAGCCGGGCACGGTCGTCAAGTTCGCGACGTCGGCGGACGGGTACACCCACGGCCGCTTGACGGTCGCGGGCGCGATTCAAGTGCTCGGCACGGCCGCCCAGCCGGTCGTCTTCACTTCGATCCGCGACGACGCCGCGGGCGGGGACTCCGACGGCGACGGGGAGGCGAATCCGCCGCGGGCCGGCGATTGGGATTATCTGCACCTGGCGTCCGCGGACGCTTCCAGCCGCCTGGATTACGCGGAGGTCCGCTATGCCGGCGGTTATCCGAGCGCCGCCCTGATGATCGACGACAGCGCGCCGCGGCTCGCGCACGTCACCGTGCGGCACTCCGCCGGGCCGGGTGTCGAGTTGACCGGCACCGCCGCGCCGGAAATCAGCTACCTGACCGTCGCGGACACGGCGGGCACCGCGGTGCGGGTCTGGCCTGGCTGTGCCGCCCGGCTGTCGCACGTCGTGGTCTCCGGCGTGTTCGGCACGGAGAGCACCACACCGGCCTATGGCGTCCAGACGCAGGGCCCCACCACGATCGATGACGTGCAGATCCGCGAGGTCCGCGGCTACGCGATGGCGATCGGCACTGCCGGCGATTGGCCCAATGTGACCCACCTGCAGATCGATGCCGCCACCTGTCTCCACGGAGCCGCCGTGGAAATGGGGTACGGAAGATTGACGATGAACTTCACGCCTCAGGCCGACATCGTGTGGGTGTCGAACGGCTTCCAGATCGATGCCGGAGCCACGCTGACCTTGCTGCCGGGAACGGTCTTCAAGGGTGGTCGCCCGACGATCCTGGGGACGCTGAACGCCCTGGGGACACCTTCGCAGCCGATCATCTTCACCAGCCTGGGCGACGACACGGTAGGCGGCGACACCAACGCCGACGGCGCGGCCAGCCACCCCGCCGATTATTCGAGCGGCACCTTGCGGTTCTACGAAGCGGGCGCCAGTGCCAGCCTGCTGGAGTATGTGGAGCTGCGTTACGGCGGCACGGTCGCTGATCCGCCCTGGGGGCCAGCCCAGGCGGCCGTTGAGATCTTGAGTTCGGCGCCGACGCTGTCCCATGTCACCATCGACCATTCGAAGAGTTGGGGCCTGTACCTGAAGAGCGGGGCGGGGCCGGTGGTGGACGATTTGACGCTCCGGTTCTGCCGCGACGGCGGCATCTACGTCGAGGACGATGCGGGGGCGCTGAACCTGAACGGAGCGTCGATCAGCTGGGTGGACGATTGGCCGGTGTACCTGGAAAGCACGTCGCACTGGTGGCGCGTCACCGGACTGCAGATCGATGCGGCCACGTGTCCCCGCGGCAATGCGGCCTACGTCGCCGCCGGCACGCTGGCCGCCGATTTCAGCCCGCAACCCGGCATGGTCTGGCAGACCGGGGCCGTCACCGTCGCGCCGGGGGCCACGCTCACGCTGCAACCGGGGACGATCCTCAAAGGGGCGGGCCTGACGATCCACGGGTGGCTGGAAGCCCACGGCACGGCCGCGCGGCCGATCATGCTGACGGTGCCCGAAGATGACACGATCGGCGGCGACACCAACGCGGATGGCGACGGGAGCTTGCCGGCCGCGGGCGACCGCAACTCGATCCTCATCCATGGTGGCGGGGCGAAGGAATCGACGCTGGACCACCTCGAACTCCGCTACGGCGGCGTCTCGGTCAACGGCGGGGGAAAGGCGACGGCCGAGCACACCGAGGTCCGGTTCGGCGGCGTTTCCTTCACCCTGTCCCAGAACTTCAACGCCGCCTTCCTGGCCAACGGCGGCCAGCTGACCGTGAAGAACAGCCTAGTGCAGACGGCGAACAACATCGGGCTAGCCGTGTTGGCGGGAGGAAAGTTGGCGGCGGAAAACGTGCTGGTGGCCAACAGCGCGTTGGCGAACGTGTTCGGCGACGGCGCGGGCAGCCAAGCCGCTCTGACGAACAACACCCTGGACGGCGGCGACTACGGCGTCAGCCTGGACAACGGAGCCCATCTGGCGCGGCTGGTGAACAACATCATCAGCCACCACGCCCTGGCTGGCGTGGCCCTGGCCCACGGCGCGCCGGCCAGCAACGAGATCCGCGCCAACGACGTCTACAATCCCGGCGCGGTCTTCGGGAACTATGCGAATCTGCAGGACTACACCGGGATCGCGGGGAACATTTCGGCCGCGCCGAACTTTGTGGATCGCGCCGGCGGTGACTTCCGTCTGGCGGCCGCCTCGCCCTGCATCGACGCGGCCGACGGCGACGCGGTGCCCGAATGGGACCGCACGGGTTTGCCGCGGTTCGACGATTTGGGAATACCCAACACCGGGAGCGGCGATCCGCCCTATGCGGACCTGGGTTCGGAAGAACGAGTCGAGGATTCGGCGTCCGCGATCGACCTGGTGGTGGTCCCCGGAACGATTTCCGGAGCCGCGGCCGTTTCTGTGGGCCAGACCGTCACCGTTGCCTGGACGATCCGCAATCAGGGCACCGCTCCAGCTACGGGGCCTTGGCACGACAAGGTTTTTCTCGCTCCGCTGCCGACCGCCGTGCGGGCAGGTACGCTGGCCGGCGAGTTCGTGACCGGAGCGGGGTTCGTCCTGCAACCGGGCGAGGATCTGCCCGTGTCGGTGCAAGTCACGGTCCCGGCGGCGACGATCGGCCAGCACTACTGGCAGGTGCAGACCAACGTGCGGCAGGAAGTGTTCGAGGGCCAGAACCGCGAAAACAACCTGGCTTGCTCCGAAACGGGCATCGCCGTCACGATGTCGCTGGCGGGAATTGGGACGCCCGTGCCGGGTTCGCTTGCCGCGGGCGGCGATGCCCGGTACTACGCGGTGCCCGTGGCGGGCTTGGACGAGTTGCTGATCGCGCTCGATGACGCAAACGATCAAGGTGCGCATGAACTGTACGTCGGCCTGGACCGGGTTCCGACGCGCACCGAACACGACTTCGGCAGCGGACAACGTGCGGGGGCTGACCAGCGGGTGCAGATCGCGGCGGCGGGCTACGCCTATGCCTATGTCCTGGTCTACGGCCGGGACGTGCCGGACGCACCCGGCGAGTTCACCCTGACGGCCGCGCTGCCGGAGTTCAAGGTCCATCAGTTGGCGCCCAATTTTGGCGGCAACGTCGGCGACGTGACGGTGTTGATTGCGGGCGAGGGTCTTCCTGGGGAAGGCGGCCGGGCCTACCTGACCAACGCGGCCGGCGCGACCATCGAGGCGTGGCCCGTCCTTCCCGTGGATGGCGCCAGCCTGTATGCGACGTTCGATCTTCGCGGCGCGGCGGCGGGCTGGTACGACGTGGTGGTTGAGAAGCCGGACGGCGCGGCTGCCGTCAAGGCGAACGCGCTGGATGTCCGCGCCGGCGGCGGCGCCCGTCTGGAGACCCGCCTGATCGCGCCGTCGGTCCTCCGCAGCGGCGGGTTTTTCCAGTTGACCATCGAGTACGCCAACACGGGCGACGTGGACATGCCTGCGCCGGTGCTCACGCTGTCGGGGCCGCCGGGGCTGGCGTACAGTCTGGATGCCGATTTGGCCGACCCGTTTGCGAGCGTCGAGTTCGTGGGCTACAGCGCTAGCGGCCCGGCGGGCGTGCTGCAGCCGGGCGATCGGGAACAGGTCACCTTGTTCTCCGCCGCCAGCGTTTGGCAGGGCTCCTACGGCTTTTCGCTCGGCACCCACGTCGCCGAGGCGGACAACCCGGAGCCGATCGACTGGGACGCGCTGCGGGCGGAGTCCCGCCAGCCGTTCGTGACCGACGAGGATGAGTGGGACGCCTTGTGGGACGTGCTGGCCCGCGCGCTGGGCGATGACTGGAGCGAGGTGGTGGAAAGTCTGGCCGAGCGGGTCACGGCAGACGGCGTCGAAGCCGGCAAGCTGCCGCTGGTGCAGGACCTGTTGGCGGACGAGTTGAGCCGGGCGATGAGCCGCGGCGGCGGTCTGCTGGATGACGCGCCGCTGTACATCGAGTCGACCGCTCCGATTCCGGGCCTGGCGGGCGGCGTCATCGCGATGGATGTCATCTTCAGCAAGACGATCGACCGCGCGACGTTCGGGCCGGACGACGTGACGCTGACCGGCCCGGACGGCCAGCCGGTCGCGGGAGTGACGGTGGCCCGCCGCTCGGACCGCTTGTACCGCGTGTCTTTCCCCGCGCAGACCGCCGCAGGGACCTATGAATTGGCGATCGGCGCGGAGATCGCCGACCTAGCGGGCCGCACGCTCGACTTGAACTGCGGCAGCGGAATCGCGGCCGAAGCGGACGCCAGCCACGTCGCCTGGTTCGCCCTGGGAACGGGAGCAGCGGGAAAGTCGCTGGCGAGCACGCCGGGGTTGGCCGGTATGCCGCTGCGGATCATCCGGCACGCGCCGTTGAACGTCGCTGATCCACAGGGCGGCTTGGCGCCCAGCGTGTTCTCGCGGCCGGGCGTCGACAGCCTGATCGTGGAATTGAACCAGCCGATCGAACGTCAGACCTTTACCGCGGCGGATGTCGGGATTCGCGCATCCGGCGCGCTCTTGTGGGAAAGGCCGGCCTCGATCGTGGCCCTGAGCGACACGGTGTACCAGATCAACCTCAAGAGGGCGTTCAAGGACCGAGGCACGTACGAGGTCCAGGTCGGCCCCGCCATTATCCGTCGCGGCGGGACGGTCGGATCGTCCGCCGACATGCTCGACAGCGACCTTGACGGCAAGGGAGGCGAATGGCTTCAGGACGAATACCAATGGGACTTCATGCTGGGCGATAACGAAGGCCCCTTTGTCAATGCGGCGGATTCGCGGACCAGCCCCTGGCCAGGATCGGTTGTGAATCAGGTTCCAGCCACGCTCGCGGTCTACTTCAACGAGAGCCTGTCGCCGGGCTCTGTGGCGAACGAGGATTTCCGGCTGCTCGGCCCCAACGGTCTTACCCTGGTTCCGAACGGTGTGGGTTCCCTTTGGCAAGACGCGGACCAGACCGAGCTGATCGGTCTGCAACCCAGCTTCACGATTCCCACCGACGCTCGCGACGGGGATTACACGCTGGTCGTGGGGCCGGGCATCACGGACGTGCCCTTCGCTGTGGAGCCCAATCTCATGAACCAGGACCAGGACGAGACCAACGGCGAGCCGGAAGATGCCTACCAATTGAAGTTTCACGTCGCCCGCGATGGGTTGATCGTGGACGTCACGGACTTGGCCGATGAAGCCGGCGAGACCATCCATTGCGCCCTGCAGTTGTGGGAGGTGATGGGCGAGAAGGACACCGTTCCCGGCGTCGAAACGCCGGGCAATCTGCCCGATTACTTGATCAGCCGCGCGAACGCCGCGGCGAAAGTGTCGAGCCAGGGCGCGGGCGAGGTGCCCTCGCCCTTTGTGGCCGAGGACGGCCGCTTCTTGTTCCTGCAAGACAACGCCGGCCAGGCGATTTCGGTGCGGGATCCGCGCGAGAAGGACCTGCAGGGGAACGCGACGCCGCGGCAAGTGTATCTGGTGGCGCTGGCCGTCAACGAGCAAGGGTTCGTCATCGAACCCGCCACGGTGACGACCACCAACCACGACGACGATCCCTTGTGGACGCGCGTGTACATGGTGAACGGCTGGGTTTGGAGTCAACCCCAAGCCCCGCCGGACGTCGGACTGCCGGCGGGCGGACAACAGCTCTGGGCGCGGCTGCGTCATCAAGTGATCTGGGGGCCGTACGACGTGCCGGCGGACCACGCGCCGGTCACGGTCGGGCTGTATAATCCGGCGATCGCCGACCCGCAGTTCGGCCTTTTGAGAGACCTTGGGAAAGCAGGCCAGTTTGCGCAATCCATAGGTGCGAAATCGCTCCCGCCGATCCCGGCCGAGGTCGTGCCGGCCAGCACGCTGGCGGACGAATACGACGACGTGCAACACGTGATCGTGGTTCCGGAGGCACGACTGCAGGACCACGCAGCAGTGTTCCACGCCTTCGGTCACGCGATCCAGGCGCGGATCGGGGGTCAAACCATCCAACCGGTCATTCACCAGCATGACCAGGCCGGCCTGATCCAGGAGACGTCCGCCAAGAACGCCTTTTCCGAAGGCTGGGCCGACGCCTTTGCGCACCTCGTCGCCGGCGACGGCGCCCGGATCTACGAGCGGAACGATTTCTGGATGGGTTTCGACGGCTACGGCTACACGAGCAACGCCGCCGCGGCGGACCGCGCGATCTCGGTCGCGCCCCTGGCGGCCCGCTACGACGGCGTCAACGATGATTTCAATCTCGGCGATGTCGTGCGCGGCGGCGTAGCGAGCATTTTCTGGGACTTGGCCGATTCCGGCCACCGCGATGACGATCCGATCTATACCCCGAATCCTCTCATCGCCGCCTTGCAGCAGGCCGCGGGCAGCGGCGCCACTTTGACGGCGTTCCACGCGGCCTACACGAATCTCGACGCCGCCTCGATCTTCATCGACCACGGCTTCCCCGCGGCCGACGACGGCTACGAGCCGAACGACCGGGCGGAGGACGCGGCCCGGTTGCCCGATCTGGTCAATCCGTACAAGGAACAGGGCCTGATCATGGCGGAGCCGGCGCCGGGCGCCGGCGACTGGTTCGTGATCCGCGTGCCGAGTTACGACAAGCCGAAACCGCAGGGCAAGTACCCGCTGCGCGTGCGCGTCGGCTTCGACCCGCGGTACGGGGACCTGGACGTGGTGATCAAACTGGCGGACGACGCACAGGGCCGCCGCGCGGTGCGGGACGTCCGCCGCGGCGGCAAGAGCGCCGCCGTGCAGCTGACGCTGGACTCGACCCAGGAATACGAAATCCTGATCGGCGTCTTCGGCCACGGCGCGGCCGAGGCGGCCAAGGGCGGCGACTTCCACCCGAACTACTCGCTGGAGATCGTTCCCGGCATGCCCTCCGTGCCGTCCAAGCCGACCGTCCACGTCAACGTGCCGGTCGTCAACAGCTTCGATCCCAACGAAAAGGCCGGGCCGATGGGCGCCGGGACGGCGCTTTCCTCGATCCGGCGGCGCCTATGCCGTACACGGTCTACTTCGAGAACGACCCCGACCAGGCCACCGCGCCGGCCCAGAGGGTCACGATCACAGATCAATTGGACGCCGACCTCGACTGGTCGTCCTTCCGGTTTGGGCAGATCGCGTTCGGCGAGCGCGTCGTCGACGCGTCCGGCTCGCCGACGTTCCACTTCGAGGCCGACACGACCGTCTCGTACGACGACTACCCCGTTCGCGTCGTCGCGGACTTCGATCCGCAGACGGGGCTGACAACTTGGCAGATCTCGTCCTACGACCCGCTGACCGGCCTGGCTCCGCGCAGCCCGCTGGCCGGTTTCCTGCCGCCCAACGACGCGCAGCACCGCGGCGAGGGATTCGTGACGTACACAATTCGGCCGCAGGCCGCCCTGGCGACCGGCGTAGAGATCCGCAACGAAGCCTCGATCGTGTTCGACATCAACCCGGCCATCGTGACCAACGAGACGGTCCATACGATCGACGCGGCCGCGCCCCGCAGCCAAGTGGCCGACCTGCCGTCCCAACTCAACGCAACTTCAGGACTCCTGACCTCGAATAGTGGTCGCTGGGGCGTTTGGGTTTCGT
>CAYPGE010000131.1:0-20142 GCA_964409865.1 uncultured Pirellulaceae bacterium
GGCCCAGCGGTACCGGGAGTACAGCGAGCGGCTGCAGCAATTGCGGACCCAGGTCGGCGTGACCGACTGGCGGCGGCTGTCGGAACAACTCTCCGCCATCGAAGCGGAATTGAATGGCCTGCGGGCCGAGGCAGCGGAGGTGTCCCAGGCAGCCGATGCCTTGGAGGCCCAACTGCAGAACGTCGGCGCCGCCGTCGATCAGGCCGGCGAACGGCTCCGCACCCTGGAGGCCGAACTGGCGCGAAACCGGGAGCAGATCGCGGCTCGCGAAGCGGCAGCCGGGGAGGGCCGCACCCGCTGTGCCGAATTCGACCAGGAGGCGGAACGGCACCGCCAGCGGCTGCGTGCCATGACGCACCGCGCCGGCAATTTGCAGGAACGGCTGCGGACCGTCCAGCAAGAGCTGGCGCAAGCGGAACAGGAACACACCGAGAGCAGCCGGCGTCTGGCTCAACACCGGCAGAGCGCGGCCGATCTGTCACACCACTTGGACCGCGTCCGCAAGGAAGCCGAGGCACGCCGCAAAGAACACTTCGAACGGCTGCGGTCCGTGGCCACCCTGGGAAACCGCGTCAGTTCGCTCGAGTCGGCGGTCGCTGCGGCGGAGCGGGCCACCGAGCGGACGGCGCAACGATTGGCCGAACTCGAGTCCACCGCGGCCGGCCAGGCCGCCGAACTCGATCAATGCCGGCGCGCGGAACGGGAGTTGAGCGAAGACGCCCACCAGAAGAACGCCGCCCTGGAAGCGGCGGCGGTCCAGTTGGCCGAGAACCGCCGCGTCCTCGCGCGCCGGCAGCAGGAACTGGCCGTCCTGCAGGGCCAACTGTCCGGCGCCCGCCAGCGGGCCGACGTGCTGGACGAGTTGGAACGTCAACTCGCGGGCTTGAGCGTCGGCGTCCAAGAAGTGCTGACGGCGGCCCGGCAGGAGGCCAGCCAGTTCGGTGACGAAGTCCACGGCATGGTGGCCGACTTGATCGACGCGGGCGTCGAAGTCGCACCCCTGGTCGATGCCGCGCTGGGCGACGTCGCCCAATACGTCGTCCTTTCCGGGAACCGGCTGATCCAACGCATCCAGTCGGGTGATTTCAAGCCTGCCGGCCGCGTCGGTTTTGTCCGCCTGGACGCTTTCAGTTCGACGCCTCCGATGCTCCTGGGACCCTTGCTGCTGCCCGGCCGCGGGGAATTGCAGGGGCGGCCCGGCGTCATCGGACGCGCCGACCGGTTGGTGCGCACCAGCGAGCCGTTTCGCCCCCTGTTGGCGCACCTGCTGGGAGATACGTGGTTCGTCGAGACGCTGGCGGACGGGCTGGCCCTGAGCAAGTCGGTTGGCAAGGGCTTGCGGTTCGTGACCCCCAAGAGCGAAGTGCTGGAAGCCGATGGCACGCTGGTGATCGGGCCTGCCCAGGCCGCGCTGGGGTTGATCTCCCGGCGCAGCGAACTGCGGGCCCTGCAGCGGGAAATCCTGGACCTGCAGCGCCGCGGGGCCGAGTTCGCTGGAGAAATCGCCCGCTTGCAGGAGAACATCGATCGCCAAGACAGACAACATCAGTTGCTGGCCGAATCTTGCCGCCAGGCCGACGCCGCACTCGCCGACCTGCGCGTCCGCACGCGGACGCTGGAAGACCGCCAACAGCAACTGGAACGAGACCGGCAGTCAGTCGCCGGCGAATGCCAGTCCGCCCGCGCTCAGCACGAAACGGCCCAAGAACAACTGCGCGAGGCCCGCCGCGAGATGGCGGAACAAGAGGCCGGAATCGCGGCCCTGGAAGCCGAGATCGGCCAGGACGAAGGACGGGTGGAACAGGTCAAGTCGCGGCGCGACCAGTGCCAGGGCGAACTGACGCGGGCCCAGGTCGAGTTGGCCAAGAGCGAACAACGGCTGGAATCGCTGCAGGCCCAAATGGTCCAGTTCGAGACCGATCACCGCGAACGGGCACGCTCCATCGCCGACGCGGAAACGCAGCTGCAGCAAGCAGTCCAACGCCACGACCAGACGGAACTGCAGGTCCTCCGCCTGACCTCCGAAGCGGCCGAGCTGTACCTTCGCAAACAACAACTCGCGGAGGAAATCGCGCGCGAGAACGAAATCCGGCAGCAATACGCCGGCCAACGATCCGGCTGGGCCGCCCAGCAGGAGACGCTCCGCCGTCGCCTCCGCAAACTCGAGGATCAACAGCACAAGCAGGAACTGGCCGCCGGCGAACTGCAGCACGAACGCAACACGCTGGCCAACCGCCTGCGCGAAGACTACGGCATCGACCTCGCGGCGGCCACCCAGCAACAAGAGTCTCCCGAGGAAGAACAACGGCGCACCGAGGTTGCAGCAGAGATCAACGATCTGCGGAGCAAAGTCAATCGCATCGGAGCGGTGAATCTGGATGCGCTGGAGGAATTGGACGCTCTCGACGAGCGCTACCGGGCGCTGTCCGGCCAATTCCAGGATTTGACCCAGGCTAAAGAGTCGCTGGAACGGATCATCCAAAAAATCAACGCGGACAGCCGCCGCTTGTTTGTCGAGACCCTGGAAGCGATCCGCTCGAATTTTCAGGTCCTGTATCGCAAAGCCTTTGGCGGCGGCCGCGCCGACCTGGTGCTGGAAGCGGACAAAGACCCGTTGGATGCCGGCGTGGACATCGTCGCCACGCCGCCCGGCAAGCCGTCGTTCAGCAACTCGCTGCTGAGCGGCGGCGAAAAGGCCCTCACCGCCGTCGCCCTGCTGATGTCCATCTTCCAGTTCCGCCCCAGTCCGTTCTGCATCCTGGACGAGGTCGATGCGCCGTTCGACGAAGCCAACATCGGCCGCTTCGTCGCCGTTCTCAAGGACTTCCTGGAATCGACCAAGTTCGTGATCGTTACCCACTCGAAGAAAACCATGACGGCCGCCAGCACCCTGTACGGCGTCACCATGCAAGAATCCGGCGTATCGAAACGCGTCTCGGTGCGATTCGAAGACGTCAGCGAAGACGGCCACATCAGCCAGGACGCGGTCCGCCGCGAAGAAGCCAGGGAGCGAAGCGCAAGCGGACGAGCGGCTGCTTGAGCAGTATTTCCAGATGCCAAACTGACGGCGATCCTGGCGGCCTCAGTCCAGCCCGGACGGGCCTCGGCTCTCATCGTCCCACAGGTGCTCGAATTCCGTCATCGTCTCCGGGCCGCGATGCCGTCGTTCCCAAGACGCTTGCCACAGCGAATACGCAGCGGACAGCACGACGCCCACTCCGCCGGCGATCAGCAGCACGCCGGGCGGGACGGACAGCGCGGCCAGCCCCATCCCGGCAGCCGAAGCGAGTAGGCGGACCGCGCCGTTCAAAAACACCATCACGCCCATGTAGCGGCTGGTATCCTCGCCGGGCGGGGCAAAGTAGGTGACGCCGACCTGCCACCACATGATCCACCAGGCCCCCTGGACGCTGCCCCGCAGAAGCCGGCCCAGAACCGGCAGCACGACCAACGCCGGCGGGAACAAGGCTGCACACGCCGGCGTGGCGGACAAGAGGATCGCATCCAGGCCCCATAGCCCCCGGATCCAGGACCAGGAAATCCACGGATTGGTGCGGTCCAGAACACGGCCCAAGGCCCCCGTGGCAGCGAACGCCGCCAGCGCCGGGACCGCATGCATCAGAACGCTGCAGCCCACGTAGCCGAATCCCAAGTCGCGGCTCAAAAATGCCCAAATCAGCGGGAAATAGAGCATTTGGCAGAAGCCGTCCAGGAAACAGCCCAGCAGATAGCGGCGGAAGCGGCCGTTGCCGGCGGTCAGCACGCTCAACGCTTCGCGAAAACTGCCGCCGATGCCCCGCGGTGAATCGCGCCGGGGTGCGACTAAATCCTCTTCCACCCGAATCTGGCGAAAGCAGACGAAGCTGGCCAGGCTGAGGAGTCCCGCGAGCACCATCAGGATCTGGGCCATGTGATCGGCCGACCATTGCAGACCCACGCCGCCCCGCAACGCCGGTTCGGCGACGATGGCCGAATGGGCGCGCCCGGCTCCCCAATGCAGCATCCAGGCCGATAAGACACTGGACACCACAAACGCCAGCGACGACCACTTCCGGACTTCGCCCGTGGCGTGTCCGCGGTGGTTGACCGGATAGTTGATCCGCAGGATCGAGGTGACCGCGGGCCGGGCGACGATTTCCAGCATCGCCCCAAATCCCAGCAGCGTCAGAAACCAGAACGCGCTGCCGGTCGCCGCAGCCATGCAGACGGAACAAAGGCCCGCCAAAACGCCGGGGATGAAGACGAAGGGCATCTTGGCCCGCCGGGCCATCCGGACGCCCAGATACAAGCTGGCGATCATCCCGATGCCCGCGAACAACTCGCGCAGCGGCAAATGCCAATTCGCTGCCTGGAAGGCTTTGATGGCCACGATGGGCGCGTTCAGCAGAATGCCCCCCGCCGTCGCGTCCAACAGGGCGTAACCCAAGTGCAACCGGAACGTCCGCCGAGCGTTGCCTGACAATGGCGGACCACGAAAGAACTCGACGGCAACGCTTCGTCCGGCCATGCTAGGTCATCCTCGCGAGTGACTCGCCGACGCCTGGTTCGGCGCTCGCTTTCCCCTTCTCCGTCGCGCTTCCCGCATGACCGTGGCCCGCTCCCGCTCCAAATGCTCGGTGGAAATCAGCCGCATCAACGGATTGACGAGCGTCGCCTTCGGGATGTAGTAGCAGCGTTCATGGAAGTAATATAGCGGATGGGGGCGGGGCGTTCCAGGGTCAACCGCAAAAGGGCCCCCTGCACGATTTCTCTGCCGCAGTCGCAGTCGGCAAAGCTATTCGGGCAGCCCGAACTGACGCCGAACTTCGGCGACATCGAACAATCGTCCCTCGGCGGCGTCCTGACGTCCAGCGTCGATCGCCTGCCGAACGTAGACGCGATCCATCAAGTCGTCCCAGGTGCCGTCGTCCGGAAGACTGTCGAGCAACTCCCTCGCCGCGGACTTGATGTCTTTGCTTCGAGGTCGATCAGGTGGCAGCGGCGAGGGCCGGCTCCGAGGCAGACTCGGGTGCAGCGGGTTCGCTGGTTTCGACGGTCTCGCCGCGAAAGTCGATGCGGCGCACCTTGCCCTCGTCGTCCCGGATCGCGTCGACGACGATCTTGTTGTTGCCCTGAAAAGTGCCCTTGAGCAGTTCCTCCGCCAACGGATCCTCGACGCGGTTTTCGATCGCGCGGCGCAGCGGCCGGGCGCCGAAGTCCAAGTCTTTGCAGGCGACCTTGATCAGGAATTCCTTGGCGGCGTCGGTCAACTCCAACTGGAACCCGCGTTCGGCCAGCCGTCTGCGGACCTGCACCACTTCCATCTCGATCACCCGCTTCAGATCGTCGTGCGTCAGGTGGCGGAAGACGATGACGTCGTCCAGGCGGTTGAGGAATTCCGGGCGGAAGACCTTCTCGATCTGGTCCGTGACGCGGGTCTTCATGCTTTCATAGGAGGCATCGCGGTCCGGCTTCTGGAAACCGAAGCCGCCTTCGTTCTTGATCGCCTCGGCGCCGGCGTTGGTGGTCATGATCAGCACCACGTTGCGGAAATCCACCTTGCGGCCGAAGGCGTCCGTCAAGCGGCCCTCCTCCATGACTTGCAGCAGGGTGTTGAAGATCTCCGGATGGGCCTTTTCGATTTCGTCCAAGAGGACGACCGAGTAGGGCCGGCGGCGAATGCGTTCGGTCAGCTGGCCGCCCTCTTCGTAACCGACGTAGCCCGGCGGGGCGCCGATCAAGCGGCTGACGTTGTGCTTCTCGGCATACTCGCTCATGTCGATGTGCACCAGCGCGTCCTGGTCGCCGAACAGGTACTCGGCCAGCGCCTTGGCCAGCAGCGTCTTGCCGACGCCCGTGGGCCCGGCGAACACGAAGCAGCCGGTGGGGCGGCGAGGGTCTTTCAGGCCGCTGCGGCTGCGGCGCACCGACTTGGCCACCGCCGTCACGGCGTTCTCCTGGCTCACCACCCGCTTGTGCAATTCCTCTTCCATCTTCATCAGCCGCAGGCTCTCTTCGGTGGACAGCCGGGTGAGCGGAACGCCGGTCATGCGCGAGACCACCTCCGCGATCACCTCCGCATCGACCACGCCGTCCGTCTGCTTGGACCGTTCGCGGTACTCGCGGGTGATTTGTTCCTTCTTTTTCTTGAGCTTGTCGGCCTGATCGCGGAGCGCCGCCGCCTTCTCGAAGTCCTGGGCGGCCACGGCTTCCTCTTTTTCGCGGTTCAGCCGTTCGACGTCCTCGTCGATCTCCTTCAGGTCGGGCGGCCGAGTCATGGAGCGGAGGCGGATTCTCGCGCCGGCCTCGTCCATCACGTCGATGGCCTTGTCCGGGAGGCAGCGGGAGGTGACGTAACGTTCCGACAGTTCGACCGCGGCGGCCAGCGCGTCGTCCGTGAACTGGACGCGATGGTGCTCCTCGTAGCGGGGCCGCAGGCCCTTGAGGATCGCCACCGTCTCGTCGGCGCTGGTAGGATCGACGATGATTTCCTGGAACCGGCGGGCCAGGGCGTTGTCTTTTTCGATGTACTTGCGGTACTCGTCCAGCGTCGTGGCGCCGATGCACTGGATTTCGCCGCGGGCCAGGGCCGGCTTGAGCACGTTGGCCGCGTCGATCGCGCCCTCGGCGCCGCCGGCGCCGACCAGCGTGTGCAACTCGTCGATGAACAGGATCGTGTTCTTGGCCCGCCGCACCTCGTTCATCACGGCCTTGATGCGTTCCTCGAACTGGCCGCGGTACTTGGTGCCGGCGACCATCATGGCCAGGTCGAGCACCACGATCCGCTTGTCGGACAACAGATCCGGGATGTTGCCGCTGACGACGCGCTGTGCGAATCCCTCGACGATCGCCGTCTTGCCGACGCCCGCTTCGCCCAGCAGCACGGGATTGTTCTTGGTGCGGCGGCAGAGGATCTGGATGGCCCGCTCGATTTCGCGTTCCCGCCCGATCACCGGATCGAGCTTGTTCTGCCGCGCCAACTGGGTAAGGTCGCGTCCGAAGCTGTCCAGCGCCGGCGTTTTCGATTTGCCCTTGGACCGCGACTCGCCGCGGCCCTCGCCGCGCCCGACGCGTTCCCCGACCGGCTCTTCCTCGCCCTCCAGGCCGTGCCCCAGCAGATTCAGCACTTCCTCGCGGACGTCTTCCAGCTTCAAGCCCAAGTTCATCAGCACCTGGGCCGCGACGCCTTCCTGCTCCCGCAGCAGGCCCAGCAGGATGTGCTCGGTGCCGACATAGTTGTGGTTCAGGTTGCGGGCTTCTTCCATCGAGTATTCGATGACCTTCTTGGCCCGCGGCGTCTGCGGCAATTTGCCCATGGTCACCATTTCGGGGCCGCTCTGGACCAGTTTCTCGACCTCCAGGCGGATCTTCCGCAGATCGACGTCCAAGTTCTTCAGCACGTTGGCCGCCACACCGCTGCCTTCCTTGACCAAACCCAGAAGGATGTGCTCCGTGCCGATATATTCGTGATTGAACCGCTGCGCTTCCTGATTCGCCAGTTGCATCACCTTCCGCGCGCGATCAGTAAACCGTTCGTACATCGAGTTCCCCTCTTCTGCTCCCGCAGACTTGAAAGCTCCGGCAGCGCGGTGGGTGAACCGCTCGCGCCGCCAAGTTCCGAATCAACTCACTTGCACGGGGCTTGCCCCCGCCTCTTCCGTCGTTTCCTCCCGTGCCGGCGCCGAGTCCTGTCCGCCCGCTGCGACGGCCGACGTTCGTGTCTCTGCCGAGTCCAGCAAGCGGCGCTCGCCGGCGATCTCCACCCGCCAGCGCTCGCCCGCGTCCATCCGTTCCAGACGCGTCAGGCAATCGCTCGCCTCCGCCTTCCTGCCGGTGTGACGATACAGCGTCGCTAGCATCAGCCGCGCTTCCGCGTCCTGGTCCCGTTCGACCAGCAGTTCCTGCAGCAACTCTTCGGCCTCCAGCCAGTGCCGATTCAAGTACTCCGTCTGCGCCCGGACGAATAAGTCCTGGCCCGCCTGGCTGCCAGACATGCCGCGCAAGACGGGCATCAACTGCCAACCGTGGACGGCGTAGCCAATCCAAATCACGACGATCGCAGTCCAGCCCGCCACCAGCAGCCAGGTGGGCAGTGACGCGCTCCACACCAGGCTGCTGACGAGGCCCAAATTGACCGCCGCGGCAAACGCCAGTGCTCCCAGCAGTGCCCGCCCGTCGCCGCGCCACCACAACCGCGGCAAGCCCGGCCAAAGGCAAGTAATCCATGACAAACCGAACATTTGTCGATAACTCCGGCTTCCCTTCCGATCGCCACATCCCCGCGGCTGGCCGCCGGAAAAGGCTCACGCTGTTTCCCTTCGTGATTCTAGCGGACGGTGGCGGATTGGGCAAGGCAAGTAAGAACTCTGCTTGGAGTTGCGGCAAGACCGATCGTACAAAGGAGTTGCCGTTTTCCAGGCCCCGCACGTGGTGGTCCCCGTCTAACCCTTCTGACCCAACGCAAACGAACTCGACGATTGCCTCGCGGCGACCAATATGGCAGACTACCACGATCAGCGAGGAAACAGCGAATTCCGGGCCAATTGGGCGCGAACCGGCAAGGGGATGGCTTGCTGGGCTGGCCGTGCTTGCCCGGCGAGCCGTCGGTGCTGGTTGTCGGGCGTTTCTCGGGATGTCTTTTCGGAATGGGCTTTGCCAATGGCGGTTTCGGCTGCGGATGGAATCATGTCGGACTCTCACGCCGGGCCCCAGCGCCGGCTGATGTCGGCCGGTTTCGGCGGACTGCTGCTGACGCAGTTATTGACTGCGGTCAACGATAATACCTTCCGCTGGCTGGCGATTGGTCTCTGCAAGCACGCGTTTCAGGACGCGGGCCGGCAGGAGCACATCGGCATGGTGCTGATGGCGGGCACGGCCTGCTTTGTTCTGCCCTACTTGGTGTTGGCCGCTCCGGCGGGGTACCTGGCCGATCGTTTCAGCAAGCGGTCGGTCATCGTCGGCTGCAAGGCCGCCGAACTTGTGTTGGCCGCGTTGGGGGTCGCCGCCATGCTTGGCGGCAGCGTCTACCTGCTGCTGTCGGTCGTCGCCTTGTTCGGCATGCAGTCCGCTTTGTTCTCGCCTTCGCGTCTGGGCAGCATTCCCGAAATCCTGCCGGCCGAGAAGATCTCTTCGGCGAACGGACTGATGGGTCTGAGCACGGTGGTCGCCACGGTCGTCGGCATGGGACTGGGGAATGTCTTGGCGGATCAAGTGCGAGAAGACATGGCGACCGGCGTCGCGATGTCGGCAGCGGCGTTGATCGGGTGTGCGTTGCTGGGTTGGCTGGCAAGCCTGCTGATTCCCCGCCTGGCGCCGGCCGCCGCCGGCTTGGCGTTCCCCTGGAACCCGCTGCCCAAGATGGGACGCGATTTGCGTGAACTCGCTTCCAGCCGTCCCTTGTTGCGAGTCGCCTTGGGCATCATGTTTTTCTGGTCGGTGGGGGCGTTGGCCCAATTGAACATCGACCAGTTTGCGTTTGAGAGCGGCGCGACTCGGCAGACGCAGATCGTGCCATTGCTGCTGTCGCTGGTCGCCGGATTAGGTCTCGGCAGCGTGCTGGCGGGAGTGTGGTCCGGCGGGCGCGTCGAATTGGGGATTCTGCCGTTGGGGGCTGCCGGTCTGGTGCTGAACGCCGTGCTGCTGTTCTTCGTTCCGCAGGACGTGATCACCAGCGCCTCGGCGTGGACCGGCTACTACCTCTGGACGGCGGTCCTGCTGTTTGCCCTGGGCGTCAGTGCCGGGCTGTTCAACGTGCCGCTGGAGTCGTATCTCCAGCATCGGAGTCCGCCCGCGTCTCGCGGCTCCGTGCTGGCTGCCAGCAACCTGATCACGTTCACGGGGATCCTCCTCACGGCGGTGCTGTTTGCGGGGATGCGAGCGCCGTTGCGGTCAGGGCTGCCGTTGCTGACGGCTCGGCAGATTTTCTTGATCAGCGGGGTACTGACCGTTCCGGTGTTTGTGTACATCGTCTGGCTGATCCCGCAGGCCAGCATCCGGTTCTTCGTCTGGCTGGCCAGCAAGACGGTTTACCGGATTCGGATCTACGGCCACGAGAACTTGCCGGAGCGCGGCGGTGCGCTGTTGGTGGCCAATCACGTGTCCTGGCTGGACGGGCCGCTGATGCTGCTGACCAGTTCTCGGCCGGTGCGCATCCTGGCGTTTGCCGGCAACTTCCAGAACCGCTGGGTGCGACGCTTGGCGGACTTGTTCGGTGTGATCTTGATCTCGCCGCGCCCCAAGTCCATCGTGGCGGCTCTCCAAACCGCCCGGCAAGCGTTGTTGAACGGCGAATTGGTGTGCATTTTTCCGGAAGGGAGCATCACGCGATCCGGGCAGATGCAGGCCTTTCGGCCCGGCCTGATGAAAGTCCTGGAAGGCACCCGGGCGCCGGTGGTTCCCGTCTACCTGGACGAGCTTTGGGGGAGTATCTTTAGTTTTCAGGGAGGCAGGTTCTTCTGGAAGCGGCCTCAACGGTGGCCCTATCCGATTTCGATCTACTTCGGTCGCCCGGTCGCCGGCCCGGCGGACGTGCATCAGGTGCGGCGAGCGGTTCAAGAGTTGGGAGCAACGGCGGTGGAGCAACGAACGAATCGGACAAGCGGACTGGGGCGGTCCTTCGTGCGCACGTGTAAGAAGCGAAAACGCGGCTCGAAGATCGCCGACTCGCTGGGCAATGAATTGTCCGGCGGCGCCCTGTTGACGCGCTCGCTGATCCTCCGCCGCCTGTTGCTCCGCGACGTACTGGCTGACGACGAGCCGTTCATCGGCCTGCTGATGCCGCCGTCCGTCGCCGGAGTCGTCGCCAACGTAGCGTGCACGCTTGCCCGCCGCGTGCCGGTCAATCTGAACTACACGGTTTCGTCGGAAGTCATCAACGAGTGCCTTCGCCAGGCGGGGATCAAGCACATCATCACCAGCCGGCAGTTCATGGAGAAAGTCAAGCTGGAGCCGGCGGCCGAGTTGGTGTACCTGGAGGATTTCCGCAACAAGGCCCGCTTTTGGGACAAGCTGGCTTGTTCCATCGCCGCCTACGGCGTGCCGGCGGCCTGGCTGGAGCGGTCGCTGGGGCTGCACCACGTGGCGGGCGACGACCTGGCCACGGTCATCTTCACCTCCGGTTCGACGGGCGTTCCCAAAGGCGTCATGTTGACCGAAACCAACATCGGCTCCAACGTGCAAGCCATCGAGCAGATTATCCACCTGAACCGTTCCGACGTCCTGGTCGGCGTGCTGCCTTTCTTCCATTCGTTCGGCTACACGGTCTGCCTGTGGGCCGCCATGTGCTTGGACGTCAAGGGCGTTTACCATTTCAATCCGCTGGAAGCCAAGCAGGTGGGCAAACTCGTCAAGAAGCATGGCGGCACGGTGATGCTGGTGACGCCGACTTTCCTGCGCACGTATCTGCGCCGTTGCGACACCGACGAACTGGCAACGCTCGACGCCATCGTCGCCGGTGCGGAGAAGCTTCCCAAGGATTTGTGCGACGCCTTCGAGGCGAAGTTCGGCATTCGGCCGGTGGAAGGGTATGGCACCACGGAACTGTCGCCGATCGTCAGTTCGAATATCCCGCCCAGCCGTTCGCCGTCCCGGACCGCCGGCGACTGGAAAGAAGGCACGGTCGGCCGGCCCGCTCCCGGAATAACCGCCAAAGTGACCGATCTCGACACGGGAAAAGAATTGGGCCCCGGCCGGCCCGGCATGCTGTGGATCAAGGGGCCCAACGTGATGAAGGGTTATCTGGGCCGTGACGATCTGACCGCCGAGGTAATCCAAGACGGTTGGTACATGACCGGCGACCTTGCCCTGATCGACGACGACGGGTTTATCCAAATCACCGGCCGGCAAAGCCGGTTCTCCAAGATCGGCGGAGAAATGGTGCCGCACTTGAGAATCGAGGAAGCCCTGGCCCGCATCATCGGCGCCGACGAAGAGGAAGGCTTCCGGGCGGTCGTGACCGCGGTCACCGACGAGACGAAGGGCGAGCGGATCGTCGTGCTCCACACGGCCATCAGCAAAACGCCGGAAGAACTGCGGAAGGGACTCAGCGAACTCGGCTTTCCCAACCTGTTCATCCCCTCCGAGGACAGTTTCCATCAGGTGGACCAGATCCCGGTCCTGGGTACCGGAAAACTGGACCTGCGGCAGGTCAAGCAACTGGCGATTACCGTATTTCGAGAACGATCAGGGTGACACCATGACGAAGCAGACCCCCTTTCCGACTCGCATTGCTCGGCTCGTCATGCCGGCAAGTAACGGGCCCCCCGTTGTGCGTCGAGATGAAGCCCGGCTTATCCGAAAAAGCCGGGCTTCTGGATGCCGCTGGTACAAGGTCTCTGTGGCCGCGTTTCTCTGGTTCGCCCTCGCCTGCTCGTGGACCGCACTCTCGGCTGCGGAACTTTCCGTCGACCTGGCTGGCCCCTGGCGATTTCGCTTGGACGTGGACGATGCCGGCATCCAACAGCGCTGGTTCGCCACCGACTTGCCCGACCGCATCCAGCTGCCGGGCTCGCTGCAAGCCCAGGGCTATGGAAACGATCCGGCCGTCGATACGAGTTGGACGGGGGATATCATCGACCGCTCGTGGTTCGACGATCCGCAGTACGAGAAGTATCGCCAGGGCGGCAACGTGAAAGTCACCTTCTGGCTGCAGCCCGACAAGCATTACGTCGGACCGGCGTGGTATCAACGAACGATCGACGTGCCCGCCGAGTTCGCCGGCCAGCGCATTGTGCTGCACCTGGAACGGCCGCACTGGACGACGCGGGTCTGGCTCGACGAGCGAGAGGCCGGCGCGGGCGACAGCCTGTCCACGCCTCACGAACTGGAACTCAGCGGCGTCGAACCCGGTCCGCACCGGCTCACGGTGCGGGTCGACAACCGCCTGCACGTGAATGTCGGCCCTAATTCGCATAGCGTCTCGGATCACACGCAGACCAACTGGAACGGCATCGTGGGCGCGATCCGGTTGCGAGCCGAACCGCGCGATGTCCGCATCGACGACGTACAAGTCTATCCCGATGTGAAACGCAAGACCGCCAAGATCGCCGTCACTTACGTGAACGCGACCGGACAACAGGTCAGCGGGCAGATCACGGCCACGGCAGCCTGCGGCGACCATCAGCCTCCGCCGGTCTCGCGCGAAGTCCGTCTCTCGCCCCCAGGCGGTCAGATCGAATGGGAATTGCCGTTGGGTGACGATGCCAGGCTGTGGGACGAATTCTCGCCGCAGATCTACGACCTCACGGTGTCCCTGCAGGCCAACGGAGCGAGCCACCGGCGCGTGGTCCAGTTCGGCCTGCGGGAATTCTCGGCGCAGGGGACCCAGTTCGCGCTGAACGGCCGGATCGTGATGCTGCGCGGCACGCTGGAATGCTGCATCTTTCCCCAGACCGGCTATCCGCCCACCGATTTGGCTTCCTGGCAGAGGATCTACCGGATTCTGAAAGCCCACGGCTTGAATCACCTGCGGTTCCACTCTTGGTGCCCGCCGGAAGCGGCTTTTGCGGCGGCCGATCAAGCCGGCGTGCTGCTGTACGTCGAATGTTCCACGTGGGCCAACCAAGGCGCCTCGGTCGGCGACGGCAAGCCGTTGGACGACTGGCTGAAGGTCGAAGCGGACCGCATTCTCCGCCGGTATGGGAACCATCCTTCGTTCGTACTGATGTCGTACGGCAACGAGCCCGCCGGCCGACAGCAGCAGCGTTTCTTGGGCGATCTGGTCAACGCCTGGAAAGCTCGCGACCCGCGGCGGCTGTACACCAGCGCCGCCGGCTGGCCCCTGATTCCGGAAAACCAGTGGCATTGCACGCCGGCGCCGCGGATCCATGCCTGGGGCGCGGGCCTGCAGGACCGCTTGAACGCCCTGCCGCCGGCGACCACTGCCGACTACCGCGATGACGTCCAGAAATACGACGTGCCCGTGGTGAGCCACGAAATCGGCCAGTGGTGCGTGTACCCGGACTTCGACGAGATCGCGGAGTACACCGGCGTGGTCAAGGCCAAGAACTTGGAAGTCTTCCGCGACTCGCTGCAGGCCAATCACTTGGGCGATCGCGCTCGCGATTTCCTGATGGCCTCCGGGAAACTGCAGACGCTGTGCTACAAGGAAGAGATCGAATCGGCGTTGCGCACGCCGGGTATGGGCGGCTTCGAGTTGCTGGATCTGCACGATTTTCCCGGCCAAGGCTCCGCGCTGGTGGGCGTGCTGGATCCGTTCTGGGATTCCAAGCCCTACGTCACGCCGGAAGCGTACCATCGGTTCGCCTGCCAGACGGTGCCGCTGGCGCGGCTGGCCAAACGGATCTGGACGACCGGCGAAGAATTCACGAGCGACATCGAAATCGCCCACTTCGGACCGCGCGAGCTGGCGTCGCCGCGAATCATCTGGTCGCTCACCGACAGCGCGGGCAACAAGATCGGCTCGGGCGATTGGCAGCCCGAGACGCTGCCGACCGGCAAGCTTTCGGTTCTGGGCCGCATCGCCTGCCCGCTCCGCGACGTTGCTGCGCCGGCGAGACTTGTCCTGGAAGTCGCCGTCGAAGGCACCGGCTTTGCTAACGATTGGGATGTTTGGGCCTATCCGCCGTCTGTCGATATCGCACCGCCGCCGGATGTGCTCGTGGTCGCGTCGCTGGACGAAGCGGCGGCGAAGCATCTGCAAGCCGGAGGAAACGTGCTGTTGCTGCCCGCCGCCGGCACGGTCAAGGGCGATCGGTATGGCAAGATTCCGGCCGGCTTCTCGTCGATCTTCTGGAACACGGCGTGGACTCGCCGCCAAGCGCCGCACACGCTGGGCATCGTCTGCGATCCGAAGCATCCCGCACTGGCCGCATTTCCCACCGAATACCACAGCAACTGGCAGTGGTGGGACCTGGTCACCAAATCGCAGGCCATGATCCTGAACGACCTGCCGCCCAATCTGCAGCCCGTCGTCTCGATCGTCGACGACTGGTTCACCAACCGCCGGCTGGGGCTCGTCGTGGAAGCACGCGTCGGCGCCGGCCGGTTGCTGATGTGCAGCATCGACCTGTCGCGCGACTTGGAGTCACGGCCAGTCGCACGCCAGTTACGGCACAGCCTGATGAAGTATCTGGCCAGCGACGCTTTCCGGCCCTCCGTCGCTGTCGACCTGACCGTCCTCCAGCAGTTGTTCCAACCGCCATCGACGCTGCAGAAGCTGGGCGCGACGGTCCGCGCCAGTTCGGACCAGCCGGAATACCCGGCGGTGCAGGCGATCGACGGCGATCCGGCCACCATTTGGCACACCCCGTGGGGCGACGGCGCGCCAGGGTTTCCGCACGAACTGATCCTCGATCTGCAAACGATGACGCCGCTGGCCGGCATCCGCTACCTGCCGCGGCAAGACATGGCGAACGGTTGGATCAGCCAATACGAGATCCAGCTGAGCGACGACGGCCGGCAGTGGCGACCGGCCGTGGCCCAGGGCGTCTGGAAGACCGACCGCCGGGAGAAGGTCATCCCCTTCACCCCGCCTCAATCCGCCCGCTTCGTGCGTCTCAAGGCAACCGCCGGCCACGAGGGCAAACCCTTCGCCGCCATCGCCGAGTTGGACGTCCTCGTCCCGTAAGCTGACGACAAACGACACACGGAGGGGGGCGCCATGGATCTTTGGAACATCGTTGATTGCCAGAATTTATTCCCAGCCACCTTTCACAATTCATTTCGGCCGGTAAAATGCGGGTAAAAGCCGGTTGGCACCTCTAGCTCAATTGGATAGAGCATCGGTCTACGGAACCGAAGGTTACAGGTTCGAGTCCTGTGAGGTGCGCTTTAACCACATGCCGCCGTTTCTCGCTAAGTTCAACCAGAATCAGGACTTCGAGACGGTCAAGTCGCTCCCGGCAGACGCCGTTCCGTTGATCGCATTTCGCCACGTTTGGCGACAATGATCCTTCGACCGATGGCTGGTACCGATCGAAGCTTGCCGATGGCCGATCGGTTTGACTGGCGGCGCAACACAACTCGAATGGCCTGCGGAGCCGGAACCGGAGTCGATCGGCATCGGCTCGCGGCGCGAGTTGGTTGTTGGTCGCCAAACCGCACGGTTGAGGGTCCAACGGAAGGACACCGATCTCGACTCGTTTCAATTCACCGCGGCGAATTGAATCTCTCCCCTAATTTCCTTGTCACGGGGCTGGGTACATGACCTTTCTTGATTGGGCCGTACTTGCCGTGTATGCCGTGGGGATGCTCGCCGTCGGCTGGTACTATGCCCGGCGCACGAGCACCACGGAAGACTACTTGCTGGGCGGACGCAACATGTCGCCCTGGAAGGTGGGGCTGTCGCTGTTCGCGACGTTGCTGAGCACGCTCACCTACCTGGCGATCCCCGGCGAGATGATCAAGTACGGCCCCATGGTCCTGTGCCAACTGGTCTCCGTACCGTTCATCATCGCCGTGGTCGGATGGCTGTTGATCCCGTTCATCATGCGGCAGCGAGTCACCAGCGCGTACGAGATTCTGGAAACGCGACTGGGGCTGAGCGTCCGCATGTTGGGATCGTGCCTCTTTCTCACGTTGCGGTTGTTCTGGATGTCGCTGGTCATCTTCGCCACGGCCGAGACGGTGCTGGTTCCGGTCCTGGGACTGGGCCCGTCGGCCGTTCCGTGGATTTGCATGGTGCTGGGGTTGGTGACCGTCGGGTACACCTCGATGGGCGGCTTGCGCGCGGTGGTGCTGACCGACGTCGTGCAAACGGCGATTCTGTTCGCCGGGGCGGCGTTGGCGTTGTGCCTGATTACGGTCAAGCTAGGCGGCGTGAGCGCCTGGTGGCCCACCGAGTGGCCTGCGCACTGGCAGCGGCCGGTCTTCTGGATCGACTCCAACGTGCGGTTCACCTTCGTCGGCGGGTTCCTGGCCATGTTCACCTGGTACGTCTGCACGGCGGGCTCGGATCAAATGGCCATCCAGCGCTACCTGGCCACGCGCGACGCCTCGGCAGCGCGGAAGATGTTCACCATTTCGCTGGCGGCCAATCTTTTGCTGTGGCCGTTCCTGACCGCCGTCGGGTTGGCGCTGTTGGCCTATTTCCGCACCCAGCCGTCGATGCTCCCTCCCGGCCGGAGCCTCCTCGAAAGCGCCGACCAGCTGCTGCCGATCTTCGTCGTCCGAGGACTGCCGCCGGGGATCAGCGGGCTAGTCGTCGCCGGACTCTTGGCCGCAGCGATGTCCAGTTTGTCTTCGGGCCTCAATTCCGCCTGTTCCGTGGTCACGACCGATTTCATCGATCGCTTCCGAAGACGCCAAACGGGCGAAAACCGTCACGTTCGGCTGGCGAAGTATGTGTCGCTGGTGATCGGCGTGATCGTCGTCGCGCTGGGCACGCTGGTCGGGCAGATTGAGGGGAACCTGTTGGAGCTTTGTTACAAAATTGCCAATCTGTTGACAGCGCCCCTGTTCCTCTTGTTCTTCATGGCCATGTTCGTCCCTTGGGCCAAGTCCTGGGGGACTCACCTCGGTGCCGCTTGCAGCCTGCTTGTGGCGGTCATCATTGCGTATCATAAGGAATTGGGGCTGCTGTTCGTCGGCGAATGGGGGCTCACCTTCGTGTGGATGATGCCCGCTTCGTTCCTGGCCGGTGCGATCGCCGGCTCGCTGGCCAGCTTGCTGCCGCTGGGCCGCCGCTCCCGCAACGGCCGGTATTGAACCATGTGGTTGTCGCTAGCGCGCGGCACAGGACCGCGTCACGCTTTTTCCGGCTTCCATTCCGCCGGGCAGTTGGAACGTGATCCGGGAGTGTCCTGGGCCGTTTGCGACTTCGACGTCGTCGCCTTTCAGCGACCGGCTCACGTCCAGTTGAACCGTGGCCTGCTCGTTTTTGGGGTTCGAGACGGAGATGAGCAGTTGCTGAGGCGACTCCTTGAGCAGTACCAGGCAAGGCGTGTCTACGGCCACCGTCCATCCCTGCCGGATTTCGACTTCACCCGGCTCGTAGAACGCCAACCCGGCAGTGCGCAGTTCGTCGTGCCAAACGGCTTGCAGGCCGGGGGTGTTGCGGAGGATCTTGACCGGGGACCGTCCCGCGTACGTCCCCAGGGCATCGGCAGTGATCCCCGGCACCACCAGATACGAGTACGTCGCGTTCTGCGGGCGCGTGCCGTGGTCGATCCAGGCCATGAATACATCACGGGTCACGGTGTCCCTGGAATACTCGTGGTTGATCTCCCACCAGCTTCCCTGCTGCGGGCCGTTGTGGAGCCGAATCGACGCAGGCTCCAGAAGGACGTAACCGACTTCGCCGTGCCAGAGCCAGTCGTGGTTGTAGCATGGCTCTCCGAGCCGTGCGCAGTCGAGCGCATGGGGCTGGCTGTCCAGCTTCTGCACTCGGCCGTCTCTGCAGATCAGCACGTCTCCGGCCAAGTGGCACTGGTTGAGCGTCGTCGCCACCAGAGCGTCCGAATCGCACGTGATTCCCGCTCCGAGGCAAGCGTACTCGTCGACGAAGAAGAACCAGCTCTTGCGGGCCGAGAGGCCGTCGCGTTGGAACTCGAAAGCGGCCAGCCCGTATTCGCCGCTGGAGACCCCGCCGACGAAGCTCGTCTTGCCCATCCGCCGGGGCGAGCCGGTCAGTTCCGCACGCTGCTCGACCGTGGTGCCGGGGATCTTCTGCCAATCCCAGACCGGGAAGATGTCCTCAAATTCGTGCCCCGTGCGAAGCAACACATTGCAGCCGTCGGCGATGTGGTGGCTCTTGAGTCCTTCGCCATTGCACGGCATGTCCGTGTTGGCGATCCGGCTGGAGACCATCCGGGCCGAGGCGTAGTAGCCCGGCCGATGGTGTACCATCAGGTCCGATCGCCAGAAGTGCCGGTTGCCGGCCAGCGGCGGGGCGGGTTGCCCCGAAGCGCGGGCCGCCAGGTCGCGAAATTCCGCCTCGCGGCGCATGGGAAGCTGCAGCATGTTCCGGGCGGCGGTGTGCAGGTAGTGGGCGGTTTGTCCGCGGCGCGTAATCTCGCGGCCTTCGCCGCCAAAGTCGGTGGCACTGCCCCGCGTCATCCATTGGCTGCCATCCAGGATCAGGCTGCTGATCAAAGCCATCTTCTCGGGCGGGAAGGCAAACCGCGTCCCGGCGACTTGCGTGGCGATCTCGGAGCAGTCCCCGGCGAAGGCGGCGCCGTATCCGTGGTTGTACAGACAGGGGCCGTGCTGGTGGAAGCTGAAGTCAGCCTGGATGCCCTCGCCGGTGGACACCTGGATTTCGTCGGCGATCCGCCCGTAGGCCGCCGCCACCAGTTCCGCGTCGTTCTCCAGGATGCCACGGGCGGCCGTGATCTCGGTGACCCACACCAGGTTCTGGCCGGTCATGCCGATCTTGGCCCGGCGGAGGATCGTCAACGCCCGGCCGCGCTGCTCGGCGGAGAGGTCCTTCTCGACCAACAGGAGCGTGGGCAGCAGGGTGCGCGGCACGCCAATCTGGTTCCACCACCAGTTCGAGTTCTGGAAGTCGTGGCTGAGCCAGTAGTCCAGGCTGCTCAGCACCGCCGCGCGGAGCATCGGGTCGCCGTGCAGCTTCGACCGTGGCGATTGATAAGCCCGAGCCAGGGTAGCGACGTTGCTCAGGTGTCGCACCGTCTTCCAGCCGGACCGATTGGGGTCTTGGTAGTCGATGTCCGGCCAACGGCCATCCGCCTGAAGCGTCTCCATGAGCCGGCCAACGGCTTCCGCAGGGACCGGAGCCAAGAGCGGCTCCAGAATCCGCTGCCGCACCGCGTTCAGATCGGCGCCGGCCGCCACCGCGCTCGCAGCTTGTCCCACTTCAGCGGCGAGGCACTGTCCACCGGCAACGGCAAGCAGGGTCAACCCCATGGCCCACACCATGCGGCGTTTCGTTCGTCGCCTATGCATCATTTTCGTGACTTTCTGAGGTAAGGCTTAGCAGAGCATAACTCTAGCTTATAGGAATTTGTAGCAATGGCTACTCTGGGATGGCTGGGGCCAAGAGCAGCTTGATCTTCCACCTATCTTCCTCCGGCTCAAAGGCAGTGGGAAAGAGATTAAGTGAAAGATTAGGGATTTCAGGTTCCGGCTCAGCCGGTTAAGTTCAGTCCAGTCCATAGGAATTTGTAGCTCTGGGTTGTTTGCGCAAAGAAGTGAAAATCCTCGACGCTTGCCGTCGAGTGCTTCAGGTTTGCGGCCCACGTACAC
>CAYPGE010000132.1:0-13519 GCA_964409865.1 uncultured Pirellulaceae bacterium
AACTTGGGCATCTTCCCGAACCAGAATTCACCCACGAATTCTGCTGACGAGGCAGAAAATTGACGGCTCCGTTGAAATCCTCCGCGCCCGGCTGATTCGCACCACTGGCGGTCAACAACTCGAATACGATCTGCTCTTGCGGCTTGTCTGCCCGGATCACCTCCGTCAGGTAGGCGGTCAAAGCCCTGCGACTGAACTGGCCATCGGGGGACTCCTCCTCGGCGGAACCGATCAGCGCGGTGGTCCACCGTCGGGCCCAGTGCCGGGAAAATTCGTCGCTTGCCAACAAACGGTCGACCAACTGCCGGCGATGCGATTGGTCCTTCTGCTTGGCCCGCACGAACTGCTTGAGTTCGTCGCTGGTGGCGTGCCGGCCGGCCAGTCGCAGGTACGCCCGATCGCACCAATCCTCGTCTGACGCGGCCGGCGCGGGCGTCACGCTGTGCTCTCGCCAATTCTGCCGCAGGGCTTCATTGATGAAGGCAATCACCTCGGCGTCGGTCGAGGGCTTCCGAGGCTTGGGAATCGGCCGCGGGGCATCCGCCGCCGAGGCCTCAGGAGGCGTCGGCAGGCCCGGCGGAACTGCCGCCACTTGCTGCGGTGCAGGTTGCTCACCTCCTTGCTCCGGGCGGCTGTCGGCTGCCTCCTGACCACGAGGCTTGGTCTTCGCCACGGGCGTTGAGCGATCGACGGCAGACACGTCCGGAGCCGATCCGTTGACGCCCGCCCGGCCGTCGACCTCGGACTGGCCGTTGACGCCGCTTTGGGCCAAGGGCCAGCCGGAAGGCTCGCGAAACTGCCGCGCAGCGTAAATCCCCAGCAAGACCGCCACCGCCAGCAGACTGACGGCCAGGCCCAAGGGGAGCCACCTGCGACCGGAACCCCGCTGGACGCGATGCTCGGCCGCCACACGCACCGCCGCCTCGCCGTGCCGAGGAGGCGGTGCGGGCTCAGCCAAAGCATGCACTGGGGGGGCGACCGGCAGCGTTGCCGCTGTGGTCGCCAGGGGCGGCCCGAGGTCTTCTGCCGCCAAGGTCGCCCGCGCAGCAGATTGCTGTCGGGCTTCCCAGGCCTGCAGGATCGTGGAGGTCAGGTCAGGAGGATAGTGGCCACCCACGACCTCCTCCAAACCCGACTCCAAGATCCTGTCGTCGTACTCCGCGCTCACCGCACTTTGCCCTCAATGCAATTCCGCAACACCTGCTTGGCCCGCTGCATCAAGTTCTTGGCGCCATGTTCCGAAATACCGAGCGCCGCCGCAATGCTGGCGCGCGACTCCCGATCCCGAAACCGCATTTCCAGAGCCAACCGAGCCCGAGAGGTCAACTCTTGGAGACATTCCCGTAAAGCCTCCACCATTGCCTCTCCATCGTCTTCTCCGGCCCACTGCTCCCAGGCCCGGTCGAACTCCTCGATGTCCTCGACCACGATTACCTTGCCCACCTTCCGCTGAACGGAAATAAACTGGTTGTGGGCGATTTTGCGGAGGTAAGCCGCAGTCGCTGCGGGACCCAAATCCGTAAACGGATGCTGCAGCACCGAGAGAAACGTCTCCTGCGTCAAATCATCGGCCAGAGCCGGTTCACAGCCCAAGGCCCGCAGATAACGCCACACGCCAACTTGATACTTCTCAATCAGTCGAGCAGGATCGAAGCCGGTCGTTTCTGGCGTCGTCGCCGTTTCCATGTACTGCCGCAATCACTTAAGCGGACGAAAGGCCGAAAAGTACTCAAACTATTCGCCGAGCTTCAGACAACTTATTGCCTCCGCGTTGACCCCAAACGCCACTCGCATCGCCCATCAGCATGACGTAAGTGATTACCCAAAAAGCATTTCCGGATCAGCCATCGCGTCGTCGTTCGCTTCCTGCGGAAACAGGAGCCGCGAATTCATGAGCGGATCCAGCCGCTGAATCAGCACCGCCTTCAGCCCCAACACGCCAGCACTCTCGGCCCTGACCACTCGCACCGAAACCGGCTCCAACTCTTGCCAAGCCGCCGTCTGCAGGATTTGCCCAATCTGCCCGCCCACGTCGAGCGACGCGCCGACAAACAGACAATATCGATGGCGGGCGAATAACGCATAAACTCCCGGAAATGCGTACTCGGCAGTCTTCTCCGCATTCCACTTCGCAACCGGTATGGCCGTGGGAAGTTCCTGACTCAGCCACGACTGGTACCGGCCCGCCAGCCGTTTGGCGCTCTTGGCTCGTTTGCGGAGTGTCAAAGCAGCCCAGCGATACTCCAGCGGTGTATGCTGGCCGGGATCGAACAGGGCGGCGATTTCATCAAAGCGCTGGGCCAGGGCCGGGTCGCACAGAATCCCGTCCAACGTAGTGTCAAAATCGACGCTCAGCCGGTGTAAAGCCACCTCGCTGGCAAAGCCATAGTTGTCGTCGTCCGCCGGTCGGCCCGGGCGACGTTTGCCGATCCGTGGCAACTGGCCCTGTTTGCGGATTGCCAGCAGCAACTGATTCCAAAGCAGGGGCTCGCCAGGGATGTCTTGCCGAGCACACTCGGCGATGAACTCCGCGTTCAACTCGGGGTCGGCCAGCACAAAGTCCGCCGATTTGCCGCCCGGCAGAGCTTGGTACGCGATTTTGATGGCACGGGTCAACTCGGCACGCTCGCTGGCGGAGATCCTGAGACGCCCTCGTTTGAAGCTGGGCAAACTCGCCATGAGTTTTTTCTTCTTGCCGCCCTTGGTCGTTGGCACGCTCCTTCGCGGATCTTCGGCGCCGTCCAGCGGACTTCCGACGCAAGCCTGATCCAGCCGATCCTTGGCGCGGCAGGCATACTCGGTGGAGAGTTCAATTCCCACCCACTGCCGGCCGAGTTTCTTGGCAACCGCCAGCGTGGTGCCGCTGCCGCCAAACGGATCCAGGACGACGTCCATGGGGTTGGAGCACATGCGGATAATCCGGCCCAGCAGTTGTTCGGGCATCTGGCAGCCGTGAAATCCTTCGCGTTCCTTGAACGTGCCGGCGACGCGGGGAAAATACCACGTATCGTGATCCGCCGCAAAACTGCGCGGCACATCCTGCGGCCGCAAAACCCACGTGTTGTCCGGCAGTCGCCCGCGCGGGTTGGCTCGCAAGTCGGCGTAGACCAGTTGCCGCGCCGACGGGACCCGGACCGCCGGGTTTTCCTCGTTAAACGTGAAATCTTTCGGATCCTTGACGAAATGAAACAGGTGCGTGTGGGAACGGCTGAAGCCCCGCCGGCAATTCACGCCAAACGTGTAGTACCAGATGACCCAACTCCGGCAGGTAAAACCAACATCCCTTTGCGCGATCAGCTTGAGTTCGGCGGCGAACTCGTCTCCAATTGCCAGCCAGAACGTGCCATTGGGTCGCAAGGCTTGGTGAACGCCCGAGATCCAATCCCGCGACCAGTTTAGATATTCGTCCGCCTGCCGGCGGTCGTGGTACACGTCGTACTTGTATCCAATGTTGAACGGCGGATCGGCAAACGCCAGATGGACCGACTCCGGCGTCAACTGACGCAGCGTCTCGACGCAGTCTCCCTGATGGATGGTATTGATCGGCAAACCCACAATCTCTCCTCCTGCCCGACATGCCAGCTTGACGCCGGCCAAAAGCGTATGCGATTGTAAGCTGCAGTTCAATCGACCTGAACAGGAGACGCATCCCATGAACCGCTTTCCTCGCCGGCCAATCCGTTCCCTCGCTTTGTGCGCTGCCGTGGCCGCCTGTCTGCTTGTCCCGAGCACGGCCGTCCGTGCCGAGGGGGAAGAGGAATTCGTCGGCCCCTTTCCCAGTTGGCGGGACGCCAAGCGGGATTACGGCGCGGTGGGCGACGGGCGAGCTGATGACACGGCGGCCCTGCAACGGGCCCTGAACGACCTGGTGAAGCACGAAAAGGCGTGCGTGCTGTACGTTCCGGCCGGCAGCTATCGGCTGACGGGGACCATTCAGACGCTTCGCAAGGGCCATACCGATTGTCAAGGCGTCACCGTGGTCGGCGAAGACCCGGCGAACACCGTGTTGCGATGGGATGGACCGGAAGGCGGGACGATGGTCCAGTGGGACGCTTGGTATGCCAAGACTTCCCGGCTAACGCTGGACGGCGCCGGCCGCGCCGGCACGGCCTTGCTGTACGGCCCAGCGTTTTCCACGTACAACGAGACCAGCGACATGGCGTTTCGCGACGTGAAGGCCGGACTTGTGTTCGGCGGACCGGGGACCAACGGCCAAGCGGAGAACGCCGTGCTGCGGTGCCAGTTTCACCGCTGCGAGACCGGCGTGCAGACAGTGAACTGGAATTCGATGGACATCTGGATCTGGGATTGCCGCTTCGAGGATTGCGGCCGAGGAATCTACAACGTGATGGGCAACTGGCACGCCTGGCGGAATCTGTTTCTGCGCTCGCGCACCGCCGATCTGAGTACGATGAACTTGATGGCCTTTTCCGTGGTGAACAACACCAGCGTTGGTTCCCGCTGCTTTTTCGACTTCAGCAGCGGCCATACCTGGGGCTCGCCGGTCAGCCTGACCGGCAACCGCGTGCTGGACCCCACAGGCGACTGGGCCATGATCCTGGATAACGCCGGGCCGTACCTGGTGGTGGACAATGTCCTGCGGCTGTCCGGCCAGACGCGCGGTGTGCGCATGACGTGGGCCGATCAGACGTTGGTCGGCAACACCTACACTCGCGACGACGCCGTCGAACAGCGAGGCCGGTTCCGCCGCATCGCCGAGCGGATGGTGAAACCGAGCGAAATCCCCGACGGCTTGCCCACGCTGCCATCCGCTCCAACTCGGAAACCGCGGCCGGTGTTCGACGTCAGCCTCGGCAGCGATGCGGCGGCGCTCCAACGCGCGATCGACGAAGCCGCGAAACTCAACGGCCAGCGCCCGGTTGTCCATCTGCCGATGGGCAATTATGCGATCGACAAGACGATCGTCGTTCCGGCCAACTGCGATTTGCAGCTGGTCGGCGATGGGGCGGGCGAGACGGCGTCCCGGCTGAACTGGACCGGCCCGGAAGGCGGCGTCTTGCTGCAGTTGGACGGTCCCAGCCGAGCCACCTTGCGGGAGTTCTACCTGCACGCCCCGAACGCCCGTGCCCTGGTCGTTACTCGTGCCGACCAACCGGGCGGCCGAATCTTCGCCGATCAATTGAACGCCAATGGTCCGAGCAGCCAGCAGGCCGGTCGGACGGCGGCGATTCGCGTCCACGAATTAGACCGCAGCGACGTGCTGCTGCGAGCCCTGCAGGGCAGCGGCAACGGGGGCGCGTGGGTCGAGGTGCTGGGCGGTCCCAACGCCGCGTCCGCGAAGAATCAAGTCTCCATCTTCACCGGCGCCACCGGGTCGGCGGCGGGCCAGTACGACGTGCGGCACGGCGGCCGACTGGTGGTTCGCGGCGTGTACCATGAGCGCAGCTCCGATTCGCTGAACGGCCTGCACTTGACCGACAGCGGCACGCTGAGCATCGACGCGACGCGGTTCTCGTATGCCACTTCGGCCGCGTCGCCGACCGTGGCCGCCGATGATTTCGGGGGCCTGTTTACGCTGGCCACGTGCATGCTCCTGCCCGTGGGCACGGACGAAACGTGCCGCTTCGAGTTGCGGGGCAACGGCAGCGCGGCCAGCGTGTTGGCGCTGAACAACCAATTCTGGGTCAACAAGCCGGGTACGACGGCGGACACGGTCTGGCAGAACAAGGCCCAGCCGCCGGCCCGCGGCGGCTTGATCGGCTGCAACATCAACACAAGCAACAAGCAAGCCGCGCCGCAGGGCTTTGCGTTCCTGGAGAACGTCGGCGACCATCCGGATCCGGCGAAATCCAAGTTCGGCGCCGGCCCCTTGGAAGACCGCGGCGGCGTGGATGACGCCACCATCCTCCGCCATTTGACGCCACTCCGCGAAGCCCGCGTCTGGCAGCCAAGCGACGCGCCGGCGGGCGTCACGAAGCTGCAGATCTATCGTGTGATGGCCAGCGGCGGGCGTTCCGCCACGGTAGAATTCCGGGGCACCGAGTAGACGTTCACGGCGGCAATCTGTCTCTCATTTTTCTGTCACCCCATCTTTCTGTCAGCTCCTCCCTATTTTTCAGAAAGAAAGAACGCTGACAGAAAGATGGGGTGACAGAAAAATGAAGAAGGGGAGGGAGGTCTGGGATACATGGCAGGACAATTTCTGTTGGGCATCGACAACGGCGGCACGGTCGCCAAGGCGGCTTTGTTTTCCCCGGACGGGCGTGAAGTGGCGGTGGCGGCCAACAAGACGGAGACGCTTTCGCCCGCGCCGGGCTGGTCCGAATTCGACATGAACGCGCTGTGGTCGGCGGCAGCCGCGGCCGTGCGAGAGGTGATTGCCAAGGCCCGCGTCGACTCGCAGCAGATCGTGGGCGTCGCGTGTACCGGACACGGCAACGGAATCTACCTGGTCGACGCGGCCCTGAAGCCGGTCCGCAACGCGATCTTTTCCGCCGACGCGCGAGCCCGCAGCTACGTCGAACGCTGGACGGCTGCAGGCATCGGCCAAGCCGTGCGTGCAAAAACGATGCAATCGCTGTGGCCCGGCCAGCCAAACGCCCTCCTGGCGTGGCTCCGCGATCACGAGCCGGACGCGTACGCCAGGACCCGGTGGGTGTTGATGTGCAAGGATTTTGTCCGAGCACGGCTGACCGGGCAGGCCGCTGGGGAGTTGACGGACATGTCGGGCACCAGTCTGATGGACGTCGGCACGGCCCAGTACGACCCGGACATCCTAGACCGCTTCGGAATCGGCGACGCGTTCGACAAACTCCCGCCCTTGCGGCGGTCGGCGGAGATTTGCGGCGAAGTCACGCCGGCAGCCGCCGCCGAAACGGGGCTGGCCCCCGGCACGCCGGTCGCCGGCGGACTGTTCGACGTCGACGCTTGTGCGTTGGCGTCGGCGCTGCTCAGCGACCGCGAATTGGGTATGGTCCTCGGCACCTGGGGCATCAACGAGTACGCATCGCGGACGCCGGTCACCAGCGACGACGTGTTCATGACGTCGCGCTACTGTTTGCCGGACCAGTTTCTGATGATCGAAGCCAGCCCCACGTCGGCGGGCAACTTGGAGTGGGTCATGGGCCACTTGCTGCGCAACTTCGCCGGCGGCACGGGGCAACAAGGCTCGTATGACTATGCCCAAGTCAACCGTCTGGTCGCCGAGACGAGCTTGGGTGATTCCCCGGTGATCTTCCTCCCGTTCCTGTACGGCTCGAACTCGCACCCTGATGCGACCGGGACGCTGGTCGGATTGTCCAGCCGCTGCGATCGTCGCCACGTGCTGCGAGCGGTTTACGAGGGAGTCGTCTTTGCGCATCAGACGCATCTGGAACGATTGCTGAAATTCCGTGACCAGCCGCATTGTATTCGCGCCAGCGGCGGCGCCACGCGCAGCGACGTCTGGATGCAGATCCTCGCCGACGCGCTGCAGATCCCGGTCGAGATCCCCGATGGTTCCGAGTTGGGCGCACTGGGGGCGGCGATTTGCGCCGCCGTGGCCGTCGGGGTCCACCCCGACTACCCCGCGGCGTGCGCCGCGATGGTCCGAATCGCCCGATCCTTCGCGCCCGATTCGCGGCGTGCCGAGGCCTACCGCGCCAAGTACGATCGCTACCGGCGACTGCTGGCTGCCTTGCACCCCGCGTGGCAAGACCTGAGAGCTTGAGCTACGATGATCTTTGAACTCCAGGGTAGGCGGCGCTACAAGCCAGCGACCAGCATCGCACGAATCGTGTCCCCGACACAAGGAATCGCCATCATGAGAGAGTACCAGCACCTGCAACGAACTCGTCCCAGTGCCTCGAATTCCCCCACTGACGGATTCTCCCGCCGCACGTTCCTCGCCGCCAGTCTGACCGGGATCGGCGCGTTGGCAACACAAACCACCGTGGTCCAATGCGGCGAATCGGCAACGACGCCACCTGCTTCTGCCGGCGATCTCCCGCGACTGGACCTGCACGTGCATCTGGACAACAGCAGCATCGACAAGGTGCTGGAAATCTCCCGAGAGCGCGAAGTCAAGTTCGGGATCGTCGAGCACGCGGGGACGAAGGAGAACAAGTATCCGGTGGTGCTGAGCAACGATGAGGAACTGGGCCGCTACCTGGCGATGCTCGACGGCAAGCCCGTCTACCGCGGCGTGCAGACCGAATGGACCGATTGGGCCGGTTGCTTCTCGCGGCAGATGCTGGCACGCCTGGACTACATTCTCACCGACGCCATGACCTTTCCCGGCCGCGACGGGCAGCGGGTCAAGCTCTGGGAAAAGGACGTCGAGTCGCGGGTGGAGATGGCCGACAAGCGGGCCTTCATGGATCGCTACGTGGACTGGTACGTGGCCATCATCGAGCAGCAGCCGATCGACGTTCTGGCCAATGTCTCTTGGCTGCCGGCGCCGCTGGCGGCGGACTACGACACGTACTGGACCGAGGCCCGCGTCCGCCGCGTCGCCAGCGCTGCGGTCAAGCACGGCGTGGCCCTGGAGATCAGTTCCGGATACCAACTGCCCAAGCGCCGCTTCCTGGAAATCGCCAAGGCGGCGGGAGTCAAGTTCTGCTTCGGCACCAACGGTCGCTATCCGAACATGGGCAAGCTGGACTATTCGCTAGACATAGCCCGCGAACTAGGGCTCACGCGAACAGACTTGTTCACGCCCGCGCCGGACGGACAGAAAGCCGTTCAGCGCAGGCGTCTGTAAAACGAACGGCACGAATTGAGGTGCCCAACGTCCATGACTTCGATCCGGCACCGATCAGCTGGGTCTAGCCGTCAACCTTTCTGGGCGATATGATGGTCAACTCTCTGTGACGCCCTCCGGGGCGAAAGTCCGATGCAGCCTTCGCGAGGAGAAAGGAATCACAATGTCTGCAACATCCGTCACAACGTTGCTTGAATCTGCCGAAAAGGGCGTGACCGAGTATTTGACACGCGCTCTGCAAGAGGGCCGCATCGACGAGCAGTCACACAACCTGGCGGCGCAGAACACGTTCTCGTCGCTCAAGAAGTGGCTAAAGAACCGGGATTTGCGGCGGATCTCGCCGAAGTTGGCCGAGGGCCTGGCCGAGACGATCCGGCAAGAACGTTGGGAGGATCTCGTCAACGCCTTCCGGCAGCAGGCTCGATTCGGCACGGGCGGAATTCGCGGCATGATGGCCTTTGATCGCGAGTCGGTGGTCCGCCTTCACACGGAAGGGATTGGGGCGCCAATCTTGAAAGGTCCCAACACGATCAACGAAGTGGTGCTGCTGCTGACGTCGGCCGGGGTGGCCCGATACGGCAAGGCCCAGAGTCCGCCGTTCGAGAAGGTCGTCATCGGCTACGACAGTCGCGTGCGCGGATTCGATTTGGCCAAGATCGTGGCGGAACTCTTTTTGGCCTACGAATACACCGTGTACTTTTTCGACGAGCCGTGCCCGTATCCGGAAATGACGTTTGCCATTCCGTATCAGGGCATCAAAGCGGACCTCGGAATCCTGATTTCGGCGAGTCACAACGACTACCGATACAACGGCTACAAGCTCTCGTGCGCGAACGGATCGCAATTTGATCCAAGTGCACGGAACGAAATGTACAACAAGTACATCGCCAAGGCCGCAACGTCCGCCGTCAAGTTGTGCCCTTTTGCCGACGCGCCGCAAGAACGCCTGGTTTTCCTGGGCGGCGACGAGCGGATGCCCACGTTCGACTACTGCGGGCGGGAAGACCGCGTGATGAACATCCACGAGCAGCATGCCGCTCACGTGAAGACCTTCCTGATGACGGACTTGGCGGCCCAGCAACAAGCGGCGGCCGAACCGCTGCACATCGCCTACTGTGCCTTCCATGGCGCCGGGCGGCGAGCCGTGCCGCGACTGCTGAAGGATGTGGGCTTTTCGGACGTCAAGGTCATCACTCACGGGGGACTGAACGATCTGAACGGCTTGTTCCCGTCGTTCTGCAGCGACCCCGGACGCGAACAACAGCCGGACCCCGGCGACACTCGCGCGGCGAAGACGGCGGTCGAGGCATTCAAAGCTGAATACGGCAGTTTCGACGACGTCGATATCCTGATTGGCACGGATCCCGACGCCGACCGGTGCGGGGTGGTGGTCAAGGTGCCCCCCGCCCAGCGTCGTCTGTATGACGGCCAGGATTGGATGTTGCTCCCGGCCGACGCCATGTGGGCGCTGCTGCTGTGGTACCGTTTGCACCGCGAGACGGAATTGCACGGACACCCGCTGGACTGCGAGAAGCGGTTCATCGTCCAATCGCACACCACGTCCGACAGCATCATCCTGTTGGCCCGCAAGCACGGCTTGGGGGTCGTCAAGACATGGGTCGGATTCGCGGCCCTGGCGGCAGCCGTCCGCGATGTGTGGGACGGCAAGCCGATCCCGGCACTGGACGAGGGACGGCTGGGCAAGACGGCGGAACTTTGCGATCCGTTTGTGTGCGAATATCAGGACATGAACAACGGCCAGCGCTCGTTCAATATCGGCGCGATGGAGCAGAGCAACGGATTCTCCCTTCTGGGCGGCCGGCCCTCGGATGAACGATCACTGGGCGTTGGCGGCCACGTGCGCGACAAGGACGGGACGCTGGCCGCGCTGCTGGTGGCCGAAGTTGCCGCGTGGGCCAAGTCGCAAGGGACGACGATCTTCGAGCTGATCGACAAGCACATCTTCCTCGATCCTGCGATTGGCCTGTTCGTCAACCACTACGAACCGGACCCGATGGACGGCGAGTATCCGGGCATCGAAGGCGACCGCAAGAAGAAAGAAATCTTGCGCCGGGCCTTGGGCTTCTTCCAATTGGCCTTGGCCAACGACTTCCAAATCGCCGGCCGCCGCGCCGTTTCCGCTTGCATCTACCGAACGGGCAAGTACGACGCGATTTACCCGCCGACGTACGATTTCCAGTTCCCGGACGAAGGCGTGCGGTTCTACCTGGAAGACCCCACCCACGACGGCAGACCCTTCAATCACGTCACGGTGCGGCCTTCGGGAACCGGGAATTCACTGCGGTTTCATATCCAACTCCGCGATCTGGCGACGGAGGCCGACCTGGTGGAAAAGAAGCAGAAACTGATGGCGGATGCCAAAGCCATCGCGGACCAGTTGCGGGAGATTCTCCGGGCGCCGCGCTGAGGTTCGCTTCGGGGCGATTTGTAGGTTGAAGTCTCGGACTGGAGGATGTGCGCGCCACGCACAGATCCTGGGTTGCGACCGACGGTTGCGTCAGACCCATGTTATGTCCAGAACCGCCGTCAGTGATGTGGTACTTCTGACGCAGATGGCCGAGACCTTGTCTGGCGGGAGCACGGAATGTCCGCAAATCTGATCTGTATGGGCGTGGATCTCGGCACCGGCGGCGCCCGCGCGGTGGCCATGAGTTTCCAGGGGCAGTTGGTCGCCGAGGGACGCGCTGATTTTCCTGCTGCCGCGTCGCGCGCAGAGGGGCCGCGCGTGGAGCAGGATCCGCTGGCCTGGACGGCGGCTGCGGAAGCGGCGTTGCGCGAGGCGACGTCCCGGCTGCCGGTTGGCTGCGAGATCGTCGGCATCGCCGTGGACGCCACCTCGGGCACGTTTCTGCTGTGCGACGACGACAACCGGCCGCTGACGCCGGGGGTGATGTACAACGATATGCGGGCGGCGGCGGAAACGCCGGAGGCGGCGGACGCCGTCCGCGACGCCTTGGCGCCCTACGGCATTCAAGTCGCCACGGCCTTTGCACTGCCCAAGTTGCTGCACTTCGCGCGGCACGAGCCCGCTGTCTTTCGCCGCTGCCGCCGCGTCGTGCATCAGACGGATTGGATCGTCGGCGCGCTGTGCGGCCGCTGCGACGTCTCAGACGTCTCGACGGCCCTCAAGACGGGCGTCGATCCGGCGAGCCTGCAGTGGCCGGAGCCGATCGAATCCCGATTGGGAATCCCACACCGGCTGCTGCCCGAAGTCGTCTTGCCGGGAACGCCCGTCGGCCGCGTCACGTCCGAGGCGGCCGCAGCCACGGGGCTGCCGGCCGGCGTGCCGGTCGTGGCCGGCGCCACCGACGGCATCGCGGGCTGTCTGGCTTCGGGAGCCAAGGAAGCGGGCGACGTGAACGTGACGCTGGGCACCACCTTGATCTTCAAAGCGATCAGCCCTCAGCCGCTGCTGGATCCGGATGGGGTGGTGTACAATCATCGGCATCCCGCGGGCGGCTACCTGCCCGGCGCCGCGTCCAGCACGGGAGCGGAGTGGGTCGAGAAGTTTTTTCGAGGCGAGAATCTCGAACGATTGGGACGCGAGGCGGCGGCCCGGCTGCCCACGCGGCAGATCGTCTATCCGCTGGTCAAGACGGGCGAGCGGTTTCCGTTTGCGTGTGCAACGGCCGTCGGTTTTGGCCTCGACGAGATCGATGACCCTATCGTGCGATTCGCCGCCGGGATGGAGGGCACGGCGTTTCTGGAGCGTTTGGGAATGGAGCGCTTGGAGCAGTTGGGGCTGCGGATCGGCCCAACCGCGTATGCGACGGGCGGCGCAGTGGCGGGGGAAACGTGGCTGCGAGTCCGCGCGGCGGTCAGCGGCCGGACGTACTCGGTTCCGCGGTATCCGCAGTGCGCCGTGGGGGCGGCGGTGTTGGCCGCGATGCCGCACGTGGGCACCTGCCGCGACGCCGTGGCGGCGCTCGTGCGGCCGGGGCGTATGGTAGACTCAGAGCGGCGGCTTGCCGCCGCCTACGCAGAAACGCTGGAACGGTTCCGGGCGGCGTTGCAGGAACGAGGCTGGCTGTTGTGATTGGTTCGGCGCAGGTCTCCCGACCTCGCCGAAACGGCCGACCGCAGGTCTCCCATATGCGTGAGACCTATCGGTCGCCCTGGGTGCGGGGTCGGGAGACCCGCGGACAACCTGGTTCCGGGCGGCGTTGCAGGAACGAGGCTGGCTGTGAGCATTTTCAAAGCTTGTGACATTCGCGGCGTGGTGGGCCAGGAGTGGGGGGCGGACGAGGCCCGCCGCATCGGCCGTTCGTTGGGGCAGATGATTCGCTCTCGCGGCGATGCATCGGTCTGCGTGGGCGGGGATTTCCGCCGCAGCACGCCGTTGCTGAAACAGGCATTCGTCGAAGGGCTGCTCGATGCCGGCTTGGCGATTCATGACGTCGGTCAGCAGCCGACGCCGGTCGTGTACTTTGCCGCCCGGCAACTGGGCTGCCGCAGCGTCGCCGTGGTTACGGCCTCGCACAACCCCGCCCGCTACAACGGGATCAAGTTCGTGGTGGCCGGCCGGCCGGCGGTCCCGCAGTTGGTTCAAGAATTGGAGGCGGGTTGTCAGACGCCGCCGCCGGACGAACCACGCGGTGCGGCAAGCTACCACGACGTAACGGCCGCGTATCAGGACTGGGTGATCCGGCGAGCGGCCGAGTTCCTTGGCGCGGCCGACCATCTGGTTACGGGGCTTTGCCCCGTAACCCACAGGCCGCGAGGCTCCGCCTCGCATCCGGCCGGCGGAGCCGGCGAGGCAGTGCGTTCCCAGGCGGGAGCCTGGGAACGAGGAGACGC
>CAYPGE010000132.1:13619-20075 GCA_964409865.1 uncultured Pirellulaceae bacterium
GCAGGCGGGAGCCTGGGAACGAGGAGACGCGCAGGCGGGAGCCTGGGAACGAGGAGACGCGCAGGCGGGAGCCTGGGAACGAGGACCAAAGCCGTCCCTATCGGTGGTTCTTGATGCCATGGCCGGCGCGTTCACACACATTGCGCCCCGCGTACTGGCCCACACGGGCGTCACCGTCACCGCACTGACACCGGCCATCGATCCGGATTTCTCTGCACGGACCCCCAACCCGGCTCGCGATGAGAATCTGGCTCCGTTGATCGAAGCGGTGGTGGAACGCGACAGCGACCTTGGCATCGGCCTGGACGGCGACGGTGACCGCGTCGTCTTCGTCGATCACACTGGGCGCATTGTGCGGCCGGAACAGCTGGCCGTGGTGCTGATTCAGCATTTCTTCGACCGGCCGACGGTGATCTACGACCTGAAATGCGCTTCGATCGTGGCGGCCGCTGCCGCAGCGTGCAGCGGCAGAGCGGTGATGCAGCCCAGCGGCTACGGGTTCATCAAGACTGCGATGCTGGAACGGCGAGCCGAATTGGGCGTCGAAGTCAGCGGGCACCACTTCTATGGCGCGCTGAACGGCGGCGACGACGGTTTGTTCACGGCACTCGTCGTGCTGGGGCTTCTCCGCCGGACAGGAAAACGGCTGGCGGAATTGATCGAACCGATTGGCTGGCCAACGATCACGCCGGATGTGCGCGTCCCGTACGAAGGCGACGCGGCGGCGGTCGTCGAGGCCATCGCCACCAGTTGCGGCGGCACGGTCACGCGACTGGACGGCGTGCGAGCCGAATACGACGGCGGCTGGGCTTTGGCCCGAGCCTCGATCACCGAGTCGGCCGTTACGTTTCGTTTCGAAGGCCGCGATCCCAGCCACCTGCGGTGGATTGCCGAGCACTTCCTGGCCGGCGCCGGGGAACTGCGGAGCCACGTCCTTGAGAAACTCGATGACTGACAGCTCGGGACAACCCGCAGGGCCAACAAAGTAGGCCGTGCCACGTGGGCCGTGCCACGCAAATGCGACGCGAGACGATTCTCTTGCGCCGCCTGTACTCACATCCCGAACACGCCGGCCAGCCAGGGCACGGCGTGGTGGGGGCGGAACCGGTGCCGGGCCGCATCGACGTAGGCGTAGGCGAAATACTGCTCGCCGCTGATGCCCACGGGCAGTTCCGCGTCGTCGAGCGTGCGCGAGGCCGGGTCTTCGTACTTTTCGTAATGGTACACGCGCACGGCGCCGGCGGCGTCCAGCAGCGCGTAGGCCCGGCGGATCTTGGCGATCTGGTTGGGCCGCCCGCCTTCGGTGAACAGCAGAGGCCGCGGGGCCAGTGCGGCTTCCAGGTCCGTGTAGTCGAACCACTGAACCATGCCCGGCACGACCTGGTGCCCGCCCGGATGGTACAGGTTCATCGCCACGGCCCGCTCCTGCCAGTGACACACAAAATCGTTGTGGACCACGGCTTTCACCAGTTCGGGGTAGAGCACGCCCAGGATGTCGGCCGGCTTGGCGCCCAGCGAATGGCCGCTGGTAGCCACGCGTTTCGCGTCGACGTAGGGCTGGGCGGCGAGCCACGGCAGCACGCACGCCTTCTGAGACACCGAGATCGCTTCGTAACAGCGGCCCATCCAAATCGCGCACAGCGATAACGCCTCGCGATTGAGCATGGGACTCGCCAGTTCGTTGGTGGCCGGGCTGTCGAAGGCCGCTGCCACCAGCCCGCGGCGGGCGAAGTGGTAGGCCATCCGGTTGTCGGACCACTTGGTCTTGTCCGGCGCTGGCGAACCGGGCAGCTCGGGTTCGCCCGCCAGGGTCTCTTTGCTACCCGTCGAGCCGGGAAAGCACAGGACGGCGGGCGCGGGCGAACTGGGGCTGACGCCGTCGGGAATCAACAGCAGGAAGGGCACCACGCTGAAGGGCTCCGGATAGGCTTCCCAGCGTTCCAGTCGATAGCCCTCGCGAGCCTGCGACCAGATCCGTTTCGGCTCCGGCTGCTCGGGGACTTCCGGGAAGCACATCAGCTCCAACAGTTTCTCGCGGACGGCCTTCTGCCACGCTGGGAGTTCTTCTCGGGTCATGCCGGGTCGAAAGGCCAGCTTGGGCTGGAGCGTCTGCAGATACTTGTGTACCAGCGCCGCGGTCTGGAGGAAGCGCCCGTCGTCCCGCCCGCTGGCATACGTCTGGACGTCCGCCAGCCCGGCCGCTGGCACCGCCGTGACCCCTTCCGCGGCCATTGCTGCCGCGGTGGCTCCCCACGTAGCCCCCACCCCCACGATTTCCAGAAACTCGCGCCGCTGCAGTGTTTTCATCACGTGTCTCCCCATGTCTCAGGCGATGGGCGATTGTGTCGCCGCCGTTATCGCTTTTTCAGAGAAAGACTGATTCCGTAACCTTCCATCATCACAAACGACGTGTCCAGGTCCCGGCTCGTGGTGATGGCGTCGATGAAGCGCGGGTCGGGGCGGGGGCGGTGCATGTCGTGGCCCAGGATCAGGCCGCCGGGGCGGACCAAGGGCAGGAGTTTTTGCAGATAATCGATGTAGCCGGACTTGTCGGCGTCCAAGAACACGACGTCGATCGGCTCCTTATGCTGTGTGACCGTCTGGTGAGCGTCGCCTTCGATAATCGTAATCACGTCGGCCAGCCCGGCCCGCTCGAAATTGGCGCGGGCGATTTTGATTTTCTCCGGATCGATTTCGTGCGTGAACACCTTGCCGCCGGTCGCACGTACGGCCAGCGCGAACCAGAGGGTGGAATAGCCGCTGGAAGTGCCGATCTCGACGACCCGTTTGGCGCCCACGGCCTCGGTCAGTTGCCGCATCAGGCGTCCCTCTCGCGTGGTGACGTTCAGGTACCATTGGCCTTTGCTCATCTCGTCCAGCGTGTCCAGTGCCCGCTTCTCCCGCTCGTCCTTGGCGACCGGCGGACGGTCGAACTCGGTCGCGCCGCCAAACTCGAAGCCGGAGGGTCGGGGAGGGCGTTCGGCGCCCTGTGCCGCTGTGCTTAGGACGAAAGAAACGGCCGCCACGGCGACGAGGCTCAGAGCGATGCGAGTCATTGTGGGTCCCCCTTCATTGCTTCAACAGCATAATCTCCACCTTGCGGAACTCGATCGGATGGCTCTCGGACTGCAGTGAAATCGTGCCTTCGCGGAGCATCTTGTCACCGTCGACGATCAGGCGTCGGGCGTCGGCGTCGTTCTCGTCCAGTTGGGGCTGCTCGTACTCGAAGACCTTTTCCCCGTTGACGAAGTGCCGGATCTTGCCGTTGCCGTGCACTTCGATTTCCACCGTCACCCATTGGTCGCCGTGGAACGTTTTGGACGTCGAGTCGTTGCAGTGCCGCGTGACCAGTTTGCCGTCCATCACGAAGTGCGTGCCCGGCGAGCAGACGTTGGCGGTGGCGCGTTTCCCTTGGCCGCTGCCGCCGAGCAATTGGACTTCGATCGAGACCGGAAAATCCTGGTCCTTGCGCATGCTCTCGGCCGGCTGGCCGTGGATCATCACGCCGCTGTTGCGCAGCGCCCAACCGGGCCCTCCGGGCACCTGCTCGCCGACAAACCGGTACTCGACCCGCAGCACGTAGTGCGAGAACTTGTCCTTGTAGAACAAGTGCCCAAACCGGTTGTCAAAACTGGTGTACTTGTCGTAGGCCACCTTCAGCACGCCGTCCTCGACGCGGAACGTGTTGCCGAAGTTGTCGCCCAGTTCAAAGCCCTTGATCTTCGGCGTCCAGCCGTCCAAATTCTTGCCGTTGAACAAGGGAACCCATTTGCCGTCGCGAGGAACGTCGTCGGCAGCGATGGCCAACACGGTTAACAGGGCGAAACACACCGTCTGCAAAACAATCGCGATCGTTTTCATCATTGTCTCCTTTTAAGTTGCGTTCTCTTTTGGGGGACCTTTCGTCTCCTACAGCACTTTGGTGACGCCGGGCACGGACACCGGGTACTTGCCGTCGGCGTCCGGCAGGATCGGCGGCGTGGCGTCCCAGGCGTAGCTTTCCGGGGCCAGCTTGACGTTCGAGGCCAGCGCGTCGTCCCAGCGAATCCGCTGGCCGCTGTGGGTGGCCATCCGGCCCAGGACCGACAACATCGTGCTGTGCGCGATCTGCGTGCTTTCGTTGACCGGTCGCCCCTCGCGAATACCCGCGAACATTTCGCGGAACGTGATCAGTTCCGGATGCTCCTTGTCGGGCTCGCCTTCGTAATTGGTCTCGCCGGTCAGCGTGAAGCGGTTCAAGCCGCTGCTGGTCAAACGCCCCTTGGTGCCGTAGGCGATCAGCGAAACATCGTTCCAACAGTTCGCCTGCTGGCGGCAAATCCCGTAGGCCCGCGCTCCGGATGCGTACTCGTACACGACGGAGTGATGATCGAAGATATCGCCCCACTTCGGTTCGACCCGCACCTGGCGTCCGCCCACGCCCCAGGCATCCAGCGGCGGCTCGTCGCGCATGATCCAGGCCACGATGTCCATCAAGTGGCAATGTTGCTCGACGTTGTGGTCGCCCGAAAGCCACGTGAAATAGTACCAGTTCCGCAGCTGGTACTGCATCTCAGTCCAATCCGGCTGGCGGCCGCGATGCCAGAGGAAGCCGGTGTTGTAGTTGCACTGGATCGCCTGAATCTCGCCGATCGCGCCGTCGTGGATGCGCCGCATGACCTCGCGAGCGCCGGGGCGGTACCGCGTCTCGAAGCCGCTCACGAAGCTGAGTTTCTTTTCCTTGGCCTTCTCGCCGGCCGCCAGCAGTCGTCGCACGCCCGGCGCGTCGACGCCCATCGGTTTCTCGGCGAACACGTGAACCCCGGCTTCGATGCAGGCGTCGACGTGGATCGGCCGGAAGTGAGGCGGTTCGACCAGCAGCGCCACGTCCACCGCTTCGCCGTCCAGCAGCTTGCGATACGCGTCCAGCCCCGAGAAGCAATGATCGTCATCCACAACGACCTGTTCCTCGGCCCTCTTCTTCAGCGTGTTGCGGGCGAACTCCGCGCGGTCCGCAAAGGCGTCGGCCACGGCGGTCAACTGCGCCGACGGGTCGACGGTCAGCGCGCTGGCGGCGGCCCCGCAACCGCGGCCGCCGCAGCCGATCAGCCCGATCCGCAGCCGATCGCTGCCCGCGGCGTGGACGCTGCGCGGGACGGCCAACCCGACGCCCACGGGCGCGGCAGCCAGGACGGCGGATTGAGCCAGGAATTCACGGCGAGTGGTTGACGACGCGGACGATTGCGGGTTTTTGTGCGACATCTTCGGAACCTTTCAGTGGTCAGTTGTGGAGAGCCGATGAACTCACCGACAGCCTGGATTGTATCCGCTCGGCTGAGCGCTGCAAGCTTCCTCGCAACGGCCTTCGCAGCGCCCCATCCTTGTGTGGCACGGCCATGATTGTGTGGCGCGGCCTACTTGTTGGCCGTGTCCGCCGTGTCAACACGGCCAACAAGTAGGCCGTGCCACGCTGAGCGTGGCCGCCGGAGATCGTATTGCACGAGGGCCAATTCTACATCGCCGCGCTATTGCCTTCGATCAAGGGCATTCGCATCGCAAAGCTGAAGTGGGTTCCCCGATAGATTCTCCCCAACGACAAATCCCGCTCGCGGCCTCGTCTGCGGCGGGGGCGATCATTGGGTGCGACGCTTCCGCAGGATGAACACCGTGTCGGAGATCTCGTCGTTGAATTCGAGCGGCTGGTCGATTTCGTACCAGAAGTCGTAGACGTCCAGCAGTTCGAAGGCGGGGACCTGAGCCAGCAGGTGCCGGAATTGGCTGGCGGTATACAGTCGCAGTGGGAACTCGTCGCGGAGACGCGACTGTTCCGCGCCGCGGCGGACGAGGAGGCTGACGCGAATGGTTTCTTGGCGGCGTCGGCGGTCGCTGGTCGTGACCCGCAACGTCACGGTGACCTGGGTGTTGCCGCTTCGTTCCGTCCAGCGTTCGATGCACTCTTCCGACGCGTCCGGCGGCAGCAGGTGAAAGCCGAGAATGTAGATGCCGCCGGGGCGGAGACTGCCGGCCACGCACTGCAGATGGCGGCGGGCGTCCTGTTCCGTCAGTAAGTGGCGGAAACTGTCGAAGGTGTTGTAAGCCGCGTCGACGGGGCGAGGCAGTGAGAAATCGGCCATGTCGGCTTGGAAGACCGTGGCCTGGAGTCTGCGGCGAGCCAAACGTCGGCGCAGGTAAGACAACGACGGCTGGCTGAGGTCGAATCCCGTCACGCGATAGCCGCGACGTGCCAACTCGGCGACCAGTCGGCCGGTGCCGCAGGCGGGTTCCAACAAGTGCCGCACGGGAAACTGGCAGTACTTGCGGCACGCCGCTTCGATGAAGTCCGCCTCCGTCTGCGTCTCGGAGCGGAAGGCGAGGTCGTAGTACTGCGGGCAATCGTACCAGTTGGCCGTGGCAACCTGTTTGCGGCCGGCCGATTGGCTTGGCGGGCCGGAGGATTTACGGGTTGGCCTTTTCGGG
>CAYPGE010000133.1:0-20009 GCA_964409865.1 uncultured Pirellulaceae bacterium
AGCGTCAGCGGTCTCGTAGCGCCGCCGACGGTCCTTGTCCATGGCTTTCATCACCGTCCAATCCAACTCGCCCTTAAGTTGGTGAGCCAACGTACGGACGTCGCTGCGCCGGTTGGTGGCAACCGTGCCCGACGCCTGGCCCATCGTCGTGATCCGCGAACTGGGCTTGGGAGCCTCTTCCTCCCGGATGATCCGCCGCATTTCGTCGTACGAGACTTGGCTGAGCTGCTCCTGCACAAAGGGCGTCGTGCCTGTCAGAAGCTCGTACAGCAACACTCCCAAAGAATAGACGTCGGTCCGCGTGTCCACGTCCAGCCCGCTCAGTTCCGCCTGTTCCGGGCTCATGTACAGCGGCGTGCCGATCACCTGAGCGAATCCGGTGACGACCGTCTCCGCGGTCAATTTGCCTTCGGTCGCCTTGGCCACGCCAAAGTCGATGACTTTTGGAACCGGCGTTCCGTCGAACAAGGTCACAAGAACGTTACCGGGCTTGATGTCGCGGTGGATAATCCCCTTCTGATGTGCGTGCTGCACGGCTTGGCATACCAGAACGAACAGTTCCAGACGCTGGCGGACGGGAAGCCGCTCCCGGTCGCAATACTCCGTGATGGGAATGCCTTTGACCAGGTCCATCACGAAGTAGGGCCGGCCCGAGTCGGTGCAGCCGGCGTCGAGCACCCGCGCGATATTGGGGTGGTCCATCAGAGCCAGGGCCTGACGTTCGGCCTCGAAGCGTGCGACCACCTGTTGGGAATCCATCCCCGGTTTGATGATCTTCAAGGCCACGTTCCGCTTGACCGGCTCCTGCTGCCGGGCCATGAACACCAGCCCCATCCCGCCATCGCCGATCTGCTCGATCAGCCTGTAGGGCCCGACGAGCGTTCCGGGAGCCTCCGTGATGGAGGATCCGGCCGTGATCGTGCCGACGTCAAGGGCTGGGGATTCGAGGAAATCCGGATCCTCCTCGGACATGCGCAGCAGAGTGCAAACTCGGTCATACAACTCCCGCTCGCCGTCACAAGCATGGGCCAGATAGTCCTCTCGCGCGTCCTCCGACATGATGTGCCGAGCCACCTCGAAAACGGCTTTTTCGTCAAGCGATTTGGCGTTCATCATTCCCTCCCCGAATGGGCGCTCTAAAATCAATGCGAGAGTTGGGCGCAGAAGGGCCGACTGAAAATGAAAGAATACGGGTTCGATCGTAACATGAGCGGACGAACCACTGCAACGTACTCGTACACGCGCATCTCTGGCTGTTCGGGATCGGGAGGATCCACATGGACGAGTACGTGTAGGAGCACGTGGACAGATCCCCGCATAGCGGCTCAAGATTCCACACCGCCTGCCGAGGATCCCGTCATTTCGGCGCGGAGCCAGCTTTTCGCGTAAGCCCAGTCCGACTTTGCCGTTGACGGGGAGATGCCCAACAGCGTGGCGGCTTCCTCGTTCGTCAGGCCGGCAAAGAACCGGAGTTTCACCAGTTCTGCGGCCCGCGGGTCCTTGGCAGCCAACTTGTCAAGGGCTTCGTTCAGAGCGAGTACGTCCAGTTGGGGCCCCGGAATCTCCGGTTCGACGTCCGCAAACTGGACTCGCCGATGCCCCCCGCCCGCTTTCGGCCCACTCTTGCGGCGAGCGTTTTCGACCAGAATCCGCCGCATGGCTTCGGCCGCCGCCGTGAAGAAATGGCCGCGGCTGTCCCAATGTTGGACCTTCTCCACATCCACCAACCGAATATATGCCTCATGGACCAGCGCGGTGGCCTGAAGCGTCTGTCCGGGCTTCTCCTGAGCGATTTTCTGGGCGGCCAGTCTCCGCAATTCGTTGTACACCAACGGAAGAAGCTGATCGGCAGCGCCAGGATCGCCTTGCTCGATCGTAGACAAAATCTGGGTAACATCGCTCATTGGAGGGTTCCGCGATCCGGGACGCTATCGACAAGCTCCTTTGTACCCTCCTCTCAATGCCTTCAGCTCTTTCTCCGCATCGGCCCGCCAGGCGGCGCCCTCCGAAACCGGGCTCTGGAGCGCCGTCGTCAAATGCTCCGCGGCGAGTTGGGACTTGCCCAAGCCTTTGTAGCACAGGCCCAGCTTGTAGTGCTCCCACGCGTGGTCGGGGTTAGGGGGCCTGCCGGTGCCTAGATTCTCGGGCCACTCCATGGCCAGACGCAAATCGTCGACGGCCTTGTCGTACTTGCCTTGCTCGATGGCTCGATCCACGCGCAAACGCAGGGTCCGCACGTAAAGCTCTCGAGCGCCGGTCCAGCCTTCCCACGGATGGAACGTGTGACGCTGCAGGATCTCCAGGGCCTCGTCGTATTGGCCCACGTCGGTGTGGTAAGCCGCGCGCGCCAACAACACTTGAAAGTCGCCCTTGACCTTCGGGACAGCCTGCTGAAACAAGCGGTCACGCTTTGCATGGTCACCCTGGAGACTGTACAGACGATCCAGGGCGAGGTGGTACGCGCTGTCGTTCGGATCGAGGGCGTGTGCCTTTTCGTACACCGCCTGCGCCCGAGCGTAGTCGTTCAATTCGTGCCAGTAGATCTCGCCCAGGTTGCGATACAGCACGGGATAATCCGGCTCCGCCTTGCGCGCGGCCAGCAGCTGCTCCAGCCCTTCGCGCCACTGCAGCTTGGCCGTCAACAGCGTGCCCAGGTAGTAACGAAGCTTCCAATCGTCCGGCAAGTGGCGCAAGCCGGCGCGCAGCACGGCCAGGCTTTCGGTGCGAAACGGGAAGACGTAATCCGGCGAGAGCTTTGCACCTTGGGCGTAGTGCGATTTGGCTGATTTCGCGTCGCCCGCTCTGTCGGCCAGGTAACCCTGATAGAAACAGACGAACGGATGCGGCGCCGCGCCGGGCTGCTGAACGTATCGCTCCAGCACCGCGATGGCGTCCTGGTGCAAGTTCATCTGCAGGTAGTCGCAGGCCGCCTCGAGATAGTACTGAGGATCGTTCCTCAACGCGGCCAGCGATTCTGGTTTCGCCGCGCCGAGGAAGACCTTTTCCAACGACGCCAAGCCGTCGAGCGGGTCGATGGCCGAGACCTCGTCGACCATCCGGATCGCTTCCTCCGCACGCCCCTGATGCCGCAAAACGCAGGCCAGCATGACTTGCGCCTTCAGGTCTCCCGGATTCTCACGAAGTGCGCGTCGGAGCCGCTCTTCGGCCCGGCTCATGTCGCCCGCGGCGATGGCCAAGGACGCCTGGACGAAGGGGGCGATGTGGCGATAAGCTGCCCGGCGTCCCAACAGGTCAAGGTCCTCTTCGACTCGCTCCGAGTCGCCCAGCGCGATGCGGCTCAACGCCCGGTAGTAGCGTGCGGCATGGTCGTCGTCGTTGCGGCGGAGCACCTGGTCGGCCAGACGTTGGGCTTCGCCGAAGCGGCCCGTCTTGTAGTGGATGATGGCCAGCCAGCGCAGAGCGGGCGTGAAGCCGGGATCCTTTTCCAGGGAGCGGCCGAACAGTTCCACGGCCTCCGGCAGGTTCCAGTGTTTCATCGCATAGTAGCCCGCAAGGCAAAGCTCTTCGGCTGTCGCGGTCTCGCCTGTCGGCATTTCCGGTTCCAGTTCCGGCGGCGGAACCTTTTCCCGCTTGGGGCTGTAGCCGAGGATTTCGCGGCCTTGGCTGTCGAGCAGTACCACCTGCCCCGTCTCCGCGGCTGCGGTGAACGGGATTTCTCTTCGCCAGCTGTCGCGGGGCGTCAGGTTCAGCGTCTCGCGGTAGATCTCCTTGCCGCCCGCCAGCACTCGGACAGTGGCGTCGTGCAAGGGTCGAGTTGCGTTGACCGCCACAAGGAGTTTCTGATCCCGGACCACGAAATTGACCGCCGCCTCCGGATTCCCCTTGACGAATCCGTCCATGTTCTTGATCGGATACCAGTACTCATCCCAACTTTCCTGCAGGTGCGGCTCGAAGATCCAGCTATCGCCCTGAGTCAGCAGCCGGCCCGACTGCAGTTCGATGTACTGCCCGTCCTGGTCGGTGAGAATGTCTTCCCAGATCAACCCGCTGCGGGCGACTCCCCAAGTCCAGAACTTTTTGCCAAAGCTGTCGTGCCGCGAGGCGAAATGGACGCTGCCGCACTGGCGTTCGTGGTTGTAGGCGGCCACAAAGTCGGCCGGCGTGCCGCAGAAATAATCGAATGCGTGGGGGGTATTCCGATACCAGCCCAGGTCCTGGCCTTGGAAGTTCGGCCACGGCTGCGGATTGCGGCGCCGCCCGGCGTAGGTGTAGTCGGCCGGCGGAAAAATTACCTTGGTGTCCGGCCAGGCGTGGACGGCGGCGTTGGCCCAGAAGTAGCCGTTGTTGTCCGTCAACGTGGGGTTGTACAGCAGAATCCGGTTTCGGAAGTACGAGCGGTCGGGATACACCGTGGTGGCCACGGCCCACTTCATCCGCCGCACCCATTCCCGCGTGCCCACCACGCAAGTCACGCTTCCGTCGTCGCCTTGGATGATCTGATACTGCACCGGCGAAAACGTGTTGACCGTATGGCCCCGGGTGGGGAAGTTCCACTCGATCCCGCCGGAAAGCCACGCGCCGCGCAGGGCCACCAAGCCAGGTTTAATGACGTGGTTGTGGTAGATGAAGTCGAAATCGCCGTTCGTCTTGTCGTGGGCGGCAAAGATCCTTCCGCCCACGTCCGGCAGAATGATCACGCGGATGTAGTCGTTCTCCAGAACCACCGCGCGGTACGACTGGACCGCTTTGTTTCGGGTAATGTCCGTCTGCATCGGATACGGGTAGACGTTCAGATTCCACAACGGGGGATTCTTGTCCTCCGACCCCATCAAATACGTGGGGATCTCCAGCGTGGTCTCACGAACCGACGCAGCACCGGCACTGGCAGAAGACGGCAACATCAGCATCCCCAACAAAACAAGCGTGGCAGCCAATCGCATCGCATCCTCCTTAGCTCTTGAATCCGAATCCAGCAAAGGACATATCGTGACACACCTGAGCAACGTTGAGAAATACGTGGAGCAAGCTTCCAGCTTGCGATGCCCCTATCTACCGCAAGCTGGAAGCTTACGCCACGACAGAACCGGACCGTTATTTCTCGAACGCTGCTAATAACAGCTAACAAGACCAAACTCGGAGACCTACGGTCGGCGGTTTCGGCGGGGTCAGAGACCCGCGCCGAACGGTGCTATCGCGGCAACTCTCCCGGCACGGGCCTGTCTTGAATGCCGAGGAACTGCTCGAGTTGCTGCTCGATGTACAGCGCCTGTTCGGTATCCGTCAAGCCGCTGACGACGGTCTCGCGGCGGCCGTTGGTCATCAGGGCGTGGATTGTGTACGTGTAATGGGTGCCGTTCTTGCCGTGATGGATCTTCTCCTTGCTGTAGCACTGCTCGACTTCGTGCGAAACGAGCGTCTTGTTGCCGGGCCAAGGCAAAGGACCGTGGCGAATCTCGATCAGGCCCTGGCCTGCGCGGATCACGGTTCTGTTGACAAACCCGGCAATCGTGTAGTAGGTCAGCCCCACGCCCACGGCGGTATGAAGCAGACCAAACAGCGACATGAACCACGCGCCGCTGCTCAGCGCGATGGCGTGCCAGGCGACCATGAAGCCGTCCCAGAAGATGCAGAAAAAAACAAGGAACACGAAGCCCCATCCGAACCAGCGCCGCGTGATTTCCAGCGAGCCGCCGAACTGGCTGACCTCGATCCCCTTGGGCATCGAGACCGGGCCGCGCTGACGCGCCGCCTCAGCGGCGGAGGATAATGGCAGACCCTCGATTCCAAAGACGGCGCCGCAGTGATCGCAGCGGGCCATCGCCAGCCGCTCGACCACGTTTTCGGGCCTGAGCGTTGCCCCGCACGATTTGCAGCGGAATTCCACGAGCTTCATGGGCAATCCACCGGTGCTTGCGAAATGCCACGCTCCTCCAAGCCGTTTCGGCGTTCGGTCACCCTTGGACAAATCACGGCGACGCGTCGCCCGTTTCGGCGGAGCCGATATCCAGCTTGGCCCACTTCTTCCCACGCAGCTTCTTCAGTCCCTCGGCCGTCACATTCCCGTTTTCCTTGAACGTCAGCGTTTGCAGGTTCGGCATCGCCAGCAGCTTGTCCACGGCCGCATCGGTGACGTCCGTCGTCCGGATGGAAAGCTCCTTGATGTTCGGCAACGTGGCGATCACCTCGACGGTGGCGTCCGTCATCTGCGGCACAGTCCAGATGTCGAGCACTTCCAGCGACTTGAGAGCTGCCAGGTTCGCCAGGCCCGAGTCGCCGACGGAGGCCAATTCGTGCAGATACAGCCGCTTCAGCTCCGGCAGATCGGTGAACACCTCCATCGCGGAATCATCGATGGCGGGCAGGTCGCGCAGCGTCAAGCGAGTGAGCTTCAGCCCTTTCAGGGCCAATACGCCGTCGGAACCGAAGCCCGGGCAGCGGAAGACCTCCAGTTGTCTCAACTTGCCAAGCTTGGCGATGTGCTGCCCGGCCTGGCCGGTGGCGGCGAAATCCTGCATCAGCAACGATTCGAGCGTCTGGCTCTGAGCCAAGTACTCCATGCCGAGTTCCGTGACTGCGACACTGCGATGCTTCAGCGCGGTCAGGTTTGGCAGCGAGGCAATGACCTCCATGGTCATATCGCCCGCTTCCATGTTGCCGCGCAGGTCCAGAGTTCGCAGTTCCTTCAGCTTTGACAAATGGCTTGTTCCCAGATCGTTGAAGTTGTTCTGTGCAATCGCCAACCGCTGGAGACTCCCGATTTCACAGATGTTCTTGAGGACGCTATTGGTCAGATTTGTGTTCGACGACAGGTCGAGATCGATGAGCTTCGGAAACGACTTGGCGATCATCTCCACCGTCGGATCATTGATGACGGAGTTCGTCAGCGCCAGCGTCGTCAGGTTCTGCAGGCCCGCCAACTGCGCAGCCATTTCGTCGTTCAACTCCCGGAAGTTGTAAATCTGGAGCTTTTCCAGATCGGTGAGCTTTCCGAAGAGGGCGATGTTCTCGGCGGACAGCACGGAGCCGTCCTGAATGACGATCTCGGTCAGTACCCCGCCGGGCAGAAGCGTGTACTTGGCGTTGGCGCCGAGGCCGTCCAACAGCGATTTCGCGGCGTCCACGTCCTCCGCTTTGGCCGTACCAGCCTGAGCCGATGCCGCCGACGCCTGGCTCGCGCCGCGGTCCGCGGCGGTCTCGCCACTGCCGCGACCAGCGTCCGGGCTGGTGCCGCTGTCGCCCTTCGGCGCCGGGCAACCGGCCAAACAAACCACCAACAAGCTCAAACCAACGAGAATGCGACGGCAGAATAGCTGACGGTTGATCATGGTTTTCGACTTTCCCCAAACCTGTTGCGGCCTGCACCCGTAACCCAAGCGCTCAGACGTACAGCATTTAGTTTTCGCGGAAACTAATCCTAGGAATTTGTAACAGCGGCGGAACTGGCCAGTCCGGAGCAGAGGTCAGGCGTGCAAGGGATTTGCGTGCACGAGTAAGTGTACGAGTACGGAAGGAAGTTAGGCGAGAATGGGCTCGCCACGTACTCGTACACTCGTATCTCTTCCCGGCTCCGATCGGAGGTCTGTCTCCGCAGCCGGTTGAGTTGACTCCTGCAGGCTGATCGCTAGTCGAGTCGATACCCCGCCGGATACTTCGGCTTGACCAGGTCGGCCACCCCCGGCGTCTTGAGGGAAGCGAGGTTCGTCACCTTGAGGTTCTTCGCGTCCCACTCGACCTTCTCGCCCCAGTCGCCCATTTCGCCGTTCGCGCCGCCCGTCGCGGCGGCCCACACGGCCAGGTTGCCCAGGAGGATCATTTCCGTCAGCGGGCCGGCGCGTTTGATGAAGTTCGAGTGGCAGATCATCGGATCGCCGGCGGCCAGTGCCCGGAACAACTCGTACATGTTGTTCACGTCGTTGTTGCCCTTGTTCTCGGCCTTTTCATACTCGACCGTCTTCTTCTCGACGCCCTTCAGCTCGTAGCGTCCGCAATAGTCGTCGCTGCTGTAGAACGCGCCCTTTTCGCCGACCACCATCACGCCGCTGTTGGACACCTTTTCGATGCCCCACTTGCTGAACACTTCCTGCGGCGGCTTGTTGCCCAGGCGATCGTACCACCAGAACGGAATCGCCGGCCGTTCGGACGTCTCCGGGAACTCGAACTTGATGATCGAGCTGGCCGGGAAGCTGTCATAGTCGTGGCCGCTGCTCTTGGCCTGCACCGAGATCGGATCCTGCAATCCGCAGGAAGCAAAGGGAACCGTCAGCTGGTGGCAGGCCATATCGCCCAGAGCGCCGGCGCCGAAATCCCACCAGCCGCGCCACTGGAAGCTGTGGTACAGTCCGGGCCAGAATTCCCGTGGCGGGGCGACGCCCAGCCAGTTCTTCCAGTCGACCCGTTCGAGGTTGCGTTCGATTTCCTCTTTCTTCTTTTTGATGATCTCTTCAGCCTTGTCCGGGTTTTCTTTCTTGGCCTGCGCGGCAAACTTCTCCATGGTCATACGGCGTCCGGGGCCTTGAGCCCAGATCGGGCGGTTCGACCAGGCGAAGACTTCCTTCAAAGTGCCGAGCACGCCGGAGCGGAGTTGCGCGATCGCCTCGCGCGAAGAATCCAGGGCCGTCCCTTGATTGCCCATCTGCGTGCAGACGCCGGTTTCCTTGGCCACCTGGGCCAGCAGACGAGCCTCGTAAATCGTCCGCGTCAACGGCTTCTGCGTGTAGCAGCTGATGCCCAGCCGCATGCAGGCCAGCGTGGCCGGGGCGTGCATGTGGTCCGGCGTGCTGATGGTCGCGATCTGGGCGTTCTTGCCGTGCTTGGCCAGCATCTCGCGATAGTCGGTGAACTTCTCGGCGTTCTTGAAGCCGTCGGCCTTGCCTTTGTTCTCCAGCGTGTTACGGTCGACGTCGCAGATGGCGATCACGTTGCCGAACTGAGCGGCGTTGTTGGAATCGCTACCTCCTTTGCCACCGACGCCGATGCACACGACGTTGGGACGTTCGTTGGCGGACCGGCTGAGCGCCACACGGTTTCCAGCGGCTACCCAGAAGCCGACGCCCGCGGCGGCGGTCGTCTGCAGGAATTGACGACGAGTGGTTCGAGCCATGAATGAATTCTCCTTGTCGATAGAGGGCGGAAAGCGGCCTGTCGCGGTTAAACGACTCGCAGATGCGCGCACGCGGCGCGCATCCCACAAACTAAAGGTCTGAGTGGCCTTAACCTTATACCAGAAATCGCAGTCGATCAATTCCCTGGTGCAGGATATTTGGGCCAGCTTTTCCAAGAAAGCGGACTTCAGGACCGCCCCTTCCGCCGCTAGGCGGCTGCGGATACCATCGGGCCCCATGGCTGAATTGAACCCCGCACAACTGCAGGCCGTCAAAACGCTCTCCGGCCCCTTGCTCGTCCTGGCCGGCGCCGGCACCGGCAAGACCCGCGTGGTGACATTCCGCATTGCGAATCTCATAAAACACGGGGTCCGACCCAGCCGCATCCTGGGGGTCACCTTCACGAATAAAGCCGCCGACGAGATGCAGGAGCGGATCCGAGCCCTGCTGGGCAAACGTCTGAAGGATCGGCCTCTTATCTCTACGTTTCACTCGCATTGCGTGAAAATCCTGCGACGGCACATCCGCCGCCTGGGTTATCCCGACCGGTTCGCCATCTGCGATCGCGGCGATCAGGAGAGCATCGCCCGCAGCGTACTCCGCGAAATCCGCGTCCCGAACGAATCCCTGCGGCCCGGTGACCTGATCCATCTCATCAGCGGTTGGAAATCCCGTTCGATCTCGCCCGCTGACGCAGTCCGATTGGCGCAGACCGACAAGGAGCACCTGGCTGCCATGGGGTATCGCCGTTATCAACGGACCCTAAAGGCCACCGGCACCGTTGACTTTGACGATTTGCTGCTGTGTAGCGAGGAACTGTTCCACAAACACCAGGACGTACTGGACGACGAGGCGGGACGGTTCGACCACGTGCTGGTGGACGAGTACCAGGACACCAACGGCAGCCAGTACCGGATCGTCAAAGCCCTGGCCTCCCGCCATCGCAATCTGTGCGTGGTGGGCGACGACGACCAGTCGATTTACGGCTGGCGAGGCGCGGAGGTCGAGCACATCCTGCGGTTCGCCGAGGATTGGCCCGACGCCACCGTCGTGCGTCTGGAGGACAACTACCGTTCGACCGCCGAGATTCTGGATCTGGCCAACCGCCTGATCGCTTTTAACCGGACTCGGCACCAGAAAGTTCTGCGCGCCTCGCGCCGTGGCGGCCCGAAACCGCTGATCCGCCAGCATCAGGACGAAAACGCCGAGGCGAGGGAAATCGTCGACGAGATCCGCCGGATGATCGAGCACGAGCACCTGGAACCGCGCGACTTTGCCATCCTGTTTCGCACCAACGAGCAACCGCGAGCCTTCGAGACCGAACTGCGCAAGACCAAACTACCCTACGTGCTGCTGGGCGGCATGTCCTTCTTCGATCGCAAGGAAGTCCGCGACATCGTGGCCTACCTCAAGACGATCGTCAGCCCGCACGACGAGCCATCGCTGCTGCGGATCATCAACACGCCGCCCCGCGGGATCGGCCAGAAGGCGGTGGAATGGCTGATGCAGCAAGCGGTATCCCAGGGCAAGCCGGTGTGGGCCGTGATGCATTCCTGCGCCGGTCTGCCTGAGGCTGCGAAATTGGCGGTGCAGCGGTTCGTGGCCTTGGTCGAGGGGGTCCAGGGCCGCGTTCAACACGGCCCGCTGCTGGCCCCCGTGCGGGACGTGATCTCCAAGGTCGGCTACGAGGCCGAACTGCAGCGGCTGTACCCCGACGCGAACGAGTTTCATTCGCGTTGGGACGCGGTCCAGGAGGTGGTCAACGCCTTGGCGGCTTATGAAGCCAAGACCAAGAAGCCGACACTGCAGGGCTTCTTGGACGAGATCGTGCTGGGCGACCGCGATATGAACAACGACAAGGAAAAGCAACTGCAGCGAAATGCGGTGGTGCTGATGACGCTGCACAGCGCCAAGGGCCTGGAATTCCCCCACGTGTACATGGCCGGCATGGAGGAGGGCATTCTGCCGCACCACCGCAGTGTTGACGCCGGCGAAGCGAGCGTCGAGGAAGAACGGCGTCTGTGCTACGTCGGCGTCACTCGAGCCCGCGAGCGGCTGACCTTGTCGCTGCCGCTGACCCGCATGAAATGGGGCAAGTCGCGCGACACGATCCCCAGCCGCTTCCTGTACGAAATGACGGGACAAGCGGACAATCCTCAGGCCATTGCGCGGCGCCAGCAAGCCCTCCGCGACGCGTCTCGAAGCCGCCGCCAGAAACCTTCGACATGGCCGCCGCGAGTTGCCAGGCAAATCCAATCCGGCCAGGGCTAGATTCGTGACGTCCACCCGGCGCCAACGCGTGACACGGCCTTCCGGCGCAGGCAATCTGGAGTGCGGCGGCTTGTCCGGCGCCGCGCAGCTTTGTACGCTTGAATCGGACAGGCCGCAGGATGTGAGGACCGACTGCTATGGCAAAAACACGAGACACGACCTTTGAGTACATCGAACCGATCGGAGCCCGCGTCTTGGTCCGCAAGGACGATCCCAAGCGGCAGACCAAGGGGGGCATTGCCCTGCCGGATCAGGCGGAAATCCCCACGATCACAGGCCGGATCGTGACCATTTCGGCCCACGTCGAGAACGACGCGGACATGCCGTTGCGCCAGTACGACAAGATCCTGTTCCATCCCAAGAATGCCATTCCGGTCGATTTCGAGCCCGACAATCAACTGTTCGTCGTGCCGGTCGAGGACGTCGTGGCCGTGTTCCGCCGCGAAGCCAAGGACGAAGATGCGTGAGGCGAGACGCTCAGCGTGTGGTCGAAGACGTCCGGTTCCTCGGTTTGGCCTCTTGCAACGGCGGCCGCGACACGAACTGGAAGGACTCGACCAGTTGCCGATCGCCGTCGGCCAATCGGTCCAGCATTCTGGATTCGAACGTGAAGGACAACGATGCCTGACGGCCAGAATCGTTCGACAGGTGGTAGAACACCCACATGATGGGGACTTCGGAGGCGATGCCCGCCGCTTGCACCCGCAAGACCCGCCGGCCGTCTTCCGTCGTGTTCTGCGACGCTTCCGTGACTTGTCCCGCACTGCTGGTCAGCGACTGCAAGACTTGCTGCTGGAACGTCTCCAGAGTCAAACGTTGACCGGGTTCCGCGTCGGCCAATTCCGAGATGTTACACTGTGCAATCAAGTCCCCGCGGTCCACGCAGCGCAGCACGCACACGTCGTGGCGGTCCAGCATGGCCCGCCATCGGCGGTCGTGGACCAGCTCAAAACCGCTTTTCTGGGGGCGAAACTGCAGAAGCGTGGCACCGCCGTCGGCCGTCAAGTTCACTGCGCTCAGCGCTTGGTCATTCAGCGACTCCGACTGATTTTGGGGCGACAGAGCCAGTCGCAGGCGGGCGGTGACGTCGAATCCGGGTTCCGCCTGTCCGATCTCCCGCTGCTCGCGGATGTTGGCTGCCAGCCAGGTTACGGCACGGCGTGAAAGGTCGAAGTTGGCCTTGGCCCGAATCACGATCTTCGAAATAACGCCTTCGGCCGAACCCTCGGCCGCTCCCTCAATCGCCAGGATGGCGGTCTGGCCGTCCCGTTTCTCGAACGTCCCCTGGACGTCGCTCTGGGTGATCACATCCAGGCCCAGCAGCACCGCCAACGACTCCCGACCGAGCGGCCAGCGCTCCCCGGCCTGGACCGGGCGGCACGGTAGCAATCCCGGCACGGCGAGGCTGTTCCCTTGAATGTCGACAAGATCCAGATCGTCTCGGCTCAGCGGGCCCTGCGGCGAAAAAAGGATCGCTCCGCCCTCGCCCAGTTGGGCAACGATCAGGCGACGCTCCGAATTCAGCTTGGGATGTGCCAATCCCTGGCCGACTTTGACCTCGGCACTGGCGTCATGGTATTGGCGTACCGAACGGAGCAGGTGCTTGGATTCAGACACGGCAAGCAGGCGTTCTTCGTAGGAGACCTTGCCCGTGACAACGATCGGCACCTTCTCTTGTCCGCCTTCGTCTGCCGCAACCAACAAATCTCCGCGGACCTCAAGCACTGCTTGCACTTGCTGCACCTGTCCCGCCTTCAGGTCGGGCGTGAGATCGTAAGTATCAGCGGCCAATGACCTTACAGACGGCAGCAGAGATATCCAGGCGGCCAGCAAGCCGGCCACAAACCAGCGATGCCGGACGGAAAGCCGTGTATTTCTTGACAATTCGTCTGCGATTCTATCGACTAACAATGGGCGCGAAGCGTCAGTATTCATGGATAGGGCGCCTCCAGGTCGGTCGTAAAACTTTGCGCAATCGGTAAATCGGCCGGTTGTGCGGTTCCGGTTGAGCCGTTTTGACGCGCTTTGCAGCAGAACAGCGCGCGCTATGCAGGGAGGAATCTGCTTCCTGTGGCGCGAACTTTTGGGCGGTTGGTTTTTCCTTAGACAATGGCGGCGGAGATACACGCTGTCGTGACAGCTTAAGTGCTGACTATAGAATTAGTTAACAGGTTTTCGATCCGAGATCCGAGGCAACTGGCCACGACGGAATGAACCGGTGGCACGTCCGTTGCGTATGTTCTCATGGCCGGACTCCTGGCTGAGGGTGTTCGGCGTGACTGCATCCCAAGAAGAGGTGCTTGTCCGAGCGGGTGGGACTCGGCGGAGCGGCGAAGGCCGCAGGGAACGCCGCAAGGCCCCCAAAAGGTAAGAGGCTCTCATGCGTGCTGCGTATCGCAATCCGATTCTCAAACAGCTCCGCGATCAGCAGGTCCGGTTCGCTCCGCGCTCGAAGAAGATGGAGCAGATCGATCGTGCGGAACGATTGTTGGGAGAACTGGATCCCGACCGGACGTACAGCTACGAATACCTGTGCTATCGCATCACGGACTACCGCCCCGAGTCTTCTCCCCAGTTGGTCGTGTCCGGTGAAGAGGCTCGTCACGATGTCCGCTTGTTTGTGGAGGATGTTTCCGACGCCGCCAACATCAGCGTGCACGATTTGCCGGAAGCGGTCCACACGGTCGAGGAACTGAGCCGGATGTTCAACGTTTCGACCAAGACGATTTCGCGGTGGCGCGAGCTGGGCTTGGTCAGTCGGCGGTTCGTCTTTGCGGGCGGCAAGAAACGAGTCGGCTTTTTGCACAGCAGTGTCGAGCGATTTATCAGCAATCATCTGCACCGGGTGCATCGGGGCGAGCATTTCACCCAGATTAGCCACCAGGAACGGTCCAACATCATCGACCGCGCTCGCCGGTTGGCCAGGGCGGGAGCGGGGCAGTCGGAGGCGGCTCGGCGGATCGCCAAGCGATTCAACCGGAGCGTCGAGACGGTTCGGTACACCTTGCGGAACTTCGATCAACAGCACCCGGCGTTGGCCTTGTTTCCCGATCACACCGCTCCCTTGACCGAGGAATCCAAGGAGAGCCTGTACCAGGACTACCGCCGTGGCCAGTCGGTCGGCGAGTTGGCCCAGCGATTTGGCCGGACCCGGACGTCGATCTACCGGATCATCAACGAAATGAGGGCTCTGCGACTGCTCGACCTGCCCTTGGACTGTATCTACAACGAGCAGTTTGACGCGGCGAATGCGGAAGAAGAGATCCTGGGACCGATGCCGCTTGGCGAAGAGGCGGCGAAGAAGCCGCGGGTTCCGGCGGGACTGCCGTCGTACTTGGCCTCCTTGTATGACGTACCCCTCCTGACCCGCGAGGAGGAGTCTTATTTGTTCCGCAAGTACAACTTTTTGAAGTACCGCGCCGGCCAGTTGCGGGAAACGCTGACTCCCAGCAGGGCGTCCACCGGACTCATGGACCGCATCGAACAAGGGTACGAGCAGGCGGTGAAGACGAAAAACCGCATCGTCCAAGCGAATTTGCGGCTGGTTGTTTCGATTGCCAAACGCCACGTGGGCGTCTGCGACGACTTCTTCAGCCTGGTCAGCGACGGCAACATTTCGCTGATGCGGGCCGTCGACAAGTTTGACTACGCGCGGGGCAACAAGTTCAGCACTTACGCCAGTTGGGCGATCATGCGCAACTATGCCCGCACGATTCCGGACGAGTTCAAGCACCGCGAACGGTTCCGGACAAGCCACGACGAGATGTTCGATGCCCAACAGGACGAACGGGGAGCCCTGCTGGAGATGGAAACCGCCCAGCACTTGCGAGAACAGCAAGTAGAGCGTATCTTGTCCCGTCTGGATGAACGCGAACAGCGGATCATCATCAGCCGTTTTGGGTTGAATCGTGCCCAGGAGCCGAAGACTCTTCAGGAAGTCGGAAGCCAGCTGGGCGTAACCAAAGAGCGGATTCGCCAGATCGAAGCCCGAGCGCTGCACAAGCTGCGGGCGGCTGCGGAGCAGGAAAAAATCGAAGTGCCGGAATAGGACCTGCGGAGGGGCTTAGTGGCTGGTTTCTGCCGTAGGTCTTGATGCTGCCAAGAGTTGCGTGTTTGGTCTTCCGGCCGTGTTTTTTGCCTGTTCTCGTCTTGCATGAATCGGTGATGACGGTATATTAGCTGGTTTTCACAGCGGGGGCTTGGCCTTTGCGGTGTTAGATGCCAGCGTAGCTCAGTCGGTAGAGCAGCTGATTTGTAATCAGCTGGTCGTGGGTTCGATTCCCTCCGCTGGCTCCGCGGACGTAGTTTTTGACGATCAAAAACGAGAAAAAAAGAGAAACAGGGATTGGGATAACGGCAGCAGCGGAACGGTGACGCGGCAGGTTGCGGAGTTGAGTTGGTGCTGGAGCCTGGGGCGGGACCCCTTGGCGAGTTGGAACTTGGGTGCGGGGGGGTTTCCCGAGTGGTCAAAGGGGACGGACTGTAAATCCGTTGGCTCAGCCTTCGCAGGTTCGAATCCTGCACCCCCCACTGCAGAGGCGTCGGGTGTCCGGCGCGCAATTGTTGGTCCTACAGACGGTCGGGCGGGTGTAGCTCAATGGTAGAGCAATAGCCTTCCAAGCTGAAGACGAGGGTTCGATTCCCTTCACCCGCTCTCGCTGGCAGCCGGGTGGGGCGGTAGCAAACCGGGGTGACAAACGCTAACATGTTGGCTGCTGTAGCTCAGTCGGTAGAGCGCGTCCTTGGTAAGGACGAGGTCACGGGTCCGACTCCCGTCAGCAGCTCTCGGCAAGGCCGCCTCCACGGCGCGAATCGAGAAACCACTGTAGGTTGTGTTGTGAAACGTCATGTCGCACTTTGAAACGCAGGTGTAAGAAGCGATGGCTAAGGAGCAATTTCAACGAACGAAACCGCACGTCAACGTCGGCACGATCGGTCACATCGATCATGGCAAGACGACGTTGACCGGAGCGATTCTGGCGACCCAGTCGAAAAAGGGCTTGGCTCAGTTCAAGTCGTATGCGGATATCGCCAAAGGCGGTACGGTCCGCGACGATACGAAAACGGTGACCATCGCGGTTGCCCACGTCGAGTATGAAAGCGACAAGCGGCACTACGCTCATATTGACTGCCCCGGTCACGCCGACTTTATCAAGAACATGATCACCGGCGCCGCCCAAATGGACGGTGCGATCCTGGTCGTGTCCGCGGCGGATGGACCGATGCCTCAGACGCGAGAGCACGTGCTGTTGGCTCGTCAGGTGGCCGTGCCCGCCCTGGTGGTGTTCCTCAACAAAGTCGACTTGGTGGATGACCCCGAGCTGCTGGAGTTGGTGGAGTTGGAAGTCCGCGAGTTGCTCACCAAGTATGGATTCCCCGGCGACGAGACGCCGGTTGTTCGGGGCAACTCGTTGGGCGCCTATCAGAATCCGGAAGACCCGGAGGGGACGAAGTGTATTCAGGAACTGATGGATGCCATCGATTCGTTCATCCCCGAGCCGCAGCGGGCCGTCGACAAGCCGTTCCTGATGGCGGTCGAAGATGTATTTTCGATCGAAGGCCGCGGCACGGTGGCCACCGGGCGTATCGAGCGAGGGATTGTCAAGGTGGGCGATGAAGTCGAAATCGTCGGCTTGACCGCGTCGCGCAAGGTCATCGTGACGGGCGTCGAGATGTTCCGCAAGTTGTTGGACCAGGGGCAGGCCGGCGACAACGTCGGCTGCCTGCTTCGCGGCATCAAGCGGGACGAAATCGAGCGCGGCCAGGTCTTGGCCAAGCCAGGCAGCATTACGCCGCACACCAAATTCGAGGCGGAGGTGTATTGCTTGTCGAAGGAAGAAGGGGGTCGCCACACGCCGTTCTTCAGTGGCTATCGCCCGCAGTTCTACTTCCGCACGACCGATGTGACGGGCACGGCGAACCTGGTGGACGCGGAAATGTGCATGCCCGGCGACAACGTGCGGCTGTCGGTGGAGTTGCACAAGCAGATCGCAATGGACGACGGCGTCCGGTTCGCCATTCGCGAAGGTGGGCGAACCGTGGGTTCAGGCGTCGTCACGAAGGTCATCGAGTGACACAAACCGTTCCGTGCTGGAGCGGATGCAGGGGTGTAGCTCAATTGGCAGAGCACCGGTCTCCAAAACCGGGGGTTGCGAGTTCGATTCCCGCCGCCCCTGCCATGACTTCTGCATCGGCGGCGACGCGCACCTCGTGCCCGCCGCCGGTGCGGGGATTTCTGTGGGCGCAGGGATGCAGGACAGCATGTCTAGAGAGAAGGTTGCCTCGGCGGTGATGTGGTTCGGCGAGTTGTTTCAGGTCGGCGTTTACAAACGCAGTCAAGGTAGAATCGCCCGGCAGGTGACTTTTGCCGCGCTGGCGATCGTCTTTGCCGTGGCCGCGTGGCGGCTCTCGTATCACAGGATGTGGCTCCCCGGCAACGTGGCGCTGGCCTTGGCGGGACTTTTGTTGGTCGGCGGCATGTGGTTTAGCTTTCGGGTAGTCAATGTTCCGCGGTTTGCGGACTTCCTGATTGCGGTCGAGGCGGAGATGAACAAGGTCTCCTGGCCCTCGAAAGCGGAATTGATTCGCAGCGCGGTCGTGGTGATTTTTGTTTTGTTCTTCCTGACGGTCGTGTTGTTCGGGTTCGACTTGGTGTGGGGATTCGTGTTCGAGCAGATTGGAATCCTCAAGAAGTCTTCGTGAGAGGCGAATGCGATGATCGCGGATCATCCCACGGACAGCGACGCGACCAATCCGGCGATGCCGGTCGAACCGGCTGTGCCGGCCCCCGCCGCAGGTCCCGGGCCGACGGAGGTCTCGTTGCCAGCGCCGGAGACTGCCGCAGTCGAGGGCGCCCTGGAAGACGCCGAAGCCGCGGCCGTCGAGGGAGGCGTGGAGACTGCGGGCGAAGTGTCACAAACCGCCGAACTGCCGGAACCGTGCGACAAACCGGCGGACGCTGTCGGCGAAATGCTGGAATCGGCGGGCGACGAGGAGTTGCAGAAGAATTGGTACATTCTCAAGGTGCAGGTGAATCGCGAGGATTCGATTCGCGAAGCGCTGCTGCGGCGGGTCAAGATTGAAGGTTTGGAGCCATACTTCGACGAGATTATCGTCCCGACGGAGGAGGTGGCCGAGTTCAACAAGAGCGGCAAGCGGCGGGTCGTGCGGCGCAAGCTGTACCCCGGCTATCTCCTGGTCCACATGGCGATCAACGACGACACGTGGTTTCTGGTGCGTGAGACGCCGGGGGTGGGGGATTTCACCGGTTCGGCGGGCAAGCCGACGCCCATGGATGCGCGAGATGTCGAGCGCATCTTGCGGTTGGGCATCGCGCATGAAGAGGGCGGTGGGCAGATCAAGACAGCGATCCCGTTCAAGGCGGGTGACCGGGTTCGCGTCAAGGACGGCCATTTCCAGAATTTCGAGGGCGAGGTGGATGCCATCGACGAGGCCAACGGCCGTATTACGGTGATGATCAATATTTTCAACCGCTCGACGCCTGTCGAGTTGGAGCACTGGCAGGTAGAATCGGTTTGACATTGGCCGTTGAGGCCGCAGGGGTTTGGCAGATGGCGAAGCAGTTGGTCGGTCAGGCGAAATTCCAGGTTCCCGGAGGTCAGGCGACTCCTGCGCCTCCGGTCGGTACCTCGCTGGGCAAATTTGGAATCAATCTGGGACAGTTTGTCCAGCAATTCAATGATCGGACGCGTGAATACAACGGCACGCCGATTCCGGTGATTGTCAGCGTGTACAGCGATCGCACGTTCGACTTTGTCACCAAGTGTCCGCCGGCGACGGCGCTCTTGAAGCAAGCGGTCGGGATTGCCAAAGGATCGGGCGTCCCGAACAAGGAAAAGGTGGGCAAAGTGACGCGTGACCAGGTGCGGCAGGTGGCCGAAAAGAAGATGCCCGACCTGAATGTCGGCAGTCTGGATGCGGCTTGCCGCGTGATCGAGGGGACGGCCCGCAGTATGGGACTGGACGTGGTTGACTGACAAAGCTTTTGAGTAGTTGGTAAGACTTGAGCCATGGCGAAGCAATCCAAAAGGTTCCGAGCGCTTCAGGAAAAGGTCGCGGACAAGACTCTGCTGCCCCTGGAGTCGGCCGTCGCAAAACTGAAAGAGTTTGCGACGACCAAGTTCGATCAAACGGTTGAAATCCACATGCGGTTGGGTGTGGATCCCAAGCAGGCGGACCAGATTATCCGAGGGTCCATTGTGTTGCCGCACGGCATCGGCAAATCGCAGCGTGTCGTGGTGTTCGCCAAGGGTGACTTGGCGGAGGCGGCAAAGCAGGCCGGCGCGGACACGGTGGGCCAGGAAGACCTGGCACAGAAGATCAAGGAGGGCTGGACCGACTTCGACGCCTGTATCGCCGCTCCGGACATGATGGGCCTGGTCGGGCCGTTGGGCAAGGTGCTGGGGCCGCGAGGGTTGATGCCTTCACCTCGCGCCGGCACCGTTACCCCGGACGTGGCCCGCGTGGTTCGCGAATACAAGGCAGGCAAGGTGGAGTTCCGCAACGACTCGGGCGGCAACGTCCACGCCGTGGTGGGGAAATTGAGCTTCGACAAGGAAAAATTGCTGGAAAACGTCCGCGCTTTTATTGAACACATCGTGTCGCTGAAGCCTTCCAGCGTCACGTCGCGGCGGCCCCAGGTGAAGCCGCGCGTGA
>CAYPGE010000134.1:0-19818 GCA_964409865.1 uncultured Pirellulaceae bacterium
CGTACGCGTTCTGGAGCAACGCCGCGCGCAGCCTCGGCAGCGGCATCGACGTCCGCGTCCGCGAAATCGACTACGTCGCGCTGCGGCGACTGTACCAGCAGTGGCGGCAACTGCGCCGGTTCTTCACCGGCGCCATTCGGCACCCAGACTGAGTCCCTGGACGCAAACGGACGTTCCGTCCCCGCTTGCCTGCGCGCTGGGAACGCCTCCTGGCCCGCCCGAGTCGCCGACGACCGAGTGGATCTGATCGCCCGTTCTCAGAGCGTCGGTCAACCACAGCAGCGAATACCCGGCGCGAAGGCTCAGTGACGGTGTGACGCAGTAACCCAGGTTAACGCCCAACTCCGGCACAAACGCAAACTGGGTATCGCTCCAGTAGCCGGCGTTGCCGGACCCCGTCAGCAGGCCTTGATTGATCGTCGCCGTCTCGCCGTAAGCCGTCAGCTGTGTCTGACCCGTGATCTCCCGCTGCTGGCGGACGCTGCCCAGTCCCAGCTTGGTCAACGCGTCCAGCGACCAGCGGCCTCTCTGCATCTGGGCGGCCAGGCCCAGATCGACGCCGTGGAAATCATTCTGGACCGCGAAATTGTCGTGGACTCCCATCATCGTGTCATCGAAGAGCAGATTCTCGTCGATCGTCAAACGTTCTCGGAAACGAAAGTATCGATAACCGCCCACCAGCGCGACGTGTCCCTGACAGCTTCGCAACCAGGTCTTCCGCAGCAGCAGGCCCGCAGAATTTACGTCACTGGACGTGTCAATTCCGATTGGGCTTTCGAGCAGATCGGGAATGGCGACAACTGCTTGATGGCCGCCGTCGGCATCGCCGACGTAGAAGTAGTGCCCCTCGATGCCCCACTCCCGGCACTCGTCGAGCCAACCGCCGATCGTCAGCCGGACTCCGTGGCGCAAGTCATCGTCCACCCCCTGATCCCCGAACAGGATGAGTGCCATCTGTCCGGGGTCCGTTTGGGGAAGGCTGGTCGTCACCAACGGCGGCAGGCGATTGCCCTGAATCCACCACATCAAGTAATCCGCGCTGACCCACCAGCGTTCCGCGTCGGCGCAGTAGTCTGGCAGGCAGTTACACGCCGGTTCGTCGTCAAACGCGTCGAACTCGGAATCGTCAGCGTGGAGTGCCTCGCTGCACGTGCCGTCACCGCAGGTGACGTTGTTCTGCACGTACTGGTGCATGTCGGCCACCCGTGCCGGCGGCGCGTAAGCCAATTCCGCCGCGACGAGTTGTGGCAAAACAAGGAGCAATGTTCCGGCACAGACGCAGATCGCCGCGTTGCGCGGCGTTGTACGACGACTCATCGCATGAACTCCTTTTCAACCGCCCACTGCCGCAGGCCGTAAGTGACATCCTGGTCGCCCTTTCGATCGTAGCCCTCTCGCTCCGCAAGAGGAAAAGCAATCCTCTCGCGGAGCGAGAGGGCTACGGTGCCTCGCCCCAACGCCAAGCACACCATATTTGCAGGGGTATCCGATAGCGTTATCGTGAAACCGATGCCCCTCCAAAGAGTTTCTTTGCCGCAAGCCGGCATGTAGCGATCCAAACGGACGCGCCGAACTTGTTGGCAACGCACATCAAGCCGCGAAAGCCGCCCGTGCCGAGAACGACGGTCGTGAGGATGCTCAGCAGCAGCCCAGTTCCCATCCGATCCAGGCCTCGGCCTCAGCCGTCAGTGCATCCGCCCATTCGTCGGACGGTCGCTCGAACTGGGGCTCACTCGCCGCAGCATCCGCGCCGGCCCGCCGCACAGGAGCGCCGACCAAGGTTGCCATCACGGTGTCCACGGCCAAGACGGTCGGCTCGGCGGGCGAGCACGCGGAGGGGCCAGCGGTGGAACAGACCGCCGGTGCGGGAGCCATCTCGCCCTCGCCGGCCAAAACGGCAATCGCCCCCATCACGTTCATCTGATTGATGACCCAGAGGACGTCTTCGGGAGTAAGCCAGTCGTCGCCCGTCACGTCCAGGAACGGCGGCGGGCAACCGGACTCGGGATCGGGCGCGGGCAAGAACCTGGCGCCGTCCGTGTTGATCGAGTTGACGAGGACGAGCACATCGGAGGCCTGAACATCGTCACTGCCGTCCACATCGTAGGGGTTGCTCGCATTCTGCCATGATTTGATCGCCAGCAGCCCCGCGCTAATCGGCCCCCAATGGCCCGCAGCGCCCTGGCCCCGGACGTACACCGTGTGCCAGCCGGGGCCGAGATCCTCGGACGAGAAAGATGCGGTGACCTGCTCGACCTGGCCGTCGAAACCGCCATCCACGGCGGCCAGCGCATGGGCCACGGCGCCGCTGTCCCATGGCGGCGTGTCGAAGTAGCATTCTGCCGCCGCCACCGCCTGCCCGCCGCTGGCCCCGTCAGCGATCGTCGCGGCGACCGTGAAGCTGTCTCCGTCGTACTCGATCGTCACCAAATCCGTGTCGGGGCCGAGGACCGTGGCATAGGGGTCGCGGGCGATCTTGGCGGCATAAACAAGCGCCCTCCAATTCTCCGGCCACAGTGCTTCGTCCACGATGGCGTAGGGGGGCGTGAATTCCAGGCCCATCTCGAACGTGAAACTCGGCACTCCCAGCGTACCGTAGGTCCAATCGTCGGCGGTGCCGCTGGCGTAATACAGCGTGGTTGCGCCCTGGCCGGCGATGTATCCGTTGTACGACGCGAACTTCCGGCCGATCGCCTCCAGTCCCGCGCCGTCCGGTGCAGCGGCGTCCGTGTCCCACCACGGCCAGAGCACGAGTTCTCCGTGCTGGTGCAGCGAGATGAAAATCCCGCGGGTCGTGTTGGCGGCGAGATCGGAGTCACCAGGCTCTTGTTGAGCGGAGAAGACGCTGCCAAGCAGCTGCTGCAGAGCTTGCGTTTCGGGCTCCGAGGCGGCCGCGGGACCGGGGTACGTCTGACTGCGGGGGTCCGGCTGTACGCCCAGCGTGCCCCAGTGGAAGTCGAAGTTGCGGTTCAAATCGACGCCGTAATGGTCGACCACGCTGGGCGGCCAAGCCGCCGAACCGTAGGCGTGCCCGTTCTTGCGCCACAGCCACGGTTCGTCGCCGCCGCCGACCTGCGTGCCCAACTCGACGTACCAATGACCGTCCGGGTTGACCGTCGGCAAGACCCAGATCTCGTGCTGGTCGACCAGCCACGTCGCATCCGCGTCCCGTTGGTAATTCTGTGTCAGCCAGTCGGCCAGTCGCAGCGCGATTTCGGGGGTCGCAATTTCCCGCGCGTGAATGCCGGCCGTGAGGACAAACACCGGCTTCGGTCCAGCGATCGCCTGATTGGTGATGCGAAGCGCCAACAGGTCGTAGCCGGCCAACTGGTAGCCGCCGGGCACGGACACGCCGCCGGCAATTTTCGAGTAGCTGTCGCCGTAGTCCACCAACTCCGTGATCGTCGGATACGCGGCGGCCATCTCGTCAAGACGCTGATAAATGCCCTCGACGGTCAAGTAGCCGCCGTAGAACGTGTCCGCCGTGCCGGCTCCGATACTCAACAAACAACGGTCTTCGAGCGGCTCCGGGCCGGCCAGCCGTTTCGCAAACGTCGCGCGAGACTGCTTCCTGCCCCACGGCGGACGCCGTGCCGCGCCGGGGCGGCCCTTCCGGCAAACGATGGACACGTTCTGCTTCAAAGTCATATCATCATCCTGCGTACCGATGAACGCGTTGTGGCCCTCCTCAAGGTCCGCGGTCAGAGTCGGGGATTCGGCGTCGCGCAAGTCCTGCCGTGGTGCGATCCCACGCCATTCCTCGATTTTATCGCCGTGTTTTGAGACGCAACCATCTGCCGCGTGGTGCCACGCGATCTGGCGTTTTTTTCTTGCGCGAAGCAACGGATCGGGCGGCAATGCCGGCTGCGTTGGGATTGCCGAACGGGCAACGTTTTCAGACTCAGAGGAACCGGTGGGCTAACGCCCACCGCTCGCCGAAATCATTAGGATCGGCGAATCAATACTGTCCAGTTTTTGTTTGCGATCATCACACGGAGCGTGATGGCTACTTTGAAATCGCGACAGTTATTGATTCGCCGATCCTTACTCGGCGGGATTCAACACGAGTGCGTCGATGCCCGCGGAAAACCCGGTTGACGCGGGATTCCGATCGACGGCTTCCAAGCGCAGGACGTGAGTTCGAGAGTCGAATTCCACCTGCCCCAGCTCGACTATCTTTGCGTCCACGGCGGACGAGTAGGCATCCACCGAGGGGCCGAGTTGCTTGCCGTCCAGACTCACTCGCACAACCGCGTAGTTCCAGGATGTGACCAGCCGCAATTTCAGGACGTACCTGCCTGGGCGGATCGCCTGCGGGAGCGCCAGTTCGATCGCATCGCCTTGTTCTTGGAACCGAATGAACAGCAACCGGCCTCCGGAAAGCGGCGGGAGCGACGCGAGACCGATCTCCTGCCGGACGACCGTCACCCCTTCGCTGCAAGTGCGGATCTCCAGGTCTTCGCCTTCCAGCGCGTGACGCAAACGGTACTCTGTCGGCCAGTTGCCGATCCACAGCGACGGCTTGCGGCTGTTGCCGTGTACCGAATAGACATCGAAGCTGTCGGGATTGAACGTTCCCGGACAGGCGTAGCAGTAAGCCTGTCCCCACGGGTCGGCGGGAATCTCGGCGGTGTACGGCCACTTCTCGGCCTTGGCGGCAAAACGCGGCGGACATCGCACCAGCTCGTCCAATCGGCCCGGATACTCACCCGTATCACGGCGAAACCGCTCGACGGCATCGGCCAAGGCGGCGACGGACTGCTGTGCCCGCAGGACCATTTCGGCGAACCGTTTGTCTTCCTCGACGAGGTAACGCTGCATGTCGCCGTACAGATCATCCCAGGGAAACCGCCGCAGCGAAATGCCGTCCAGCCGGCAATTCAAGCCGGGCTCGTCCGCGTCCTCCGCGCGGGACAGCGGATTGGCGCCCACGCACTCGAAGCGAAACACGTAGTTCCCCGGCGCAAGCTGGTGGATTCCGAGCTTCTTTTCGAACCAGGTCCCGTACAGGAAGTTTTCCGGACGGTTCTCTTTCCAGGCCAGGAAAGGATCGTAGAAATCCAGCCCCCGATCCAACAAGATCGTCGCCTCCGGCCCCACAAGTTCCACCTTCCAGATGCCACCGGTCCGGTACAGGCATTGGAATACGGACAGCGAGTACTTCCCCGCCTGCTCGATGCGGCAGGGGACCTGGAACCAGCCGCCGATCTTCGCGTTGTCGACATACAACGCCCGCTTCAGATTGCAGACGCGGTTGCTGTTACGCCTGGCAGTCACGCCCGGCGACGTTGCGATCTCGGAAACCATCTCCGCCGTCTCGAGGACGATCTCGGGATTCATCCGTTCCCCGACGGGCGGAAAACGGCCCCACGGCTCGGCCACCGTTTTTTGGTACCAAAAGGCCACGGAAGAGCAGAAGTCCGGACGGTACTTGAAGTCGTACGTTTGACTCTCGCCGGTCTCCGGATTCGTCACGGCGGCGAAGCTGCGGCGCTCGATGTCCACCTTCAGCGATTTGCGGAACGTGACCGGCGCCTGGATGTGCCAGCGGTAGGCGGTGAACCGGCAGTCTTCTCCGTTGGGTTCCTTGATCGTCACGCCCGTATTGGCGTTGGTGAACAGCCTTAGGTTCCAGGCATCGTTGAAGAAGTCCTCGCACCCCGTGCCCACGATCGACGGCTCGGCTTCTCCGTCGATGTAGAAGCGGTCATCCGACTCGCCGAACCAGCTGCCATAGCTGCACTGGATCGAGAAGACCGTGCCCACGTAGTGCCCGTCGCCCCGGCCGTCGAAGATCACGTACGGCGAGAACGGTTTGGCCGGAAACTCCTGCCGGTAGCGGGCGTGAAAGTACAGCATGTCGGAGGCGGCGCGAGGCAGTTCCATCCAGTCGAACTGCCAGTAGACGGTCAGCGTGTTGCTGCCTTCGTTCGTCACCTCGATGCGGGCCTGCTTGCGGAAGGGCATCCGCCAATAGCAGTTCAGAGCCCGCCCGTAGGACGTCACCTGGATCGGCAGCGTGTTGACATCGGCCCGCATGCCGTTGCCGGCAGCAAAGAAGTCGCCGATCGGCGTTTCCACCGACGGCGTCTCGGACCCGTCCCAATAGATCCGCAGCACCAGCGTGCGGGGATACCGCCGGTCGCGTCCGGCGATCGTGAACCATATATGGCGGATCTCGCCCGGCCCCTCGAGCGTCGTCAGCGTGACGGTCTGGCCGGGCTGGACGTGCCACGCGTCTGCGTTCGATTCGGGATCGAACAGGCCGCTGGACGCCCGCCGAGCCTTGCCCTCGATCGTCCGAGCGATGTCGCCCAGCGGATCGGCGACGGCGACGGTCGCCGCGCCGGTTATCAACACCGCCACGAGATTGCGAATCGGTTTACGCATGACCTCGTCCTCTGTAAGGCGGCCTGCGGCCGCAAAGAAAGTAGCCCTCTCGCTCCGCGAGAGGATAGCTTTCATCTCGCGGAGCGAGATGGCTACTTTGACACGGGTTCCCACAAACGCGGCAGCGAGCCTCTCGATCGGCGCTCCACGACGGGCGCATCCGTCAGCTTGTACGGAAGACTCGATACATAACCCGGCACACCCAGCGCAATGTCCCCCACCTCGACCAGGAACGCGTCGGGGATCTTGCCCGGCAGAACGGCTTCGTAGCGGTCTCCCACTTTGCGCATCAGCAGATGATACCACATCAAGTCGCGCCAAGCCGGGTCGTCGCTGTAGACGTACCAGGTTCTGACGATCTGGATCTTAGCGGCGCTCTCGACCCTGGCCCGAAACACGGTGCGGTTCCCCAGCCGCTCGTGGCACACGTCGCTGATCTTGGTAATTGGGCGGCCGTCAAAGACGTGCGAGGCCCACATCAGGAAGTCCATGTACTGGATCTCGCTGAAGTTGGAGTGGCAGTAGTTGGGGATCATCTCGATCGTCATGGGCCGCTGCAGTCGCTCCTGCATGACGTTCACGTTGAACATCCTGTAACCGTCTTCGTTCGTCGCGCCCAGATAGAACACCGGCACGTTGACCTGGTCCTGAAAAAAGGCGTGGTGGAAGGACAAGTGCGACTGAATCCGATCGGTGGCATAGACCCCTTCGTTGCCCAGGATGATGACCGAAGCCACGCGGGGATCGATCGCGGCGGCGACCGTCGCGCTGCGGCCGCGCTTGGAGTGCCCGCCGACGACGGCCCGCAAATCGTCCAGTCCCAGGAACTGCTGAAACGCATCCAGCGCCTGGATATAGACCACGGCCAGCTGGCAGTTCATGTTATAGTAGTTCTTGCCCGTCTGCTCGTTCAGGACGTTCAGAATCCTGATGTCGCTCTCGATGTCCGAACCATCGGGGTACTCGCCCGGATTCGACAAGACCATCGTGGGATATCCGGTCCGGGCGGCAATCGGTTCGCCGTACTTGGCGACGTGGATGGGGAAGTAATCTCGCGGCGGCGAGCCCACGATGACCACCTTGCCCTTCCGCTCCGCCGCGAGGTTCACCTGATTGTCCTCCGGCAAAAAGATCACGCACGGATGTCCCCATTTCTTGCCCGCCAGTTCTTGGCTGAAGAAATGCGCTGTCACCTTGCGCAGCTTCTTTGCCGGCTCCGTATCACTGGCAACGACCTCGTCGGAGAGCACGCGGAAGTCAAGCGGCACTGTGTGCTGTTTGACCAGCGGCCAGATCTCACGAGGCTTGGGAACGCCGCGCGAAGCCTCCTCGAAGTCGAACGTTGTGTCGCTGAGGCCTCCCGGCGCTGCCGGTTCGGCGGCCCGAACTCCGCCGGCCATGACGAGCAACGTCGCGGCGAACAGAATCTGATCCCAAAACCCGATCGGATGTCGAAGCGTGCGGTTCATGGCACAGAGTAATTCCGTTGGAGGCAACTGGCGCAAACGCTCAGAAGCCCGGCTGTTCCGAAAAAGTGAGGCTTCCTTGTTCACGGCCGCAATCCCGCGTTAGGAAGGCACCATCTCGGCGGCATGCAGCGCTGCGCCGAGCAAGCCGGTCTTGTCGCTCAGGATGACGCGCACCGGGATCTCTTCCAGACGGTTTCGCAACCGCCCCTTGTCCAGGAAGCCATTCATGAACAAGTCCGTCGATTTCAATCGGCTAAGGATCTTGACCGGGATCCCGCCACCCAGCCAGACTCCGCCCGTGGCCATGTAGTTCATGGCCATATTGCCGGCCTCGGCGCCAAACAGCCCCAGGAACAAATCCAACGCCTGTTCGCACAGCGGCGACCGTCGCGCCATGGCTGCCTGGGCAATCACCGCCGCCGGATCGGCCTGCTTCATCTCGTCCGCCAGCCACAAGGGCTCCTCGCCGCGTCCCGTTTCTCGCAGGAAGCGATAGATGTTCACCAGTCCGGGCCCCGAAACGACTCGTTCGTAGCTGACGTGATCGAATTCCTTCAGCAGGAAACGCAGCAGTTCCATCTCCAATTCGTTCCGCGGGGCAAAGTCGGCATGCCCCCCCTCTGTCGCGATCGGATGGTACCGTTGCCCGTCCCAGAACATGCCCGCTTCGCCCAGACCCGTCCCCGGCGAAACGACGACCGCATGGCCCGCCGCGTCAGGAGCGCCCGTGTGGAGGATCTCGATGTCCTGCGGTCCCAGGCACGACACGCCGTACGCCATCGCCTCCAGATCGTTGATGACCCAGACGTGACCGATGCCCGTTGCATCGGCCATCTCCCGCTCGTCGACGACCCACGTCAAATTCATCGTCGCACAGCGTCCGTGCTTGACAGGACCCGCGACACCAAAGCACGCGGCCTGTACCGAAACTTGCTGTTCCCGGAGAAACTGCTCCACAATCTCGTACAGTCCGCGATAACGGCGGCTGGGAAACGTCTTGATCGTGCCCAGTTGTAACTGCCCACCGTCATTCTTGTCGACGAGAGCCAGCCGCGTGTTCGTACCGCCGATATCGCCAGAGAGGATCATGCCGAGGTCTTTCTGCCGAGGGAAAACGCCAACCCAATTCCGGTCGAGATTGGACCACGCATTGTAGCGGACATCCCACCGTCATGGGAATGGCAGTGATTTTCCCGGAAAAGCCGGGGGGTTCGCCTGGTCAGACCACCAAAAAACAAGAAAAAAGATCGGCGGGAGCCAGACTCCCGCCGATCCGTCGTCATCATCGCAAGGCCAGCCGGGTCTCACCAGAAGACCGGGCTTTTCCCGCCCGCCGGTCCAGACCGGCGAACGACATTAAACCAGCCGCCGGAAGAAGCGGCCGAGTTGGGCGAAGAACCCGTCGGCGGTCTCTTCCGCAGCCGATCGTCCTTGGTCGCCTGCCAGGTCCGCCAGCACGTCGTCTAGCGATGCCGCATCGGCAACGCCCAGCGTCTGAGGGCTGGTTCGGCCAACGCCGGCAAGGACGGCATCGGCCAAATCAGCTGCGTAGACCGACAAGTCGTCCGCACGGTCCGCGTCGCCGGCGAAGTACTCATCAACTTGGGCCACTGCGGACGGAACCGCAACGGAGGCAGACGCCGATAACGGCTCGACCAGCAGCGCCGCGTACTGGACGCTGGTCACCGAGCCCGTAAGGGCATCCTGCGGCTCTGCCGCGGGAGTTGCGACGGCCGTCAGCGGCTCTTCCACAACCGCCTCTCCCTCACCTTCGCCACCCGAGCCGCCGATCATCGCGCTGTTGACGTAGTTGATCACGCCCAGGGCATCATTGGCGGTCACCTGCCCGTCCCGCGTCACATCCAGGTACGGCGCGGCCAGCGTGCTCACCGTGAGCGTACGCGCGCCGTTGGCGTTGAGGTCGTTGACCAGAACCAAGGCATCCTGCGCGTTCACGGAGCCGTCCGCGTTGACGTCGAAGCGGTTGTCCAGGTTCGTCAGCCCGACGGCCGTGCCCGAGCCGCCGCCGCTGGTGGTCGGCGGATCGAAGTTGCCGAGCACCGGCACCGCGAACTCGTCGCCAAAGCTGGCGTAGATGTCCTCACCGAACGGAACCGGCGTGAACGGATGATCCAGGTAGAACACCGACCCGTAATGCGCCGGCACGTTCTGGCCGAAGGCGTTGGACACCAGGAAGTACCATTCGCCGTTCTCCACCGGCGCGACGCCCGCCCGGTCCGGCACCCACAGACCGATATCGTCGATGCCGTCCTGATCCATGTCCGCTGCCACCGGCCGCTCGCGGACGCCGATAAAGCCGAAACCATCGGTGCCGAAGTTGCCCTTGGTGATCGTCGCCGACTTGGCTCCGCCGGTCAGCCACGACTTGTCCGTACCGTTGGTCAGCAGGAACGTGAACTGGTCGTCCTTCCAGGTTCCCAGGTCGTCATGTCCGTCGCCGTCAAAGTCGCCGACGATCGGCAGGCCGGTCAGCGACAGCGTGATGACCTTATCCAGCTTGTAATCGTGGTTGGTGTCGAAGTACCACTTGCTGCCGGCCAGCAAGCCCACCTCGTCGCCGTTGTTGATGTCGTTGTCAAAGTTGCCGGCCACCGGCATCCCGGTCGTGCCCATCGGCTCCTTGACGCCCACCACGCCGTCGCCGTCCAGATCCTCCGGCACGCCGTCGTTGTCCGTGTCGATTAGCCAGCGGAAGCTGGTGCCGACCTTGCCGTACGCGGCCAGCTTGTCGAAGCCGTCCGCAACGCTGGCCTCACCCGGCGCCGCGAAATTCCCGGCAAACAGGTTGTCCGTCGTGAAGCCCAGCACGTAGGTGATGTCCCGGTTCGTGTAGTCCAGGTTGTCCGGGTCGAACGTAAAGTTGCCGTTCGTATCGATCCAGACGCTGCCTGAATGGACCGTACCGATCTCCGGCCGGCTGTCGATGGTGAAGCGAGCGATGAAGTCCTCGCCCGGCTCGCCGTCGCCGCTCGGCCAGTAGGGATTCTCCTGCGGTTCGGCCGTGTTCGTCTCGCCGTCCAGGGCGTTGCCCGCGTCGTCCTTGATGCGGTCGTACACGGTCAGCGTGAAGCGGTCGTCCGGCAGCGGCTCGAAGAAGCTCAGCCGGATCGTCGTCCGCCCGAATTCGTTCGCCTTGGTGTGGTCCATGAACTCGATCGACTTGATCGGGATCACGCCGTTGGCGTCGCCGACCAACAGGTAGTTGCCCGGCGTTGTGGCCAGTTGCTGATTGACCGCCGGGTAGAAGAACGTGTCGTACCCGCCGCCGATGCCGCCACCGCCGCCGCCCAGAATGCCCAGCAACTCGTCGGTGGACGTGAAGATCACGGCCGAAGGATCGATGACCTGCAGGCTGGGCAGGCTGGCGCCCGTGCCCACGCCAAAGGCCCGCACGTTCACGCCCATCGAGTTCAGCGTCGCCACCTCGTCGGTGTACGAGCCGCCCGTGTTCGGGTACCCGTCCGACAGGAACACGACGTTGCCTTCCGCCGCATTGCCCAACGTGTTGATGGTGCTGATGGCCGCCTGGAGGGCCGCCTCGAAGTTCGTGGAGCCGCCGTAGTCCAGGGACCTGAGCACCTGCTCCACATCGCGGACACCGTCGCTGTCGGCATCCGCGTTGGGCGTCGTCGCCAACTGGACGCCCGCCGCGGCCGGATCCATATCGACCTGGTAGGCGCTCGAATCGAAGGCCACGATCGAAATCAACGAGATGTCGCCCAGCCCGCGGGCGATGAGATCGTTGTTCATCGCGATAAAGCCGGCGATCTCGGCGTCCAGGATCGTGTCGCTGTCGCCGTCGCCATTCAGGTCGCCGACGGGCGTGCCACCGAAGTGGTCCCACGTGCTGCCGGAGAAATCGACCACGAACACGGCATCCGTCCCGACCAGCACCGGCGCGCCGAGCCGGCGCGGGCGATCGACAAAGTCGATATCCAACGCGTAGGCCAGCGGGGTCGGGCCGTCCGTCGAGGGCTTCGGATCGAACAAGTCATAGTCCTCGTGGTTCGTGATGTTCACTTCCTCGACCTGCGGGCCGCGGGTGTCCATGAAGATCGACAGCCGTTCCGAGCCCTGGGCCGAACTGATGTTGCCCGCCAGGTCCTCGGTCGTCACCAACAACGGCCGGATTCCGTCGATCTCGTCGGGCTCGATCAGGTCGTTGGCCACCAGCGCCGTCAAGATCATCGGATCGTTCAGGTCGAGATTGCTGGTCAGCGTCCACTGGCCGTTGGCGAACTGGTCGTTGCCGTCCGTCGGGATCGCGACGGCCTTGCCGAGCAGGAAGTCGCCCGCGTCGATGTTGCCGTCGTTGTTGGCGTCCAGGTACACCCGGACGATCGAGTTCGCCTCGGCGCTGCCCCACAGCGTGGGCACCGTGTCGCTGGTAATGCGATCCACGAACGTGCCGGGCTGGTCGATGATCCCCGTGTCGCTGTCCGGGTGCAGGCCATCCGTGGGATGGCTGGCCACGCCGAAGAAGACCGGAGGCCGGGCCGTGTCGACATTGATCTCCAACGCCTCGCTGCGGCCGCCCCAACCGGTCTGCTGGGGAGTCGCCGGATCGATCATCTGCACGCGGGCCGTCAGGAAGTGGCTGCCGTCGCTCAGTTGCGGGGTCGTAAAGGTATACACGCCCGGAGCGATCTGCGTGGCGTAGCCCAGCGGCGTCTGCGGATTCTCGGCCCAGGGTTGCGGGCCTTCGTCGAACACGCCGATCCGATAGCCGGCCGCCAAGGTCGTGCCCTGGAACGGAATCGGAATGATCTCGTCGAACGGCGTGTCCGTCGCGTCGTTGCCCGGCTGGTCCTTCAGCAGCACGGCATCGTCCAAGCGGAAGTAGATCGTCGGCGTGTTGTCCTTGGTCACGTTGTCCCAGTTCGTCCGGCCGCTGTCGCTCATCTCCAGGATGTGCGTCAGCTGCGTCCGCAAGTGGCCGGCTGGATTGACCGACGAGTGCAGATTGACATACGTGCCATTGCTCTTGAGGGCCGCTTCGTTCGCTGCCGGGAACGGCACGCCGCTCAACTGCAGCCGGATTCCGCTCTCCTCCTGGACCCACGACCCCAGCCCCAGGTCGACGATCACGGCCCCGTTGGCGCCGGCGTTGCCCAAGTGGATATGGGCGCCGGTCAATTGCGGCAGCGGCGTCGTGTCCGCCAGTTCGATGCCGGAGGCGAACACGTTGATGTCGAAGGTATCGGCCGCGTCGTTGTAGGCGAAGATCACCTGGCCGTTGGCCTGGGTCACCACCGGCGGCACCTCCTGCAGCCCGCTCAGCAGATTGACATGATCGTTCAATTCCAGACCCCAGGGAGTCGGCGGAGCCTCGTTCAGCACCGTCAACTCGTAGTCGTTGACGGCGTTATCGGCGCCGACCACCCTCAGATAGTAGACCTGGCCGGCCACCGCCGGGATGCGAATCCGCTCGTTCTCGGCGAACGAGTCGCCGTCCACGTTCAGGTCCGCCGCCCCGTCGTTGTTGCCGAAGACTCCGTTGCCGGCGATCAACGTGCCGTCCACGTCGTACAGTTCGATGTCCAGGTTGCCGTTGCCGGGCAAGCCCGGCCGCCCGCTGGACGGAATCGTGGCAATCTCTTCAAAGAATGCCTGCAGGTCCAGCGTGCCGGTCACACGGGCTTCGACCCGGAACCAGTCCTCGTCGCCGGGGATGTCCATTTCGTCTTCGTCGGCGAACGGATCGAGCAGCGCCCCCGGATCGATGGTCGGATCGACGTTGATCGCGTCGCCGGCGCCCAGGTGCGTGGCCACGAAGCGGTCGTCGTTGTACTCGTACGGATCGTGCTTGAAGACCACCAGGCGACTGCTGTGGCCCGGATTGGCGTTGACGGCCACTCCGGTCTCGTCCAGGAACTGCACCCGCTCGATGCCGTCAAACACCGTCTCGAACGCTTCCGCATTCGCCGGGCCGACGGACACCGTCCCGGCCGCATCGTCCTGGCTCTTGCGGTACAGCGTCAAGTCGTCGGCCCCGTCGTCGATCACCACCAATCGATCGCCAGCCCCCGACGCCGCGCCGCCGTGAACCACCGCCACCAGGGCGTTGTATACGCCGTCCGTGGCCATACTGTCGACGGCCGCATCGGCGATCCTGACCCGAATCAAGTCCAGACCGCTGCCCGCCTCGACACGGATCTCGTCCACCGTCCGCGTGCCGTCGCCCAGCAATTCGAGCGTATCGGTCTGGGAATCCAGGTTGACCTTGTGCGTCACGGAAGTCGGCAACGTCTGATTGATGTCGATCATGTCGTCGCCCGACGTGCCGCTGACCAGGATCGTGTCCCATTCGACGTTCCCGACCGCATCGCCGCCGTCGATCCTGTCGGCGCCCGCGCCGCCCACGAACAGGTCTTCGCCGGCGCCGCCGTTCAGCACGTCGTCGCCGCCGCCGCCGTACAACTGGTCGTTGCCGTCACCGCCGTTGATCGTCTGCGGATAGGCGCCGCCCACCAGCATATCGTCGCCGGCATGGCCGTTCAGCTGACCGAAACCGCTGATGGAATCGTTGCCTTCGCCGCCGTTCAGGATCAGATGATTCACATCCCCCAGCGTGGTTCCGAAGATCGCGTTCAGGCCGTCGGACGCGAAGATCAAATCGTCGCCCTCGTTGCCGTTGAACGTCAGCGTGTCCGCGTCGCCTTCGGAGTCCAGGCTGCCGACGTTCACGTCGTAGGCCAGACCGGCGACGTTCACCACGCCGCCAGCCAACGCCGTCAACGCCACGCCATCCGCCACCGTACGGCCTTGGACGGTGACCGTATCCTTTTCCGGAGTACCGACTACGGCATCCGTACCCACGTTCACATTCACCTGCCGCACGTCGGTCGTGAACAGGTCGCGGACCTCCACGTTGTCGTCGCCGCCCAAGCCGTTGATGTCGACTTGCTCGACCCTGCCCATGTCGATTGTGAACAGGCCCAAATTGGTCCTTTCGAAGAAGGCACGGCTCTCGTCGCCCGTCTTCGTCCGCAGGACGAAGTCGTCGCCGCTGGTCGTGTGTCCGTTGACCACTTGTACATCGACGCCCTCGTCGCCCTCGACTACGTCCGAACCGTCGCCATTGTTCCAGATGAACCGGTCGGAGCCGTCGCCGCCGAACAGGTTGTCGTTCCCCGTGTCGCCGTAGATCGTGTCGTTGCCTTCGTCGCCGTAGATCGTGTCGTCACCGCCCCTGCCGGAGATGGTGTCGTTCCCCGAGCCGCCGTAGATCAGGTCGGCCAGCGGCGAACCGACGATGACGTCGTCGCCGATGCCGCCGAAGATCGTCGCATCCTGCATGCCAGACACGTCGACCATGTCGTTGCCGGCGCCGGCATCGACCAGCTTGCGGTAGCCGCTCAGGTTCAAGTCCAGATCGATATTGTCGTCGCCGGCCAGCGTATTGACCTGGATCTCCATCAGGTTCGCACCGGCCGTGACCGGCACCCCGTTGGTCGTCACCGTGGTCGCGTCCGATGTCACGGCATCGCTGCCCGGCGTACCGACGATCTCCAGCACGTCGTCGACCGGCAGGCTCGTGTCGCCCACGATCGTCAGCGAGTTGCTGTAACCGGTCAGGTTCGACGGCAGGACGCGGAACCGATCGGTGCCGAATGCGTTGGACAACGTCACGTCGTCAAACGAACGGAAGTCGATCGCTTCGCGGCCGTCGATCTGCACCAGGTCTCCCAGCGTGCCCGCCGACACGGTCCACAGGTTGTCGCGGCTGTCGTCGTAAACCGTCAGGTCGTCGTTCTCCTGCGCATTGCCCGCGACAAACACGTGCTCCAGGCCCGTGTAGTTCACGGCGACAAAGGCCGAGTCGGTCACGGAGACGACGCCCATGCCGGGTTGCACGCTCGGCGTGATCACAACGGCGTCATCCGCGCCGGTCTCGCCCTCGATGTACACCGCATCGCTGCCGGCAGGGCCGCTGCCGTTGACGTTTACCAGCGAGACGCCGCCGGCCAGCGGCAGGTTGACCCAGAACCGGTCGTCGCCGTTCAGGCCGTTCAGCGTGTACTTCTCCACGGCCGCCGTCAGCAACGGCACCTGGTTGTTCAGCCGGATCCGGCCGATCGCCGCGGCCGTGCGGTCCACGATGAACGCATCGCTGAGGTCCGTCCCCTGTGCGACCAGCATGTCGTCGCCGGCCTGCCCGTCGATGGTGACGGTCGCGGCCAGTCCGAGGTTGTTGTAGCTGATGCCCAGCATCGTCTGGTTGTTGGTCAAGTCGACCAGGGCGACGCTGCCGGCGTCCAGTGCGCTGCCCGGAGTGTGGACGAACCAGTCGGCGGACACGCCGCCCGGCACGAAGCCGTCGCCGAGCACCGTCAGGTGGTCGGTGTACACCGTGGGCGTATCCTGCGCCGTATCCCCCGTTTCGTTATTGTGATCAAAGCTGCCTTCGGCGCTGACGCCGTCGTACAGCAACTGCTCCACGCCGCCGGGCGACGAGACGTAATCGTCGACGCCGTCCCCGTCGTGGTCGATGGCCCACTGGCCGATGTAGATCGTGACGTCGGTGGCCGCGCCGGCCGCGTTGGCCAGCTTCATGACGCCGGCGTCCGGAGCGGTCGGCTGGTAGGTCACGGTGTCGCTGCGATACGGCGTTTCCACCCGCAGCCGGTCGCCTACCTCCGGCGTGGACGGCAGGCCGCCGGCCACGAACACGTCGACGTCCCAATCGGCGTTGTTGGGCGCCGGCGTGCGGAGCGTGATGTCGTCGTCGCCGTTGGCGCCGTCGATGAACAGCAGCGGCGTGTCGACCCACAGGATCTCCGCATTGTCGTTGACCGAGGTGGTGAAATCCTGGACACCGTCGGCGCCGACGAACATCGGCGGATCCGCCTGCTCGCTGCGGGCGACAACCGAGATTTCGTCGTCCGCGTCGGTGCCGATGATGATCGCCTTGGCGGCGTCGAACACGCCCAGCGCCTCGATGTGGTCGTAGCTGATGCGTTCCTGCGCTCCCACAAGGAATCCACCTTCATCATTCTCCGGCCCGGTCTCGGGCGTCACCGGCTGGCCGCCGGCCATGACGTTGATCCGGTCGCCCGCCGTCTGGCCGATCGGATCGCCGCCGTCGATGAACACGGGGATGTCACCCGCTGTGACATTGAAGGTATCGTCGCCTTCCAGGCCGTACACGGCCAGCGATTCGTTCTCCGAGTAGGTCACTTGTCCGTCGATGCCGCCGTCGCCCAGGTCGTCCACGGTGACCGTCGAGGTCGCCACGTTGACGCGGAAAGTCTGAGCCCAGGCGTTGCCGACCACGGTCAGCGTGTCCTCACCGCCCTCCAAGTCGATATGGACCGGATTGCCGACGAGCAGCCCGTCCACACCGGTGTTCGTGTAGAAGATCACCGGAGCCAGCACGTTGCCGACCACCTGGCCCAGTTGCCGCACGGTCAAGCCGCGTTCGACCTTGCCCGATTGAGCGCCGAACACGGTCACCGTGATGTCTTCGTCGACATCCGTCGCCTCGATCGTCGGCGTCACGCCGCCGGCATCCAGGTTGATCGTCTCGATGCCGCTGTAGGCCACCGGGCCATTGCCGGCCTCGGTTACCGTCTGCCCCTGCAGATCGACCGTGGCGGCTCCGCCGCTGCTGGCGAAGTTCAATACATCGCTGGCGCCCGGATCGCCGCCCTGGACGATCAGCCGACTGAACGGATGGTTGCCAGCCACGTCGAATTCGTCATCGCCTTCCTGGCCCAGCAGGTCGAGTTGGTCGATGCCGGGCGTCTGGATCAGGACCGTGGTGAAGATGGCGCCGTCCTGGTGAGCCCGGAACAGCTGCACGTCGCCGTTGGCGGCCACATCGAACCGATCGTCCGCCGCCGTGCCGTTGATTTCCAGGATGTCATCGCGGTCCACATCCGTCCCGGCATCGTCGAACGTCACCGAGCCGAAAGCGCCCAGACCCAGGTACTCGATCGGCAGCCGCAACGTGCCGCCACCCAGCGCGCGGGTCGCGATCGAGCCGGCGTCCGGCTCGCTGCCCGGCGTGAGCGCCAACGCATCGGAGCCCGCGGGCGTGATGACCGTCAGGTCGTCGCCGCCGCCCTGGCCTTGAATCACCAGCAACTCGGCACTCCATACGTCGACGGGCACGGGTTGGGCTCCCGTGATGCTCGCGTCGTCGGAAGCGCTCAACGTTACCTCGATCGTGTCGTCTGCAGTCGAACCATTGACGATCACCGTATCAGCCTCACTGGCGGTCGGATCGCTGCCGACAACCGTGATCTTGGTCAGCAGGTCAGGCGCATATTCGCTGTTTAGATTGATCGTATCACTGCCAGCTTGCCCCAAAATCACCAATTCTGGTTTGTTCTTGAACATTAGCGGCGAGCGAAGGAATCCATCGACTGAGATCGCTCCCCAGACCATTAACCCGTCAGAGAGGCTGGTCACGTCGCCTGCCTCCAAGTCGCCTCCATCAGGATCGCCGCCCATACCGCCCCAACCGGCATCGCTAGAGTAATTGATGGCATTGTCTCCGTCCGTGGCGTGAACATGGAAGGATTCGGTCACCACCACCTCATCCTGCACGACATCGACATTCTGGAAATTGATCTGCATAAACGCATCATCGCCCCAGTATTCCAGCACGCCTTGTGACGGGTCAGGGCCCGGCTCGTAGCTCGACTCCGCGAGCACCGATTGCGGGGCGCCACGCACGGACACCCCGTCGTTTTCGGGCCCGCCGCCGTCAATGTTGATTGGCACGCTGATGACATCGGAGCCTGCGCTGGCATCGACGTCCACGTTGAACCAGTCGTTCCCTTCCAAGCCGATTAGATCCAAGCTGGCCAAACCGCCGAACCGGACGGCCGAGCCATTTACTGCGACAGTTCCCTGCGGACCACCCCAAGCGACGACGCGGAACCAGTCGTCCTGTCCCGTGCCGAGGGCCTCCAATACATCAGCCCCGGCACCGTGTACGGTGAAGTCGCCGTCGGAGGCCACCGTCAGAATCGTTGCGTCGATGCGGAAGCGATCGAACCCGGTCGGCGAGGCCGGACCGTTCATCAGCATCACATCGTTGAACCCGAAGTACTCGATCGGCGAATGCTGGTCGATCGTCACGCGGACGGTATTCGGGTCCGATCCGCCGGTGACCCACCACAGGTTGTTCGCCGTGTCGTCGTGAATGACCAGGTCGTCGTCATCGCCGTAAATGATGCTGCCGCCATACAGATTCACCCATTCCGCGCTCTCGTAATAGATCGGCAGCGAATCACTCGCCGTATCCACGCGGATCCCGCCGTCACCGAAGGTGGTGTCGGGGAAGACGTGGAACGTCTCATTCTCGCCCGTCTCCTCAATGACCTGCAGGAAGTCCGTGCTGCCCTGGTCACCGCCATGCACATGGATCTCTTCATACGGCTGAGGCAAATTGATAACGGACATGTCATCGCCGTTTAAGCCGTCCAGCATCAGCATTTCTACGTCGCTGCGGATCAACACCACATGAGCGCCGTGGGCCGACGTCAGACTGACATCGCCGCTGGTCGCAGCCACGTCAAACCGGTCATCTGCGTCTGTCCCGCGAGCCACCAGCAGATCCCCGGCGCCCGTGCCGTCGATCGTCACCGTGCCCGCAAAGCCCAATTCCTCATAGCTGATCGCCAGCAGGCTGTCCAGTTGCACCGTGCCCGCATCGCGAGCCGCACCCGGCGTGTGTACGAACCGCCCCTCACCGCTGACCGTCAGGCTCTCGTCACCGGCCTCGCCGTCGTACAGCAACCGCTCCATCGTCTCCACGAGGATCGTCTGCGCGCCGACCACCAGCGTGCCGCCGTCGAACGCTGCCGGCGTCCACGACACGTTGTCGTTGGAAGCGCCCGCCACGCCTTCGATCGTCAGCGTGTCGCCCTCGATGCTGGGGTTGTTGCCCTTGACGGTCAGACCCGGCAATGCCAGGTCCCGCACG
>CAYPGE010000135.1:0-19744 GCA_964409865.1 uncultured Pirellulaceae bacterium
GGCGGGGTCAGAGACCCGCGCCGAACGGTTTTGTTAGCGGTTCTAAGTGAAAGATTAGGTGAAAGATTAGGGAGGGGCCAGTCCCGGCGCAGCCGGAGAAGTTCATCCCCGTCTAGCGCCCCAGCGATGCGGACCAAAGAGGGTGGGGGACTTTTCCTGGTTCCGTTCCTCGGTGCAGGATGCTGGGGATCGAGTTCCTCAGCCCAGTTCCCCTTCCGTCGCCGCGACGCATTCAGCGAGGGCTTCGACCGTGCGGACGATTTGTTCTTCCGTGTGTTCGGCGGTGATGAAGAAACGCACGCGCGCGGCGCTTTCACGGACGGCGGGGTAGAGGATGGGCTGGGCGTTGATGCCCTGGCCCAGCAATTCGTGCGAGACCTGGAGGCAGCGAACGGAATTGCCCAGGATGATCGGCACGATCGGCGTGTCGTGGCTGTTGCCGGTGTCAAACCCGCAGTCCCGAGCCAGTTTCAAGAACAGGCGGGAGCGGTCGCCAAGCCGCTCGACGCGTTCCGGTTCCTCGCGGAGCACCCGCAGCGCCGTGAGCGCGGCGGCCGCGTTCGGTGGCGAGCAGGCCGTAGCAAACACGAAGGAGGGCGTCGTGTATTGCAGATAGCGGATCAGCTTGTCGCGGCCCGCCAGGTAGCCACCCCCGCTGGCCAGGGCCTTGCTGATCGTGCCCATCCACAGATCGCCCTCGGCCGGGTCGACGCCGAAGTGCTCGCAGACCCCGCGGCCCGTATTTCCCAGCACGCCCATCGAGTGCGCTTCATCGACGTACAGCAACGCGTGGTGCCGCTTTTTGAGTTCGATGAATTGCGGCAGATTCGGATAGTCGCCGTCCATGCTGTACACGCCTTCGATGGCCACGACGACGCGGCGGTATTGGCTGCGGACGTCGCGCAGCAGTTCGTCGACGGCGCTGGCGTCGTTATGCGGAAACGAGCGCCGGGCGGCCCTGGACGCGGCCGCGCCCAGGGCGATGCTGTTGTGGGCCAAATCGTCGTACAGGATCAGGTCTTGCTCGCCGAACAAGTGGCCGAACAGCGAGGCGTTGGTGCCGTAGCCGCTGGGAAACACAATCGCCGCTTCCGTGCCGAGGAACTGGGCAAGTTCGTCATCCAGTTCCTCCAGCAGCGAATGGTTGCCTCCCACCAAGCGGCTGGCCTGGGCGCTGCAACCAAACTGGTCGATCGCCGCCTTGGCGCTTTCGATCACCTCGGGATGGCACGCCAGACCCAGGTAATCAAAACTGGTGTAGTTGATCACTTCGCGGCCCCCGATGGTGGCCACGCGGTGCCGGACGCGTTGACTGGTGCGGAAGAAAGGGTTCTCCAGTCCGGCGGCAGCCGCGCCGGCCAGCCGTTCGTGGAAGGCAACGCATTCGGGAAACTGGGCCACGTCATAGTGCGGGGCGGGAATCGACGCGGTTGCTGCAGGAGGCGGTCCCACGGCGAGCGTTGACGGGGCGGCGGGTTTGGACGCTGCGGCGGGGTCTGCGTGCCGCGCGATGCAGTCCACCAGGTCCGCGCAGGTCTCCAGATCGTACAGCCATTCCTCGCGAAACCGCATCCCAAAATGCTTCTCGATCCGGTTAACCACTTCCATCGTCGAGATCGAGTCCAGCCCCAGCGCGGACAACGGACTGTCCAGCGAGAGTTGGGCGACCAAGTCCTTGGGCATGACCCCACGCACCTCGGTCAATACGATTTCTGCGATTTCCGTACGGACGTCTTCGCGCTCCTCCAGCCCGATGGCCATCCGACAACTCCTTTCGCTTGCGTCTGTGGACGCAGCGCCGGCCATTGCGATCGGCGCTCTGCCCGCTCCTGGATCCCGCCCTGAATCGCGGGCGGCGAAAAATGAAGTCGATGCAGTATAAGGCTGGACGCCCGATCCGAATGTACCCCTTTCGGGAAATTTTTGCGACAAATTCGTTCAGCACGGACAAAGCGGCCGGCGAACGTTGCCTGGGCTCTGGGACGGCGGTAGACTGACTCGCGGATTGAGAATTCTTGAATCAGGAGCGTGATCATGTGGGAAAGACGATTCGGTTCGGCGATGTTGACAATCTGGATGGCCCTGGGTTGGATCGGCGCTGCCGACGGGGCTGAGGTCCCGACGGCCAGCACCGTGACTGCCGGCGAAGCGGTCAACCGGCTGCGCGGCGCGAAGATCATCAGCATTCAGGACGTCGACAAGATCAACGCCATCGATCAGGAGGGCATGAAGGGTGTGTGGGGCAATTCCCCCCTGAACGAGTACGATCGGGACTATCCCCACCGGCTCAAGGAATTCCTCGGTCTGGAACTGATCATCGTTCGCTCCGGCGAGTTGCTCGAAGAAATGGCCAACGTCGAAGAAGAAGCGATCGAGGATTTGGCCGATCGCTGGATCCGCGAGGCGACGGAGATGAAGAACGTGACGCGCAGCGACGTGCTGCGGTCGGCCAGGTTGTACTGGGGCTTCAAGTCGCTGCTGAAGAAGTACTCGGCCGTGGCGATCACCTACGAAAGCGCCACGCTCACCCTGTCCGAGAAGAAAGTCCTGGCCTGGACGCCGCTGGCCATCCTGGAACTGAGCAAAGAGCACATTCCGTGCTGCTGCCAGAGCCACGTCGACTGCCTGGTGACCCAATTGATCGGCAGCACGCTGACTGGCGGGCGGCCGGGCTTCGTCGGCGACGTGCTGAACGACTGGGCGTTCAAGCCTGCCGGCGAGCGGCCGCAGAACGTGATCGTCGTCGGCCACTGCGGGGCGCCGATCAATCCGCACGGCAACGACCGGATCCCGTACCTGATCCGCGATCACATCCACAGCGACAAGTGGAACGTGCCCGGCGCGGTGGCCGAGGCAACGACGGTCACGTGGCCCGCTGACGAGCCGGCGACCGTGGTCAAGTTCGACGTGTTTCGCAAGAAGGTCTCGGTCTACACGGGCACGGTGCTGGACGGCAACCGGCTGTACGTCGATTTTCCAAACTGCATCTGCCGCAACAAGCTGGTCGTCCAGATCGACCGGCCGGACGACTGCTACCTGCTCCCTTCCAGCCCCAAGGAAGGCTCGTTCCGCAGTTGGTGGGGCAGTTGGGGCTGCCATCAAGTGGCGTTCTATGGGAACCTGCGTGAGTCCTTCCAGAAGTTCGCCGCGGAGACGGGCTTCCAACTGGTGGAAGGCAAACAGTGATGAAGTGAAAGATGAGGCGAAAGGCTGGGGTTTCAGGTTCCGGCGCAGCCGGTCAAGTTCTGACTTGCAGAGCGGAGGAGGATATCATGTTGTTTTCACGGCGTCAATTTGTACAAGATCTGACGGCTGGCTTGCTCGCTGGCGGGCTGCTCGCTCGAACCGGCCTGGCTGCGTCGGACGAGCCGTCGGCGGCCATGCCGATCGTGGACACGCATCAGCACCTGTGGGATTTGGAAGTCGTCAGGCCGCCTTGGATCAAGGGGTCTGATCTCATGAACCGGCGGTACGCCATGCCGGAGTACCTGGAGGCGACCCGCGGGTTGAATGTCGTCAAGGCGGTCTACATGGAGGTGGCGGTGGACCCGCGCGACCATCTGATCGAGGCGGAACATGTCATCGGCCTGTGCCGCAGCAAGCAGCATCCGACCGTGGCGGCGGTGATCGGCGGGCGTCCGTCATCCGACGCGTTCGCCGACTACATCGCGAGGTTCAAGGGGAACTCCTACGTCAAGGGTGTGCGCCAAGTGCTGCACGGCGAGACACCGGAGGGATACTGCCTGAGTGACGAATTCGTGCGCGGCATCCGGTTGTTGGGCGAGGCGGGGTTGAGTTTCGACATCTGTCTGCGGGCCGCGGACTTGAAAGACGGAGTGAAGCTGGCCGAATTGTGCCCCGACACGCGATTCATCGTGGATCATTGCGGCAACGCGGATGTGAAGGCGTTTGCGGCCAAGACGAGCGGCAAACCGAGCCATGATCCCGACGCCTGGAAACGCGACATGGCCGCCTTTGCCAAACGCAGCAACGCGATCTGCAAGATCTCGGGGATCGTCGCCAGCGCCCCGCAGGGTTGGTCCGCCGCCGACCTGGCGCCGGTCGTCAACCACTGCCTGGACGCCTTTGGCCCCGACCGCGTCGTGTTCGGAGGCGATTGGCCGGTGTGCCTGAAGGGCGCCACGTATCGGCAATGGGTGCTGGCCCTGCGGCAAATCGTCGCGGAACGGCCTGCCGCCGATCAGCGAAAACTGTGGCACGATAACGCCGTCCGCTTCTACGGGCTGTCAAAGTAGCCATCACACTCCGTGTGATGATCGGCAACAAACACGGGACAGTTATTTTTCGAACGTTGCCCAGCGCGACCCTGGGGCCGCAGGCAAATACGAAGCTCCAAATCCGAAACACGGACTTTCACGCCACCGTGCATTGGCCTGAGGCCGGGACCATTCATGCCAACTCGATCATCTGCCTGGCCTGTGGTGCTTCTGCTGCTTCTTGCGCCCGCGGCGTGGTCGCAGTCGCTGCAGCCGGGATTCCAGCGGACGGCGGAGTTCAACGAACAGGTCCGCTGGTCGCGATCTCACAGCGGCATCAGGACCATGATCAACGCCCCTTCCACGCTGCGGGCGGTCAGGCGGCTGCTGGTCATCTACGCAACTCCCAACGGCAACACGATCGAACAGACGCTCGGCTGCGCGGCGTCTCAGGACCTGGACTGGCGGCACGATATCCAGCACGTGGCTGCGCAAGTTCGCCGGCTTCGCGAGTTGGACACGACTCACGACCTCGTTCTGGCCGTCGTGCAGGCTCCCGAATTGAGCTGGCCGGCCTTTCGGGGCAAGCAGTCCGGAGCCGACTCGATGATCCAGGACCTGGTCGCGACCCTGGGCCAGGAAGTGGCGGCCGACCGCATCGCGTTGGCGTGTCACAGCGGCGGCGGCTCGTTCGTTTTCGGTTGCCTGAACGCCGTGGCTGAAGTGCCGCTGGCCATCGAGCGCATCGTTTTTCTCGACGCCAACTACGCTTACTCCGACGACCAACGGCACGGCGACAAACTGTTGGCATGGCTGAAGGGCGACGCGAATCGGAAGTTGATCGTCATCGCCTACGACGACCGCGAGATCACGCTCGACGGCAAGCGCGTCGTCGGCCCGGACGGCGGCACGTTTCGCGCGTCGCAGCGAATGCGGGACCGTTTCCGCCGCGATTTCGAGTTGACGGAACAACCCGCCGGCGAGTTCCGCCACGCGAGCGGTCTGGGCGGGCAGGTCCAGTTCTTCATCCACCCGAACCCGCAGAACAAGATCCTGCACACGGCACTCGTCGGCGAGATGAACGGCTTGTTGCAGGGTCTAACGCTGGGCACGGACCAAGCGAAGCAATGGGGCCAATTTGGCGGCCCGCGAGCCTATCGCCGTTGGATTCAGACGCAGCCCTTTGTCGATCCGTCAGCCGTCCGGGCGGTCATCCCGGCGGATGCGCCCCAGGTCCAGTTGAGGCTCCCGGAGCGTCCCCGCGACGCCCTGACGGGCCGTCAGTTCCGGGATCAGATTCTGGGCCTCTCGCGCGAGGACCGCGAGGCGGCGATTCTGCGCGAAATCACCCGCGGCAACATCCCGGAGTTCCTGCGCCGGCTGACGCCCATTCGCGTGGAAGCGACCGACCCTGCCGGCGTCCAACTCGTCGCCACGTACTTTGTGACCTGTGACTACCTCGCCGTCGGCTGCGACGACGACTTTTTTCGCGTACCCATGTCGCCGCGCACGGCGATCGCGATCGCCGACGCGGCCCAGGGTTCGCTGATCACGTCCAAGGTCTCCGACGACGTTTTCGCGGCGGCCCCGGTCAGACTCGACCCGCGGCCGCTGACCAAGGAGCGAGACGCCCCGGCGACCTTCTTCGAGCATCACCAGATCATCGAACAACAGCTGCGCGGCAGGCCGCGTGGGCAACTTGTCGCCGGCATCAAGAAGGATGTCGTGCTGACGATGCGGCTCCAGGAAAAGCCGCACCGAGTCGCCATCTATGGCTGGCACTACCCGGATGGCCGTCCGATCCAGCCGCTGTATGCGGGCCACGTCGACTGGTACGTCGATTACAGCCACGGCATTCGCTTGATGGCCGATCAGGTGCTCGTCGAGAACCGCGTGCTAAGTGCGTCGCACGTGCTCCAGGACCCGCGCTTGCACGTCTTGCTCAGCAGCGAAGGACCGCTCGATCCGGCGGCCCTGCGAAAGGCCGCCGGATGGTGAGGGCCGAGCACCGTCGAGGTCTTACACCGCCCAGCCTTCGCGATAGTGGGATTGCAGGAACGGATCGGCCTCGGGGCAGTTGCGGGCCTTGAGGTTGATCGGGTCCCACTCCAGCTTCTTGCCGACGCGGAAGGCGACCGTGCCCAGCAAGTTATTCTCGATCAGGGCGCCGGAGTAATCGAAATTGCAGAGCGTCGGCGAGCCCGTCTTGCAGGCCTGCAGCCACTCCTCGTGATGCCCCAGCGATGGCGGGATCGAAGGCGGCGGCGGCTGGAAGTCCTTGAAATCGGCTTCCGGCAGCAGCATCCGCTTGCCGTAATCGGCCAGCAAGGTCCCCTTGTCGCCGACGAACATGATGCCCAGGTGCCATTTGCTCAAGTCCACGCCCTGCGGCGCTTTCGGGCGGTTGTGGGAATCGTACCAGGCGAGTTTCACCGGCGGCCGGTTGCCGCGGGCCGGGTGCTCCCAACGCACGATCAGGTGATCGGGATACGTCTCGGCACGCACCGGCAGGGGCCCTTCCGCCTCGACGGTCGTGGGTGCCTGCAATTCGAGCGCCCAGAACGCCAGATCGATCGTGTGGCTGCCCATGTCCCCCAACGCCCCGTTGCCGAAATCCCACCAGTTCTGCCAGGACAGGGACCGCTTCGTAAAGTAACAGGGGTGATAAGGTCGAAAGGGCGCGGGGCCCAGCCACAGGTCCCAGTGCAGATTCGGGGGTACGGGAACCGTCTCCTGCGGACGCTCGACCGGGCCCTCGATCGCCTGATCGACCCACACGTGGGCTTCGCGCACCGGCCCGATCGCGCCGGACTGCACCAGCTCGACCACGCGGCGATAGTTGTCCGTGGCGTGAATCTGCGTACCCATCTGGGTGGCCACCTTCATCTGCTTGGCCGTCTCCCGCATCAGACGCGCTTCGCACACCGAATGCGCCAGCGGCTTTTCGCAGTACACGTGCTTGCCCCGCCGCATGGCCGTAATGCTGATCGGCGCATGTGTGTGCTCCGTCGTGCTGACGACCACCGCGTCAATGTCTTTCTGGTCCAGCATCTTGCGCCAGTCGATGTAGGTCTTGGCCTGGGGGTACTTCTTGGCGGCCTCCGCGAGATGATCGTCGTTCACGTCGCACAGCGCCACGATGTTCTCGCTGGCCACCGATCTCGCATTGGCCGCCCCGCGGCTGGCGACCCCGACGATGCCGATATTCAGCTTGTCGTTGGGCGACCGCCCTTGGGCTCCGGCGCAGGTTCCGGCCACCCAAAAGCCTGCTGCAGTCAGTGCCGAACGATGGAGAAATTCACGACGCGTGGCTCTTCTGCTCATGGTCAACTCCTTGCAAAAAATGAAAATGTCGGGGTGGTTCTATCGGCGTCTCGCGTGAGTTAGACTACTCCTACCGTCTCGCCACGTCAACCGCTGAGACCCTGGAGGCGTGCTAATGATCGCCCGCAAGGAGCTGGTGGACCGTGCGATTTCTTTCGGCGGTCCCGAACGTGTGCCCGTCGTGTACTGGAACCGCGACCAGACCGAAGGCGATCTGCTGCTGTACCATTTGTCGCTCGGACCGGACACGAGGGCCGATCCGACGGTCAACGCTTGGGACTGGTCGGTCAACGAGTGGGGATACAAGCTGGAATCGCTGGGCGACGGCACGATGGGCCATCCGGTCGAGCCCTGCTATCCGGAGTTGCCCGCGCCCGATCAACTTCGTGCGCCGCCGTTGCGCGAGCTGGAGCGAATGGCGGCGGTGCCCGGATTCGTGGCCGTGTGCGAGGACCGCTATCGGCTGGCCAGCTTCGATTTGAGCGGCTTCACGGTGTACACGCTGCTCCGCGGCTTCGAGAACAGCATGCAGGACCTGCTGAGCGACCCTGACGGTTTCGCCGCGCTGATGGATTTGATCCTGGGTTTCGAGTGCGACCTGATGCGAATGGCCGCCCGGCACGGTTTTCACGGCATCCATTTTGCCGACGACTGGGGAACCCAAACCGGGCTGATGATCTCGCCAACGCTGTGGCGGCGCGTGTTCAAGCCGCGATTCCGGCGGCAGTTCGCGCTGGCCCACGAACTGGGACTGCACGTCTGGTACCATTGCTGCGGCAACCTGACCGGCTTGGCCGCCGACTTTCACGAGATCGGCGTGGACGTGTTGAACATCTCGCAGCCGAACGTGGTGGACGTTGCAGAAGTCGGCCGGCAACTGCGCGGCCGCCAGTGCTTTATGATGCCGATCAGCTACCAGACGGTCTCGATCCAGGGCACGCGGGAGGAGATCCTGGCCGAAGCCCAGCGGCTGTACGACCTGCTGGCGACGCCCGCCGGCGGCTTCATCGGCTACGTCGAAGAGTACGGCTGTATGGGGATGTCCGAGGCCAATTATCAAGCCTGCGGCGAAGCGTTCCGCAGGCTCGCGAACACTTCGCGGGCCGCAGCCGTCGTGGCGTCGATGTCGGCGGGCGTGTGAGCCGCCGACACGAACAGGGCTTCGAACTGGCTGCACGGCATGTACACGCCGCGCTCGATCAGGCCCCAAAAATACTTGGCAAAGAGCTGGCGGTCGCAGCGGCTGGCGACGTCCCAATCGGTGACGAGGTCCGGATTGAAGAACAGCGTCATCATGCTGCCGGCGCGGGCCAGCGTGTGCGGGACGCCGGCCTCGGCCGCCGCAGTGCTCAGGCCGCCGGCCAGCCGGGCGCTGATTTGTTCCAGGTATTCATACGGCGACTCGTCGCGCAGCACCTGCAGCGTGGCGATCCCGCACGCCGTCGCGACCGGATTGCCGCTCAGCGTCCCGGCCTGGAACACCTTGCCGGCGGGCAGCACGTGGGACATGATTTCCGCTTTCCCGCCGTACGCGCCGATCGGCATGCCGCCGCCGACGATCTTGCCCAGCGTGGTGAGGTCGGGCGTGACGCCCAGGATCGACTGCGCGCCGCCGTAAGCCACGCGGAATCCCGTCATCACCTCGTCAAAGATCAACACGGCGCCGTGATGCTCTGTCAACCGCCGGGCCGCCTGCAAGAACTCCGCCTCGGGCACAACGCAGCCCATGTTGCCGACCACCGGCTCCAGGATCACGCCCGCGATCCGGCGGCCGTGCTCGGCAAACGCGGCCTCCAGCCCCGCTGCGTCGTTATACCGCAGGACCAGTGTGTCGCGACTGGTCCCGGCCGTCACGCCGGGGGAATCCGGCACGGCCAGCGTGGCCGCCGAACTGCCCGCGGCGACCAGCAGGCTGTCGACGTGGCCGTGATAGTTGCCGGCGAACTTGACAATCACGTCCCGGCCGGTGTAGCCGCGGGCCAGCCGGATGGCGCTCATCGTGGCCTCGGTGCCGGAACTCACCAGCCTCACCATTTCGATGGACGGCATGGCGGCGGTGATCAGCTCGGCCAGCGTCGCTTCCTCTTCCGTCGGCGCGCCGAAGCTCATCGCCCGGTCCAACGCTTCGCGCACGGCGGCCACCACGCGCGGATGACGATGCCCCAGGATCATGGGGCCCCAAGAGCCGATGTAGTCGATGTAGCGATTGCCGTCAACATCGACCAGGTACGCGCCCTCGGCGCTGCGAAACACGATCGGCTCGCCGCCCACCGCGCCAAACGCGCGGGCCGGACTATTGACGCCGCCTGGGATCAACTGCCTGGCCCGGCGGAAGATTTCACGACTCTTGGTGCGGGGATTCATTTCGCGGCTCCTGTGTTCTCTCGGAGATGCAGCCGTGCTAAACTGGGTGCGGTAACCAACGGCTTACTGCGTCTTCTCCAAGGAGTTTCCGACATGTCCCCAAGATACCGAATTCTCGTTTTGTGGGTAGCCTGCTTGACCGTTTTCAGCGTCAGTGTGGCGGCGGTCGCTGACGCCGCCGAGGCGGCCTGGAAAGTGGGCTTGGCGAAAGCCCAGATCACGCCGGAGAAATTCATGTGGATGGCGGGCTACGCCAGCCGCGAGCGCCCGGCCGACGGCAAGCTGACCGATCTGTGGGCCAAAGTCATGGTGCTGCAGGACGCCTCCGGCGAGCGAGCCGTGCTGGTCACGCTGGACGTGATCGGCGTCGGCCGCCAGTTCGCCAGCGAGGTGGCCGCCACGTTGAAGCAGCGGCACGGACTGGAACGTCGCCAATTGGCTCTGTGTACTTCGCACACGCACTCCGGACCGGTGGTCTATCGCAACTTGCTGCCTCTGCACGAACTGATCCTGGATGCCGAACAGCGCAAGCTGATCGAAGAGTACGCGCCGGCGTTGCAGAACAAGATCCTGCAGACGATCGATGCGGCGCTGGCGGACCTCAAGCCCGCGCAGCTGTCCTGGGGCAGCGGAATTGCCACGTTCGGAACCAATCGGCGCAACAACCCAGCCGACAAGGTCCCGCAGTTGCGCGCGGAGGGCAAGCTGCGCGGCCCGTGCGACCATGACGTGCCGGTGCTGGCCGTCCGCGATTCCGCCGGCAAGCTGCAGGCGGTCGTGTTCGGCTACGCCTGCCACGCGACCACGTTGGCCGAGTTTCAGTGGTGCGGCGATTATCCGGGTTACGCTCAAATCGAACTGGAGCAGTCCCAGCCGGGTTGCCAAGCCATGTTCTGGGCGGGTTGCGGCGCCGACCAGAACCCGCTGCCGCGGCGGACGGTCGAACTGGCGATGGACTACGGACGCCAACTCGCCGCGGCGGTCAACGACGTGCTGGACAAAGACATGAAGCCGGTGGCCGCCAAGCTGGCGACGGATTTCCGCGAAGTCGATCTGCCGTTTGCCACGCTGCCGACACGGGAGCAGATCGAAAAGGACGCCCAGTTGACGGAACGGAAGGACCGCTACACCGCGGCCCGCGCCAAACTGCTGCTGACGCAGATGGCCGACGGCAAGCCGCTCAGCCCGACGTATCCGTACCCGGTGCAAGTCTGGCGACTGGGCGGCGACATCCAATTCATCACGCTGGGCGGCGAAGTGGTCGTGGATTTCGCGCTGCGGCTGAAGCAGGAGCTGCGGGGCCAGCGCACTTGGGTCGCCGGCTACTCGAACGACGTGATGGCCTACATCGCTTCCCGCCGCGTGCTGCAAGAAGGCGGCTACGAAGGCGGCGGCGCGATGGTCTACTACGGCCTGCCGGCATCCTGGGCGCCGGAAAGCGAAGACCTGATCGTCGAAGAGGCGAAGCGGCAAGCGGGACCGTAATGCGGCGATTTCCGGCTCGGGGTTTCTTTGGTCGCGAGAAGCCCGGCTTTTCTCAGGAGCCGGGCTTCTGCACCGTTCGCCAAATCCGAGACGATTCCGCCGAAGTGACACGGCCGAAAACGTGCGACAGCAAGAATCCCGCACACACGCGTTGACCGACGTGGTCTGACGGACGACAATCCAGGTAGATCAGTCGGTGCGGGGGTGCGCGTCCACGATAGGGGTTGCCTATGTCTACAGCAACGGCAAGTTCGAGCACAACTCGATCCAAGCCAATGACTTCCGAGGAGTTCTTCGACTGGGTCCATCGTCCGGAGAATCGGGGGCGTTGGTTTGAACTCGAACGCGGCAAGGTGATTGAAATGCCTCCACCAGGTATGCGACATGGCGTCGTGTGCGGAAACGTCGGTTGGATCTTGAACGGCTTTGTCCGGCAACGCAATCAAGGTTACGTCTGTACCAACGATACGGGGGTGATCTTGGAAACCGATCCTGATACCGTCCGCGGCATCGATGTGGTCCTGTACGACAAATCAGTGCCGTACGACAACTTGACGCCGAAGTACGCCACGTCTCTGCCGCAGTTGGCCGTCGAGGTCCTTTCGCCCGATGATCGGCCGGGGAGGATGACCCGGCGAGTAACGCAGTTCCTTCAAAAAGGCATTCCCCTGGTCTGGATTGTCGACGCGGAGGACCGGGACATCACGGTCTATCGGTCCGGACACGAGCCGTACGTGCTTGGCGAAAAAGACGAGATCACGGGCGAAGATGTCCTGCCCGATTTGCGCTGTCGCGTTGCCGACTTCTTTTGTCTGCCTGGCGAGGCGCTTCATGCTGCGGAAGCCGAGGCCACTTGGCGGGCCCAGTCCGCGTCGTCGTCCGACAGCGGCGGCCAGGGCGAGCCGTCGTAAATCGCCTTTACTGCAGCGGCGACATCAGGCGGGCGACGCGGACGGCGACGCGGAACCAGAAGGAATGCTGCAGGAGGTCTTCGGCCTGAGCCAGTTCGCAATCCTGGAAATCGCGTTCCAGCATCTGTTCGACCTGCGCGGCGAATTGGCGGTCGTCGACCAGCGCGGTGATTTCAAAATTCAGCCGGAACGAGCGGTTGTCCAAATTGGCTGTGCCCACGGCAGCCAGGTGATCGTCGACCAGGATCACCTTGTGGTGCATGAACCCCGGCTGGTAGCGATAGATCTTGACGTCCGCCTGCTCGGCTTCCTCCAAAAACGAAAAGGAAGACAGGTAGACGAGCCAATGGTCGGCGTGTTCCGGCAGCATGATGCGGACGTCGACGCCGCGAAGCGACGCCAGTTGCAGCGCGCAGATGACTTGGGGATCGGGCACGAAGTAGGGGCTGGTGATCCACAGCCGCTGCTGGGCCGTGTTGATCATGTGAACGAAGAACAGCCCGCAGGTCTCCAGGTCGTCGGCGGGACCCGTGGGTAGCACCAGGACGTGCTGGTCGCCCGAGGAAGCACGCCGCGGCGTCCAGTCCAGCGAGGGCGTCTCCTGCGTGGCCCAGTACCAGTCCTCCAGGAACGACAACTGGACCGCGTGCACCGCCGGGCCTTCGAGCCGCACGTGCGTATCCCGCCAAGGTCCGGTTTTCGGGTCGCGGCCGAGGTACTCGTCGCCCACGTTCAAGCCGCCCACATAGGCCACACGGCCGTCGACCACCACGATCTTGCGATGATTGCGAAAATTGATCTGGAACCGATTCCGCCAGCGCCGGTTGCTGCCGAAGGGCCAGATCGACACGCCGGCGGCCGTCAGGTCCCGCAAAAACGTGCGGGAGCGGCGCAGGCGGTGGCTGCCCACCTCGTCATACAGGAACAACACGCGGACGCCTTGCTGGGCCTTGCGTATCAGCCGTGTCTTCAGTTCCCGCCCCAAAGTGTCGTCGCGAACGATGAAGAATTGGACGAGGATGTACTCCTTGGCGCTATCGATACTGCGGAAGATCTCGCCGAAAGCCTCCTCGCCGTCGATCAGCAGGTCGACGTGGTTGCTGTGCGTAAACGCCATCTCGGCCAGGACCTCGAACACGCGGCGGGTCGGCGAGACTTCCTTCGGAAACAGGCCCTGCTCGCGCGCCCGCCGACTGGCGTCCTGGGCGATGCAGTGAATGGCCACGTCGCCGGCGCGGCGAGCGTTGACATAACCTTCGAACTTGTTGCGGGAAATGAGCCAATACAGCGGCAACGCGACGTAGGGAAACATGACCAGCGACAGCGCCCAGGCAATCGCGCCCTGAGCCGTGCGCACGCCCATCACGGCGTGGACGGCCGTCAGCACGCCCAGGATTTCCACCCCGGCGGCCAACAGGCCCAACAGCGACCAGAGAAAAGTCTCCATGTACAAAGTCCCCTCAACGCGGCCTGACGGCCGTAACCAAATCCGCATCTCGAAATCCAAAGAACGGCAAGACGCCCCCGCGACCGTTCCTGGTTCGCCGATCAGTTTTCTGATCTTGACCCGGAACGATCCGCTTCGATCTTGTACAGATGCCGCTGTCCCCGGAGGAACAGTTCGCGGCCGACGATGGCCGGCGACGCGTCCATTTCCTCCGGCAATTTGTTGATGCTCAGCACGTCCAACGCGGGCTGGTTCTTGATGACCAGCGTGACCCCTTCGCGACTGGTGAGGTACACGCGACCGGCGGCGCCGACGGGCGAGGCGTAAATGCTTTTCATCTCCGGCAACCGGACGCTTCCCGACAGGGTGTTTCCGGAAGCAGGATCGAGAACCTTGAGGATCGCCAGGTTGGACTTGGTCAGGAACAGCTGCTCGCCGTACACCAGGGGCGAAGGCACGTACGGCGCATGGCTGTGCGATTGCCAGACCACCTGCTGAGGCGAATCCGTGACATCTCCGCGCGAATCGAGCCGGACCGCTCGCACTTCGTTCTGGCCGAGGCCGCTCGTGCAGATCACCAGATCGCCGTACACCACGGGACAGGGAACCACGTTGGTTGTCATGCCGCCGCACTCCCAGATCACCTCGCCGGTTGCCAGGTCGTAGCTCGTGATTCGGCGCGTCGCGGGCACAATCACTTGGGAGCGGCCGCCGTACTCGACCACCCGCGGCGTGGACCAACTGGAGACTTCCTCGCGGGCCACTCGCCACTTCGTTTCGCCGGTCGCCGAATCCAGAACCACCAGGAACGATTGCCCCTCGTGGTCCCAGTTCACGATCAACGAGTCGCCGTGCAGGACCGGCGATGCGCCCTCGCCCCAACCGAAACGGGTCACCATGTCGCCCAGGTCGCGGTCCCAGATCCGCTCCCCCGCCAAGTCGTAGCAGAAGATCCCGTGGGAACCGAACGAGACGTACAAGCGACGGCCGTCGGCGGTAGGCGACGCCGAAGCGTAGGTGTTGGTCGGGTGCCGCCCTTCGTGCGGCACGACTTCACGTGCCACCCGCTGCCATCGGGTCTGGCCTGTTTCGCGATCGATGCAGATCACGACGAAGCGGTAGTACGCCACGGGCCGGGGCGTCTTGTAGCCGCCGGGCGGTTCGGTTTTCGGCGGATCGAGGGCTGCGACCTCACGCTCCGTCTTGACCGCCGCCAGCACGAATACCCGATCTCCCCAGACGATCGGCGTGGCGTGCCCCTCGCCCGGCAACGCCGCTTTCCACCGTACGTTCTTCGCTTCGTCCCAGTGGATCGGCGGATCCCCGTGCGGCGCCAGACCGTCAGCCGCGGGCCCACGCCACTGGTGCCAGTGATTCAGAGCCTCCGTGGCGAACTCGTCGCCCCCGACAGGCGACACACCCCAGCAGCATACGATGGCAAGAGCGAGGCGTCTCATTGGCATTCCGTCTCCGTGTTCGAGGTGTTTTCTATCGGTGCCGCCGGAGGTCGTCCGGGGGCGAGGTATTCGTCGTCTGCGCCTCGTCTGGCTTGTCGTCAGGTCACGGTTCCACGGGGGCGGCCACTCTCAAGCTTTGCGCCGCGTCCCAGACGGCCTCCCAGGCGGGCGCCGTCTGCGCGGTCAACCGCGGCGCCTCGCTCGGTGGTGCGTCGGCCGGCAGCATCTCGATGCCGGCGGCAAGAGCGACTTCCGGCCGTTCTTTGAAGTCGAACGTGCGGCTCGGTCCCTGATAGCAGACGGCATCGACGAAGACGCGATCGGTATCCTCGCCGGCCTGCCAGGCAACCGCCTGTCCCGCAAAGCGGCCGGGGAGAGCATGCAGGACCGCCCGGTACTGCCCGGCACGGAGTCCCCATCGTTCCGGGGCCATCTGCTCCAGCTGGACGCCCTTGCCGACCAGCTCGAACCGCAAGCGGAAGTCCGTGGCTGGAAATCGACCATCGGCGGGGCGATCCAGACTGGGATGCCAGTCGCCCCGGTTGCGAAGCGGATATGCGATCGCCAGCGACTTGCCGCCGGACTGGGCCGTGACAACGCCCATCGACGCGAAATCCTGGCCGTCGTGGAGAAATCGCAGACGCAGGACGACGGCGGGATCGACTGCCGTCTTCCAGTAGCCGATCAGCGGCCGGCACTGCGTCCAAAACGTGCCTCGGTTGACGCTACCCAGGCAGGCGTCCCCCGTCAGCCAGGTGGTGCCGATGGTCGAATCCTGGTCGGTCTGGCCACGTACGAACGTCCGCCGCAACTCGCACGCCTCGGACGGCAGGCTCCGAAAGCGAGCCCGCAGTTCGTCCGGGCACGGCAGGCGCCAGGGCACCGGCAGATCGGCCGCTCGGCTCGTGTCGGCCTGGGGATGCACGGGGATCGGCACGCCCGTCTGCTGCGTCAGGTGATTCGCCGTCCGCGGAAACAGGTAATCGGAGTAGCAGCGCGCATGGGGCCCGGCCCATTGCCCCGTACCCGGATGGTAGCTGTCGGCAATCGTCTGCCAGGCGACGCGGCGAAGCGATTCGGCCGCTTGCCGCGTCGCCTCGTCACGGACCAGGTGCAAGGTCCGTTCGCACTCCGCGAGGGCGACCATGGTGTACGTGGGGCTGTTGTACTCGTTGAACCCGCCGTGCTGCTCCGTGTGCGCCGCGACCTGCTGCAGTCGCTGCCGGCCGTACTGCAACAGTTCCACATCGCCCAGGATTTCACCGGCCGCTGCGCATACCCCGCCGCCCATGATGGCGATGTTCGTATATCCCGGCCCGACGTTGCGCTTCTTGATGGCCGACGCCGCATGGCCAAGGCTGGTCCGCATCGCCTGCTTCAACTCGTCGGGCACGCTCTGGCCGTAGTCGGCCAGCATCACCGCCAGACGCGCCCCGCAGAAATCAGCCCAGTTCCAATCGGGCGGCGACATCTTTTCGAGGGGTTCTTCCAGGAGCCACGGCCAGATGCCGTAGGTGCGGCTGGCGGGGTCCGTGTCCTGAAGGCGAATCACCTGGAGGACGATCTTCTCGGCCCGCTGCGCATCGCCGGGCGAGTTGCGCTGCAATAACCCCAAGGCATAATCCAACGAGGGCAGCACGGGATGAACCCAGACGCCGGAGGCAACCGTCGTGTGGTAGCCCGGACTGCGGAATTCCTGTCCGAGCATTTGGTGCTGGTCGCTGTAGCGGGCAGCGCATTCGTCCAGGAATACATCCAGGGGGGCGGCGGCCTCAACGGCGGCGCACAGCGCCGACAAGCCGACGCTCGAAAGCAGACACAGCAGGTTCGGCATCAGACATTTTCCCTTTCACGACAAGTCGTCTTCGGTTGTTCTGCAGTCACCATCATAGCCCTCACGGGCGCAGTCATCATCATGACCGTGTTGAGCGCAACGCCCAAACGCCGGTGCAGGCCAAGTCCTCCTCTTGCTCCACCACAATCTTTATCATCGCAGTCTCCGTTGGTCAGGAGAACAATCGCCGGACGTTCCACCAGCGGACGAGACCGGTTTGACGATTTCCCCGTAAAGCTCCGGTCGCCGCTGCCGGAGATTCCGGCTGTTCTTCCGAGCCTGACGGACTTGCTCCAGGTCGATCGTGGCGGTGATGTAGTTCTCCTTCGGCTCCGGGCAGGAGGCCAGGATGCGGGCGGGCCACTGTCCGATCATCGTGCCGGCCCCGTAGGCCTGGTTCGTGGCAATCATCGCCACCTCGTCCTGGAACATGGCCGACTTGACGATGAAGTCCTCCACCGTCCCCCGGCGGCCGTTGATCCAAACGAGCATCTCCGCCCCCCGGAGCGAAAGGACTCGGAATGTCTCCGGGAACCAACCATCGTAACAGGTGAGGATGCCGATGCGCCCAAAGTCGAGATCGAAGACCGGAAGGTCGTCGCCCCTGTTCATCGCCCACTCCGGGTCGTTCCTGATGAACCAGTCGGCGTCCTTGCCTTTCGGCGGCTGGGACCAGGGCGGCTCGCCCTCGAACCGGTCCACCGCCGCATGGGTCTTGTGGTACTTGCCAACGATCTTTCCCGCCCGGTCGAACAGCAAGGCCGTATTGGCAAAGGAAGCATCCTCGTAGACCTCCCAGCAGGCCGCGATGACGTAAATGCGACCCGCCGCCGCCGCTTGGGAGATCCGTTCCGTCTGGGGACCCGGAACCGAGATCCTGCCCAACAGGTATTCGGGGAACACGACCAGTTGTGCTCCCTCCTGGGCCGCCCGCTCGACGCAGCCGACCACCGCCACGCTCGGGTCAAAGCCCGCTCTGGGCACGTCGGTCTTGTCGTAGCCGAGCATCTGGACCGCCGCCACCTTGACTTGGGCGGGAACCGGCCCCTCGGCGTCGGCCGCCGTGGCGGCGAAACCGAACAGAAACGTGGTGATCGAAACCAGGATGCCCAACAACCGTTGTACGCCCATCTGCGATTCCTCAGATCTTCTGGTATCTCCATGCTCGGATTGTCGCGGGACACCCGGCCCAAGTCAACAATTTCGCCATTGGCGAACGGTGCGGCGTCAGCCCGCCGGTCCCTCCGACGCTGGCCGACGATGCGGCGTAAAACGTGCGGGCGTGAATTCAACGCACCCGGCCTAAGGGCGCTGCCACGGCGGACAAGACCGGAAAGGAACTCGAATATACAACGGTGTACTGAGTGACAGTTATCACGCAAACAGCGATACTGCCCTTCGCCAGTCAACCCGTATCAGGAGGACCGGAACCTCCTCGTTCCCAGGCTCTGCCTGGGAACGCACTGACCCGAGGCTCTGCCTCGTTTACCTCCCACCGTCGTTCCCTTGGAGCCCATTCCATGACCCGCAGCCGTTACCGCATCTTCGACACCGAGTATCCCTACTTCCTGACCGACACCGTGGTCGCCTGGTTGCCCGTGTTCTCGCATCCCCAACTGGCCGGGATCATCTTCGATTCGTGGCGATTCCTCCAACGCGAGCGTGGCGTCCGCTTGTTCGGATACGTGATCATGGAGAACCACTTGCACTGGATCGCTGCCGCCGAGGACTTGTCGGGAAAGATCGCCAGCTTCAAGTCCTATACGGCCCGCCGGATCATCGACGCGATGAGCGATGCCGGCTACGAGGGCCTGCTTCAGGAGCTGCGCTACTACAAGTTGCGTCACAAAACGGACCAAACGCATCAACTCTGGCAAGAGGGCAGCCATCCCGAACAGATTCAGAACCAGGAAATGATGTGGCAAAAACTGGAGTACACCCACAACAACCCATTGCGCCGCGGTTACGTCGACGACCCGACGCACTGGCGCTATTCCAGTGCTCGCAACTACGCCGGCCAACCGGGTCTGATCGACGTCGTCACCGACTGGCAGTGAGGCGGGCAGGGCAAACGTAGGCGGAACAGAGGCAACAGAGGCAGAGCCTCTGGTCAGGGCGTTCCCAGGCAGAGCCTGGGAACGAGGAAGGCTGGTCGACGGCTTGTCGGCATCCCAGGCTCGCGCCCGAATTCAGGAAGGGATACTGACTTCCTCACACAGACCGGCATCGGGAGGACCTGACGATGAGCCGTCCCAAACGCGAGGTGAGCAAGCGGAGCAAGGCCCGCGTCCCCACGGGGTACGCCGCGGTTCTGGCGGACATCAAGCAGTGGATCGCCATGATCGTTGGTGCCGTTGAATCACCCGCCGAACGCTACTTCTACATGGCCATGGCGGTCCGCGAACGCTGGTCGGTCCGCGAACTCCGCCGACAGATCGACTCGGCCCTGTTCCTCCGCTACATGTCCGTCAAACGCGATCCGGAAAAATGCCTGCCGGACGACGCCGAATGCGGCGACCTGCTGCCGTTCAAGGACCACTACATCCTGGAGTTTCTCGGCTTGGAAGACGAACACTCCGAACGCGAACTCCGCAAAGCAATCCTCGCCAACCTCCGCGACTTCTTCCTCGAATTCGGCCGCGACCTGACGTTCGTCGGCGACGAGTACGCCATCACCGTCGGCAACGACACCTTCTACATCGACC
>CAYPGE010000136.1:0-19552 GCA_964409865.1 uncultured Pirellulaceae bacterium
CGCCACCAATCGAAAGTGGCGTGCTTTTCTTTTGCTGCTGGCACCGGTCAGGCCCAGTTTCGCCCACGGTTTCTGCCGGCGGCAAACTCTGCCACCTTCGTGCTGCCGTAGGACGCGACCAGCTTCGGCTTAGGTTCTGTGCGGACGATCGGCACCGTGAGCGAGGCGGGCCGGGGATCGCCGGTCCGCAGGTGGGGAGCGACGAAAAGGACGGGCATTACACGTTCTCCTCACCCGCTTCGCTCGGGTGCTGACTTCGACCGCGGCCTTGGCGTGTGCCAGACCCAGGGGAACGGCAGGATTACCAAGAGCGCGAACACCGCCAGCCGGAAGCAGTTGCCGAGTTTGACGCGACGGATTTCCCTTCCGGGGCCGTTCGCTTCCAGGACCAAGGGCTTCACTCCGTCGTCGACCGTCAGCAGCGCGGCCCAGTCATCGCGTTTCACTTCATGTTCCACGAAATGCACGCTCCCATCCGCACAAGCGACCATGCGGCCCCAGCGGAACACGAAGAAAAAATTCTCCCTGCGGTGCAAACCGTCTGCCTGCGGATCGACCGACGCAAACAGACGCTGCGCTTCCTCGAACTCCAGATCTCGCGGCTCCATCCAGGCAATCCGACGGCTGTGATCTTCCACCACGATAACCGTATTCGAAGTGCCGTCCGGAATCTCGCTCAGCTTTCGCCCCCGCGCACCGGGCCACATCGTGCGGGGACCGAGTACGGCGACGTAGCTGGTCCATTTCCGAGAATCGTCTGCGGACCGTGGGTCGTCGGGGCACCGGTACGGATCGCCGCGGATCTCTTCCAGCAGTTGGCGGTTCCGGGGCCCGTTCCAGGGTTCGTCAAAGTGGTATTTGTCGTACAGGTTGCGGTTCAACAGGAAGGGCAGGATCAGCACTCGCCAACTGTGCATCGGCTTGCCGTTCTTGTCCGCAAGATAGGCCGGGGGGAATTCGCCGTACAGGTCGTGATACTGCTGCAGGGCGAACGAGATCTGGTTCAGGTTGTTCCCGCACGACACCACGTGCCGTCGAGAGTTGGCTGGTTCGATTCCCCAGAAGATCGGACCCACACAGCAGGTCAACAAGGGCAACAGCAGCAGTGCCTCGAAGAGCCCGCGCGGGCGTGAGCGGCGCGCGAAAACGTAGGTCCAAAGCGCCAAGATTATCAGGGGTGCGAGAATCGCTTCCGGTCCGAGCGTCGCCAGCGCCGAGCCCATCAAGGCGATGGCGTAGCCGAAATGGACCAGTCGGAACTGGCACACGAACGGTCCTCGGTCACGGGCTTGATTGTCGCCGGAAGTCTGGGGCATGTGCTTGCCTCACGATGTTGCTTGACGCGGCCCAGCGCCGCAAAACCGGCTCGTACCGCAATCGCCCGGCGTCTTGCTGTCGCTGCTGAACCCCATCAGCCGGCACGCTCCAGGCCGCCGCCCAAAGCGGTGACAAGGCACCGCACTCCAAAACTCGGCTGCACCGGCGGACATCGGCTGCATCGGCAAACAAAATTATCGTCTTCCGGCGGCAGGTCATCAATTGACAAGGGCCGGAAGTGGCCGTAATTTTGGCGGCAGCAGATATCTGACGCCGGTCCCCTGGACTACAATGATCCTTTCAGTCTTGGCCCTCGGAGGAATTGCCATGCGTTCCCTTTCCCGCCGCACGTTCCTGAAGACCTCGGCGGCCGCCATCGGGACGGCCGCGGCGGCACCTTACATCGTTCCCGCCTCCGTGTTCGGGGCCAACGCGCCCAGCAACCGGATCGCGGTGGGCTTCATCGGCAACGGCAACCAAAGCACGATCGACCTGCCGGCTTTCCTGCAGCAAGACGACGTTCAAGTCGTCGCCGTCTGCGATGTGAATACGGCCAGCTACGGCTACAAGACGCCCCAGCAGTTCCTGGGACGCAAGCCGGCTCAGGACAAAGTCAACGCGTTCTACGCCGAGAAAAAGAACGCCGGACAATACAAAGGCTGCGACGCTTGCACCGACTTCCGGAAAGTGCTCGCTCGCCCGGACATCGACGCCGTGGCCATCGTCGTCCCCGACCACTGGCACGCCTTGATGGTCGTCATGGCCGCCCAGGCCGGCAAGGACATGTACTGCGAAAAGCCGCTGTCGCTGACCGTTCGCCAGGGGCAAGCGATGGTGAAAGCAGTGCGCCAGCACAAGCGGATTCTGCAGACGGGCAGCCACTACCGCTCCAGCCCTGCGAATCGTTTTGCCTGCGAACTGGTCCGCAACGGCCGGATCGGCAAGCTCCAGCGGATCATCACCCAGGTGGCGGAAAACAACGCGGTCGATCCGGGGCCGGGCTGGAAACCGATGCCCGTGCCGGAAGGTTTTGATTACGAGATGTGGCTGGGGCCCGCCCCGCAGGCTCCTTACCACATCGACCGCTGCCTGTACCGGTTCCGGTTCATCCTGGACTATTCGGGTGGCCAGACGACGAATTTCGGCTGCCATTCGAACGACATCGCGCAATGGGGCCTGGGCATGGATCGCAGCGGCCCCGTCGAGTTCGAGGACACGGGCGCCGAGTGGCCCGCGCCGGGCGGGCTGTTCACCACGGCCACCAAGGTCAGCTTCCGAGCCCGCTACGCCAACGGCACGGAGTTGATCTGCCAAACCGCCAAGCCCGGTTTCGGCACTCGGTTCGAGGGCAGCGAAGGCTGGGTCGAGTTCGGGTACCAGGGCGTCAAGACCTCGCCAGAGTCGCTCAAGACGACCAAGATCGGTCCCAACGAAATCCACTTGCCGGTCAGCAATCCGCAACGGCAAGAGGACTCGTCGCGGAATTACATCCCGGACCATGTGCGGAACTTCATCGACTGTGTCAAGAGCCGCCAGGACCCGATCGAGGCGGTCGAAATCGGCCACAGCACGGCTACGCTCTGCCACGTGGCCAACATCGCTATGAAGCTGCGCCGCAAGCTGCGCTGGGACCCCGCCGCGGAACAGTTCGTGGGCGACGACGAAGCCAACGCCATGCTGGGACGGCCGATGCGCGAGCCGTGGAAACTCACGTAGGCGAGTCGCTCCGAGACTCGCGGCCGGCCTGGGACAGACCGGACATCGTAGACCGGACATCGTAGACGCGTCGCTCCGCGACGCGGTTCCGCTCGCGGAGCGAGCGGCCTACGGTGACACACACAACGCCAACAGGAACAACACCATGAAAGAGAAAAGTTCGCGTCGCTGGATTTGCTGGGGTATCGTCGCAGTTCTCGTGGCCGCGTGGTCGGCATCGATCGCTTGGGCCGGGGACGCCGCGCCGATCACCACGAAATCGCTGCTGGCCGAGATGACCAATTTGGCGGGCATGGCCGAGTTTCCCTCGCCGGCCTACACGTGCAGACAATTCTCGTCGTACGACCGCGCAGCCAAATCGCCGTCGGAGAACTGGTTCGCCAACGGCGACTGCGGCCAGTACCTCCGCATCGAGGAGCGGGACGGGCGAAAGGAACACGTGATGATGGATGCGGACGGTCCCGGCGCGATCGTCCGCATCTGGTCGGCCAACCCGGCGGGGACGCTACGGATCTATATCGACGGAGCAGATCAACCGGCGCTGGAAGCCAAGATGGATGTGCTGCTGGGCGGCGAGTACCCGGGCCTCCCGCGCCCCATCGCAGGCGAGTACAGCAAGGGCTGGAACTTGTACTTCCCGATCCCCTACGCCAAGCACTGCAAGGTGACCAGCGACGCGGGGAATTTCTACTATCACGTCAACTATCGGACTTACCCCCAGGGCACGCCGGTGGCATCGTTTGCGGCGGACCAGATCGCACAACTGGAATCCGGCGTCGCGGCCACGATCGCGCGGATGAACGAACCCGGCAAGGCGTCCAACAGAGCCGGCGCCGAGGAGAAGCCGTTTGAGGCCCAAGTCCAGCCGGGGCAAGCGGCCGTGCTGGCCAGCTTGTCCGGGCCGCAGGCGATCAGCCGCCTGCGCTTCCAGTGGTCGCCGTCGGGCGATCGCGACGAACCGGCGCTGCGGTCCACGGTTCTGGAGATGACGTTTGACGGCGACACCACCGTCGTGGCCCCGTTGGGCGACTTCTTCGGGACTGCGCCGGGACTGAATCCTTACGCGTCGCTGCCGCTGAGCGTGACGAAGGATGGCCAGCTGGAATGCCGTTGGTTCATGCCGTTCAGGACGTCCGCCGAAATCCGCGTCCGCAACCAGGGCAGTTCGCCGATCACGGTACGGGGCGACATCGTCAGCCAGCCTTGCACCTGGACCGACGCCACGATGCTGTTCCACGCCAAATGGCGATCCGAGTTCGATGTGTCGACGGAGCCGAAGATCGACTGGAACTACTTGACGGCCCAGGGCCAAGGCGTGTTCGCGGGCGTGGCCTTTGCGATCGACAACCCCGTCAAGGCCTGGTGGGGCGAGGGCGATGAGAAAATCTACGTCGACGGCGAGACGTTTCCCAGCCACTTCGGCACGGGCACGGAGGACTACTACGGCTATGCCTGGTGCTTCCCGGAACTGTTCACGCACGCCTACCACACCCAGACGCGGTGCGACGGGCCGGGCAACTTCGGCCGGACCAGCGTCAACCGCTGGCACATCCTGGACCGCATCCCGTTTACGAAGGACTTCCGGTTTGACATGGAACTGTGGCACTGGAAAAAGTGCCTGGTCAATCTGGCAGTGATCGACTACTGGTACGCGAAGCCGGGCGCGAAAGACACGTTCCAGCCGCTCGCGGCCGCCGACGTCGTCTTGCGTCCGCTGGAGGCATACCAAGCGCCGAAGGTGAAGGACGCCATCGAGGGCGAGGCCATGAAAATCCTGGAGAAAGCGGGCACGGTCGAGCCGCAGGAATGGGACGGGACCAGCGGCGGCTATCACCTGTGGTGGCGCGGCGGCCAGAAACCCGGAGACACGCTCACGCTAGGTTTTCCCGTGGAAAAGGCCGGCAGGTACAAGGTCACCGCCCAGTTCCTGAAGGCCGTGGACTATGGCATCGCCCAGGTCGCGATCAACGGCACGGCGGTGGGCGATCCGATCGACTTCTTTAACAACGGAGTGATCGTGACCGGACCGGTCGAACTGGGGACGTTCGAGTTGAAGGCGGGCGAGAACACGATCGCGTTCACGATCACCGGCGCCAATGCCAAGGCAGTGCGTTCGTACATGGTGGGATTGGATTACCTGTTGCTGACGCCCGCCGCGTAGGACAGCTGGAACGGCAATTCCGGTCGGAGGCATTTGAGCTTCTGCTGCGCAATTTGCTGTTGGGTGAGCTGAATCCGTCAATCACATTGCCAGGCGAATAGCGAATACTGATTACTGAATACAGAAGGCAGAATGTCGCGAAGCCACCCATTCTGGCTTCCGCATTCACGATTCTGTATTCAGTATTCATGCCGCTCTGCACTAGGAGGAACCTATGGCCGGACCTTTGACCTGGACTGCGACCGTCACCACAATCTTGTTCAGCACTCTAACGCACGGCCTTCCGGCCGCTGAGCCTTTCACCTGCGACACCACCAAGCAAGCCGGCCCGATGGTCCCGCCCTGGCGCGCGTTCGAACCGGACCCGGACTTCCACGGGCAGTGGCTGGTCGCCGGCGATCTCGACGGAGACGGCGTGGCCGAAATCGTCACCGCGCGCCATGAGAATCAATCCGTCACGGCGCTGGGCGCGTGGAAGCTGGACGGCTCAGCGCTTTGGAAGCATGGCACGCCCGCAGCCGGCATCCAAGGCCTGTGGTGTGATGTGCCGCTGCAGATCTACGACCTGGACGGGGATGGCAAGAACGAGGTGTACTTGAGCCGCAAGGGGTTCCTGGTCGTGTTGGAGGGAGCCACCGGCCGGGTGGTTCGGCAGTGGCCGCTGCCGGCGGGGCTTGAGGTCGCCGACTGCATCGTCTTTGCCAACCTGCGCGGGCTGCCGCGGGCGAGCGACATCCTGGTCAAGGACCGCTATCACCGCATCTGGGCGTACACCGATCAATGGCAGCCGCTTTGGGACTGGGCGCCGCAACGCTATCTGACCTGCCACCACCCGACGTGCCTCGACGTCGATCGCGACGGCAAGGACGAGGTGCTCGCAGGCTACGCGCTGCTGGATGACGACGGCCGCGAGTTGTGGTCTGTCACGTCGGCCAAGGGGAAACTCGAACGCGGCCATCTCGACTGCGCGGAGGTGATGGCCATCGGCCAGCGACCCGCCGACTTCCGCTTCCTGCTGACCTACTGCGGCGCAGAGGGCCTGGCGTTGCTGGACGGCGCGGGCCGGACGATGTGGGAACTGACCGGACGTCATTTCGAGTCCGTGGACGCGGGCAAGATTCGGGCCGACGTTTCCGGCCAGCAGATGGTCGTCGATATCGACCATCGGCCCTTCGGCCAGGGGCTGGTATGGTTACTGGACGACCGCGGCACGTTATTGGGCGAGTACACGTGCGGCTACGGGCGGCATCACCGGCTGATCGACTTTGACGGCGACGGTTTGACGGAGATCCTGATCGGCAACGCGGCCAAGCTGTTCGACGGCCAGGGGCGTTGCGTCGCCCACTTCGGCCCGGCGGACGCGTTTGGCGACGAATCGCTGCCCCAGCCGCAGAACGACCCCGGCCCTTGCGTCGCCGTGGGGGACCTGGACGGCGACCGGCGGCCGGAAGTGATCCTGCACACCACCAAGCGAGTTCTGATCTACCAGTGCCCGCAAACCGCTCCGATCGGCGCCGGCCCGGTCGGCACGGGCGTCAACTTCACGCTGTACTGATGCCGGTAGGCCGGAACAAGTCCGCGCGGTTCCGGCGCTGCCAACTGTCCGAGAACGGCAAGGATCTGTGCCGGAACTGCAAGGTAGTGTTCCGGCCTGCTTTCTACTCAGGACGCTGCAGCCAACCGGCGGATGGCGTCGGTCAGTTCGTCCTTGTTGACCGGTTTCATCAGGACCGTGTCCATGCCGGCAGCCAAGCACTCGGCCCGGCTTTCGGCAGAGGCGTGTGCGGTGAGGGCGACGATCGGCGTGCGCCGGCCGCTTTCCTGTTCGCGCCGGCGGATCTCGCGCGTGGCGGCCAGTCCGTCCAGTTCCGGCATTTCCACATCCATCAGGACGATGTCGAAGGGCTGACCCGCCCAGGCGTCGACCGCTTCGCGGCCGTTGTCTACCGCCTGCACCCAGTGACCTGCCAATCGCAGCTGGCGAACGATCAGACGCTGGTTGACCGAGCTGTCCTCCGCCAGCAGCACGCGGCGCGGCGCTCCCGCGGGCGTTGGTGCGACAAAAGTGCCCGTCGAGGTTGACGCTGGGTGCGCCGTCGTATCGTCCGCTGGGGCAGCCGCGGCCGGCGCCGTACGAATCGTGGTATCGTCCGCGGGGGCAGCCGCGGCCGGCGCCGGCAGAAAAATCGTGAACCGCGTCCCCTGTTCGCTGGAGGCTACCGAGATCCGCCCGTGATGGGCTTCCACCAACTGCTTGGCGATCGCCAATCCGAATCCGGTACCGCCGCGCTTTCCGTGGGTGCCGAAGGGCTGAAACAGTTTGCCCATGGCTTCGGGGGAAATCCCAGGACCGTTGTCGGCCACGTACAATTCGACGCCCGCGTCGACCTGCCGAGCGCCGATGGTGACCACCGCGTCGGCGCGCCCTTGCATGGCCTCGGCCGCGTTGCGAGCCAGATTGCGCAGGACGCGGGCCATGCGCTCCGGGTCCAACGCCAGCTGCAACTCGGCCGGTACGTCCAACTGCAGGACGACGCCCAACATTTGCAGATCCACGCGCAGCAACAGCAGGTGCTTTCCCAACAACTTGGTAAACGTCCCGCTCAGCGGCTGGACGCGAACGTTGCCACGGCAGAACTCGAAGCTGTCGTTCAGCAGATCCAGGGCCACGGACAGGGACGAGTCGATGAGGTCCAGTTGTTCCTCCTGTCCCAAGCCTTCTTGCGAGCCTGCACGCCGCATCTCGAGCAGTTGCCGGATGTTGCCCAGCGGCCCGCGAAGATCGTGGACAATATAGGCGATGGCCTGCCCGACCGCCGCCAGTTGCTCCACCTGCTGCAGCCGTTGCTGCATTTCCAGCCGCATCAGGCCCACGGACACCGAACTCGCCAGCAACTGAACGACCTGCGCTTCCAGCGGCTGGATCCCCATCCGCGACATGTCGGCACTCCAATCGCGCGAACCGTACAGGACGCCCACCACCTGGCCGCTGGAGTCGATGATCGGCGAGCCGACGACCGCCTCGACGTTCTCCAGGCTGCCTCGAGTGTTCTTGGATTGCGGAGTCCCGAAAAACGTGCGACCATGTTCCACCACACGCGCCAACACCGAACGGCTGAAGTTCAACCCCGCCGTTTCGTTCTTCGCCCAGCCCGCGGCGATCCCCCAGCCGTTGTCTTCGCGCAGCAGCACCAGCCCGCGATCCAGGCCCACCAGGTCCACGATCGCCCGAGCCGTTTCCTGGTAGAATTCGGTCGAACCGACGGCCGAACGCTGGACGGACAGCAGCGTTTCGAACCACACCGCCAGCATTTCCGCCGTCGGGACTTCGCCCAAGCTGGACAGCGAACTGCGCGTGACCGAGGGCAGCTGCAAGGTCGCGGGCAGGGCGATCGTCTCGAACTGATCGTCGGCCGATGTGTCCGGATGATCCAGATCCAGCAAAGGCTGGGCCTCTTGCCGCACCACATCGATCACCGTCTGGCCGATCCGCAGCCGGGCCGGCAGGTCGATCTCGCCGCAGGCCCCCTGGCCGATCTTGGTGCCGTCGGGCAACTCCAGATCGTTGCGCCCGATGTTCTCGAATCGCATCCGCTTGGGCGAAACCTGCTCCAGCATCAAGTGCCTGCGCGAGACATAATCGTCATCGATCACGACCTGGGCCTGATCGCCGCCGGGCTGGCGGCCCAGCACGACCAGGCCGGACGCGTGCAGATACTGCTTTTGCTGCCTCGGGTTTTCAATCGTGATTAGGAGCATAAAACACGCCGACGCCTGGGATCTCGACGAATCACGGCTGCAGCCTATGGTGTAAGACATCAAGTGCAGCGTGTCAACCTGCCGTCGAACGTCCAGTCCGGACATCGAATTCCCGGCGTGAACCTGTTTTTGCCAGGCCGCATGGTCCGAATTGAAGAAAGACTCGCCTACGTGGATTTCTTCACCGCCTCGGAGCGACAGGCCACAAAGCCGCGGTGTGGTTTCTGGACAGGTGCCAGGGGGCGGAGCGTGGGACTGTCTTCGGGTGACTTGCAGCCGCCTGCACTCGGCGGGACAATGAGTTCCGCTCAACGTCTGGAAACTTGTTCAATTCTGCCTGGAGGGATACACCATGTCGTTGCCGGGGGTCCGACATACGGTTCTGGTTCTGATAGCGATGCGGCTCGTCGGTTTCGGAGGACTGCTCGGTGCAGCCGATCGACCGCAGTGGGGCGAAGCAGGGACGCGGAACATGATCTCCGCCGAAACGGGGCTGCCGAGCGATTTCGCGCCCGGCGAGCGGGATCCGGCGACCGGCAACATCGCTGCGGCCACGGCCAAGAACGTGAAGTGGGTGGCCCGCCTTGGACAAACGACGTACGGCACTCCGGTGATCGCCGGGGGCCGGGTGTTTGTCGGCACCAACAACGGCTCGCCGCGCGATCCGCGGATCGAGGGCGACCGCGGCGTGCTGATGTGTTTCGACGAAGCCACCGGCCGGTTCCTCTGGCAACTGAACCTGCCCAAGCTGGAATGGATCAAGTGGGCCGACTGGGCTCAGGTCGGCATCACCTCGTCGCCGACCGTGGAAGGCGACCGGGCCTACCTGGTGACCAATCGCGGCGAAGTCGTCTGCCTGGATGTCGACGGCCAAGCGGACGGCAACGAAGGGCCGTTTCTGGACGAGGGCCGGCTGATGGCTGGCGAGGGACAACCGCCGCGGGAACTCACCCCGCAGGACGCCGACATCCTGTGGCTGTTCGATATGCCGCGCCAGTTGAACGCTCAAGCGCACAATGCCGCCCATTGCTCGGTGCTGCTGCACGGCGACTTGCTGTACGTCAACACCAGCAACGGCGTCGAGTGGACGCACAGCTTTGTCGTGCATCCGGAAGCTCCCAGCCTGATCGCGCTGGACAAACGCACGGGCAAGCTGGTGGCCCGCGACGACTTCGGCATCGGGCCGGACATCACGCACGGCCAGTGGAGTTCGGTCGCCGCCGGCCGCGTGGGCGACAAGACGCTGGGATTCTATGGGGCCGGCAACGGCGTGCTGTACGCCTTCGAGTTGCTGCCTCCGGAAGCGATTGGAGAAACCGTGCAACGGCTTCGCCCGGTCTGGAAGTTTCACGGCCACCCGCTGGCTCAAACCCAAGACCGCGTCCCGCCCGACCACCAGCACGACAGCACGTCCTACCAGGTGACGGGCACGCCGGTCTTTCACCGGGGCCGGGTCTATGTAACTTTCACCCAGGAGCCGTATCACCGGATGAAACTCGGCAGGCTCGTTTGCCTGGACGCGGACGGCAGCGGCGACGTCACCCGGACGGCCAAACGCTGGTCCTACGACGAAATCGGCTCTTCGGCCTCGACGGTCGCGATCGCTGACGGCTTGGTCTACGCCGCCGGCTTTGATGGCCGCCTGCACTGCTTGGACGCCGACACGGGACAGGTGGTATGGGTTCAGGATCTGGACGGCCCGCTGGCCGCCTCGCCGCTGGTCGCCGACGGCAAAATCTACGTGGGCACGGACCGCCAGCGGTTCTCCATCCTGGCCGCAGGCAAGGAACCCAAGCTGCTGAGCACCGTCAAGATGGACGGGCGGATCTCCGCCACCGCCGTGGCCGCCAACGGCGTCCTGTACGTGACGACCTGGAAGAACCTGTACGCGATCCAGGCAGCTCCGGGATCGAGTCCCAAGCGATGAAGGAGGCTTGCACAAGAGGATCGACAGCGAATGGTCGTCCTTGAGACAAATCGTCATTGGGGTCGCCAATCGCGATATCCGTTGCACACCCCGGCGATCGTTTCGGCGATCCCGTCCAGTACCGCGTCCAGTTCCCCGTCGCCAAGCAGGTCCTCCGTCCAAACTTCGTCGACTTCCCGAAAACTGTGCGGCTGCCGCTGGGCGAGAGACAGTTGATCCAAGCGAGCCTCCTCGACGGGCGTCAGCCACGAGGCAGGCTTTCCAGTCCCGTCGAACCATCCCGGTGCCCACCGAAGATCGAATGGGAAGCTGCGGGTCATCCCCGCGGTAGACCATCAACGGCAAGTCGCCTTGCGCGTGCAGAAAGTCGATTCCCACGCCGTGCCCGGCGGCCCCCGCGCCTTGCAGTTCGAAGCGAAACCAGTCCTCGTCACCGCCGTTCGTCGCCTCGGCGATCGTCAGGTCGCTCAGCCTCCGCAGCCCTTCCCCGCTCCCCAGGTCCGTCGCGCGGTACTGCTCGTCATTCGGCTCCAGCGCATCGGGCGACAGCCTTGCCTGCGGTGCCTCAATCGTCAACGTGTAGTACGGATTCGCGTCGTCCTCGCCGTGACCGTACACATGGATCAGATAGCTGCCCGCGTCGAGACCGGCCAGGCTGATCCGCTCGAAACCCTGCATCGTTTCAGACGGTCCGCGACCGTTCAGCGGATTGCCTTGCTCATGGCACAGGGCAAGCTCCAAGTCGCCGTCCTGATGCGCGAAATCGATGCGTGCGAAATGGTTCGCGGTAGCCGTAGTCGTCGTCGTGAAACGGAACCAGTCTTCGTCCAGATCGCCACCGTCCAGTTTGTGGAGCGACAAGTCGCTGCCGACGTGAGAACCTTCCGCGGTGCGAAGATCTCGTGGTCCGTCGCCTGCGCCGGACGCGGTCGGCGCGTCGTTCGGCTCGGCCCAGTCTGGTTCGGCTTCGATGTCAAGCGGGGCTGTCACCGTGAGCGTGTAATCCGGCTGCATGACCGACGCGCCGACTCCCGCGACGCGGATGAGATAGCGCCCCGGCCGCAAATTCGACAGCTCGATCGACTCGATGTCTCCTCGGTCGTTGGAGGACTCGATCAGATGCACCTCCGAATCATAGAGATCGAGCCGCAGGTCGCCGAGATCGTGGTCGAACCGGATCTCGACCCGATCGCTGGATGTCCCGTCACGAGCGAGATCGAAGGAGAACCAATCCTCATCACCGTCGTGATGGATCGAAAGGTCAGTGAGCGCTCGCGTCGCAGTGCCTGCCTCGATTAGGGAACCCATTCCGAGGAAAGTTGCCCCAAGATTGTTCATCAAGCTCGTGGTGCTCGTGCCCAAAGCATTGAGATTATTGAGGAAGTTGAGCGCATTCTGGCTGGACGTCACGTTGGAAGTCTGAAACGAAGTCTGGAACGGGTTGCAGTACGTCTGCAGCGGGTTGTAGTACGTCTTTGTGTTGGGGAAGAGGGGGTTCAGAAGATTGCCGATCAACTGGGCCCCGCCACTGCCTGGAAGCCCGGCACCGAAGAAAGTGTTCCCTGGAAAGAGAGGGTTAAGTGATTCGAAACCATAGCTGCCTCCCCCCATCAAAATGCCTTGCGTCAATTTCGTATCGTTCACACCGATCAGATAACCCGGCGAAAAAACGGGGTTAATGAAAGAATCGCGGGATTTTTCTTGAACGTAGGCCGCTGCGCTGAGATCAGAGGCCCGCTGGGGGAGTCGTTGTTCTCATCGCCGCCTTGATACTCCGCCCAGTCCACGTCTGGCTGCGGATTACCGCCAATCGTGAGTTGATACGTTAGCAAGGCCGATCCGTGGAGTCGGACGAAGTAGGTCCCGCGATCGCATCCCTTCATGGAAATTCGGAGCATTCCGTTACCGCGCGTGAAGATGTGTTCGACATCCGTTGGATCAAGCAGAACGGCCTGGATCTCTCCGAGTCCCGAGTCGAAATCGATTCGAACCTCATTTCCCGGTGCCGGCGGCCGATCCAGCTCGAATCGATACCAATCCTGGTCCGCAGCGGAATGAAGGGAAAGATCTGTTACAGTTAACGTGCCGTGAATCGTCCGCAAGTCCGTCGCGTCCTCCTGCGTATCATTGCCCTTTACACCCTCCGCCCAATCCGGTTCGCCGCTGGAGGGGGCGGCGATCGTCAGCGTGTACGCGGGATTCGCTTCGCCGCTGACTTTCACCAGATATTCTCCTTCGGGCAACTTGTCCCAGGACACGATCTCGCGATCGCTGACGTGCGCAGAACGGCTGCTGTCGTCACCGCGGTCACTTCGTCGGGCACGCCGCCGAAACGCCGTTTCAATTGGCGGATCAGGGTCTGCTGAAACGCCTTGGTGGCACCCTCTTCCATCAGTTCGTCGGCAATCGTTCTGCGCATCTCGAAAACATCCTGGCGATGTTCGTCCGTCTGAACGACTACTACCCCGAGCGCGTCCTCGGCCGTGAAACGGCCAAGCAGTGGATCGACGAAATCCTTCGTCACCAATGACAGCGACAAGCTTTGGCTACTTCTGTTGCACGTCCGCCAGGGCCTTGCGGACTTTCTCCCGCAGCGCCTCCGGCGATACCGGGTGGTTGAGCACCAGCGCCGCGCATTGCCGCTTCTCTTCGAGCGTGGCGGTGGGGATGCCCTGGAGCGATTCGAACAGGTCGCCAGCCATCATCGCGCCGAAGATGCCCGGCGGGACGGGATCGAGCCGTTGCCGCAGCACCCGGACCGCCTCTTTTCGCGAGGCGACCGCCAGATCCTTCTGCTGGAGCCGATCGTAGATCGCCGCAATCCGGTTCAGCGTCTTTCCCGTCTCATACCTGGGCGCGACCGGCAGCTGTTTCTGCGCGTACCGCAACGCCCTCTCGTAGTCCTGCTTGCCCAGATAGAAATCGCCGGCGGCCTCGTAGACTTTCGCCAATTGTCCGGGGGCGGGGTAGTCGATGCGTAGAAACTCGGCGAGGCAGGCTTCGACGTCGTCGGCCGTCGACCGCGGATCGCTGCCGACGATCTGCGTGCGGAGGACAGCCGCGGCGAAGTGCTGGCCCGTGGCTGCGCCGGCGTCGTGACTGACGGCGTCGCAGAAACGTAGGGCCTCAGCAAACCGCCGCTGGTGCCGCCGCAGCATCGCCATCCGATAGTTGGCCTCGGCTCGATAGGGTGACAGTGCCGCGGCGGACTCCAGCCGGGAACTTGCCGCCTGCTCGGCTTCCAGCGGCTTGCCCCGATAGAGCTGCTCAACCTCCGCGCGGAAGGCGCGAAGGCCGGCATGGTCGGCGTCGCCACGAGACGGATCCTGTGCCGCGGTGATGAAACGCGTCCGAACCCAGGCCTTCAGAAGCGCCTGGCCGTACTTTCGCGCCATGGCCGCGTCCAGGGGACATGCCGGCTGCGTGTAAGGCACTTCGAGCGTCGCGGCCAGGACAATGTGCGGCCGGTAGGCGAAATAGGCAGAGAACGGCATGTTCTCGATCGGCGCGGTCGGCGGCGGCTTTTTCATGAAGTTGTGCACTCCACCGATCGCCGGCGGACGTTCCTCGCCAAGCCAAGCCATGAGTTCGTTGACGTTGTTGCTGATGGAAGGGACCTTTTGTCCGTCGAAATAGAACGTCTCGTGAACCTCGCCCCGCAGCGCCGGGCAGTGCAGATCCAGCGCGAACCGCACGTGACGTGCCTCAGCCAGTTCCTGAATCGCCTTGATTTCCGGATAGACGGGATTCGGGCCGTAATCGCGGTTGTGGTCGTGCGGCGAACGGTTCTTCCCCTGATCGCCCGCCTGAACCCCGTCCTTATCCACCATCGGCACGGCATAGAGAACGTATTGTCTCCGGAACTCGGCGCCTGCCGCCGACTCGGCCATCGCCTCCTGCAAGAAACCCTCCAGCACATAGCTGGCCATGGATTCACAGGCATGGTGCCGGGCGGTGACGAGGGCCGCCTGGACCTGCGGTCCGGGCTTGCCGATTTGCAGCAATTCGACCGCACGCCCCTGGCGGCTTTTCGTCAGCACTGCTTGCACCAGGTGCGGATTGCCGGCGTGCTCCTTCAGAAACGCGTCGAGATGGCACGGGAGGTATGGAATCGCCACCGCGAAACGAACCGGACGTTTCGCCTCGGCGAAGTCGTAGTGAAAGGCATCGCAACGCGCGGCGCGATCCGCGCCCGAGGGCGGCGGCGCATATTGGACATGGTCCGATCCAAGCCATTGCCAGGACCGGCCCCCGTCGTGGCTGACCGCCGGGCCGCGGACGCCGACCTTCGGCGGGCCGGCGAAGACGAACGTCACCCGGCCCGGCTGGGAAACCACGGCCTCGAAGTGCCAATAGAACCAGGGCCGTCCGCCGCGCAGGTCGGGCGCGAGGTGAACGACGCTTCCCTCGTTCTTTTTCACCAGGACGTTCCCGCCGGGGAAATCGGCGCGGATCGTTACCTGGAACTCGGTCGCCAAGCCCCGGCCCGGCAGCAACGCCAGGCAGAACGCGAGCCCCAGTCCTCGGATGATCGTTGGCAGAGTGTTCATGATTCCATGGCCCGCGTCAAACAAGAAAAAGTCTACCCGTCCATCGAAGATGGACGGGGCGCTAAATCATGTTTCGCGAAAAGGGGACAGGACCCTTTTGTGCGAAGCACCCTCCGGGCCGTTCCGGCAAAAGGGTCCTGTCCCCTTTTCACGAAACTCCATTCAGTTCGAAAGCCGCTGGAGCAGCCACTGGCGGCGCAAGGCATCGACCGTGTAGCGGATGTTGGCCCAGCCTGGCAGCGCGCCGTCCGCGACGCGAGCGACGTCTTCGTCGGACATCCCGGGCTTCACCAGCGGCACGAATGCGTCGAGCTGCTCCACCAGCGGCTTGACTCGCACTTGGTAGAATTCGGGGTCGCCCAGCACCGGGTCCTGCCAGAAGTCGAGAATGCCGGCGTGTTCGGCTCTCGTAGCCTTCTCCGCCTGGTACGCCGCGAGCACGGCGAAAATTCGATGACGCAGGATCGCCGTGCGCGCGGATGCGGGCAGGTCGAACACGAGCCTGCCCCAGGTGGAGCGGCCGTGGATGGACTCGGTGCCGTTCCAGGCGAAGTTGCCCTGTCGGGCCCATAGCACGGTTTCAAACTCCCATTCCGAGCCGTTGCTCGGAATCGCGTACCCGTACGCGTTCCAGGAGAGGAAGACATAGCTCACCACGCGGTCGTCAGAGAACCTGTGCTCCCTGCGGTACAGGTCGAGCCGGTCGGTCTTGATGCCGGTGAATTCGGGACCGTCGTACGTCAGGTTGGCGAAGGAGAGCCGGCCGGTCTGCACGTCGAACAGCAGGCAGGTGTGCGCCAGGTTCGCGCCCGGTGCCAGGTAGATTTCGTAGCTTCCGCCGCCGAGCAAGCGCGACTCAATCTCCCTGGCGCGCGGATCGTTGTATTCGAAGCGGAAGTGGATGCCGAATTCGTCGCAAAGCACGCCCAGCGAGGCGCCGAGCTTCTCGGCTTCGTCCTTGCCCGCCGCCGCCGAGCCCGCGCCGGCTCCGCCGCGGCTGCCGGTGGTGACGTCGGTTTCGAGGAAGTCCATGCTGCCGCCGTAGGCGCGGTCCAGCGGCTGCAGCACGGGGCGCTCGGCCTGGGGAATCGCGTCCCAGTCGCTCAGGCCGGAGAGCGGCGCGGCGCGGTAGCGCACGCGGTACTCCTTGCGCGGGGATGGCACGCGCAGCGAAGCCACGTAAGCTGCCACGCCGCGTGCGAAGGGCTCGCGGCGGGCAAGCTGCGCCAGCGCCCCGAGGCGGTAGAGCCGCGCCACGGCGTCGGCCGTCGCCAACTGCAGCGCGGGGTCTTTCTTCTTCAACTCCTTGACCGCCTCTCCCGCAGCCGACTTAATCGTCTTGGCCAGCGAGTCGGGTTTGCCTTCGCCGGCCGCGATCGGCAGCAGCCGCGCCGCCAGCTGCAACTGGTACGCCTCGGCCGGCTGCAGTCCCTCGCCGGCCAACGCGTCGCGGGCGATGTCCGCCGCCGCGGCCAAATCGCCCAGGCCGGCGCACGCCGTGATGCCGGCCTGCGCGAGCTTGAAATCCGGGACCGGCACCAGGCGCCGGGCCAGGGTGTAGCAGCGCCGGGCGTTGGCGAAGTCGCCGTAGTAGAGGAAGGCGGGCTGCTGCGCTGTGACGATCGCGTTTTGGAACAGCCGGAGCGCCCCGCTGGTGTTCGCGCTGGTGTACTGGTCGAAGTATTTCTCGATCGCGTCCATGTTTCCGGGCGTCGCGTCGAGCAGCTTCTCATAAGCCTGACGTCTGCCGGCGTCCCACGGTTTTCCGTCCGGCATCGGCGTCGCCAGGAGCTTCAGCCTGATTTCGCGGGCCTTGTCCTTCTGCAGGGCCACGTCGAGCGCGTTGGCGGCGTCGGCGGGGCGGCCCGCGGCGAGATACATGTCGGCGGCGTCGGTGGCGCGGCCGAACGAAATCAAGAGTTCTCCGCGGAGGTTCTCGGCGAGGGTCGTGGCGGCCGGGGTCGCGTTGAGGCGGGGGATTTCGCGGCAGAGCGACAGGGCGCCGTCCTGGTCGCCGGCCAGAGCGCGGAGGCGCGCCACGGCGCCGACGGCACTGGCGGCCTCGGTGGCGCCGATTTTCGGAATGCCCCACGGTTCGCGCAGGACGGCCTCGGCAGCGGCGAAGTCGCCGGAGTCGATCAGCGGAGCGGCCAGGTTCGACGCAGCGTCCACCCGGATGGAGGCCGGCGCGTTGCTATCGGAAAGCAGCGCGCGCGCCGTGGCGGCGCGCAGCGGGGCATCGCCGGCTTCCCGCGCCACGCGCATGAGCCGATAGCGGATCTCGATGACGTCGCGCGGCGCGGTCGTCGCGTGTTTTTCCAAAAACGTTCGAGCGTAAGCGATTGTTTCGGCGCGTTTCGCCGCGTCGCGCGCGCCATATTGCGTCTCCAGCAACAGCCACACGGCACGGGCGCGGTAGGTGTCCGGGATGCCAGTGGCTTCGGCCAGTTCGCGGCATCGGCGCTCCACGAGGGCGGCGTCCACGGGGTTGATTCCGCGCAGCACGCTGATGCGGTCACAGGAGAATCGCCCGCGCAAATCGGCGCCCAGACCGGGTTCGGCGGCGAGGACGGCATCGAGGAACTCGGCGGCGAGCACGGGCTGGCGGAGCTTCCAGCGGATGTTGTTCAGCGCGTCCTGGATGCCCTTGGCCTTGGCGTTGGCGTCCATCTTGGCATTGGCAAGATTGGTCAGGGCGGCAACGGCGTCCGGCGGGAACTCGGCAGCCGCAAAGGCCCGGAGCGGAACGAGGGACAGGGCCAACAACGCCGCCGCGGACAAGCCGGAAAGGCGTTGGATGGCGGCGCCGAGCGGGGAATGGATCGTTCTTGTAGCCATGACCAACTCCTTCGTGCGATGTGCTGCGTAGCGTGGCGTAAGCTTCCAGCTTGCGGTAGATGGTGGCGCCGCAAGCTGGAAGCTTACGCCACTTGTTCCTAGCGGACGCCCGGCAGCGACGCCAGTTGCAGAATCATGCGGATCATTTCCAGACGCGCGGTGGAGAGGTCCGCGCTGTCCTTGTCGAACAGCGCGAACCACTGCAGGGCCTTGCGCCCGGCGTAGACGGTGTCGAGATTCGTGGCTGCTGCCGCCTTGACGGCCAGTCCGTGCAGGAGCGTGGCATAACGGATATCGTCCACGCCCTCGCGGAAGCCCTCCCACTGGAGCGTGTCGATCACGCCGTCGGCCATGCCGTAGACGAAGACCATGGGACGGTACGTCGTGGCGTCGTCGTTGTACGGGCCGAGGTGGTGCGCGTAATTGCAGAGCGCGCTGTAGCCGGAGAGGTACGGCAGCAGGCCGTTCTGGCGGCGGTTGTAGTCCGGGTTCTCCGCGCCCACGTGTTGCACCGCGTACCAGGCGACGTGCGCATGGCCGACTTGGTTCCAGAGGCGGGTGGAGGAATCATCGGCGGGGTCCTTGGCGACGTTGTGCCAGTCGAACACGTAGCCGGTCTTGTAGAAGACGCTGTTTCCGCCGGCGAGGATGAACTTGAATCCCTCACGCTGGTACGCCTCGAAGACCGGCCGCGCGTTGACCAGCCAACTGGCTCCGGGTTCGTCGCCGTAGCCGATGATCACGTTGTGGTGGCCGACATGGCGGTCGAACCACTCGCGCTGGCGGCGAGCGGCGAGCGCCAACTCGCGCGGAGAGCCTTGGGCGTTGTGGGGCGGAGAGAGCCCGCCCAGGAGGACATCCGTCCTCATGCCGGCCTCCTTCATGGCCGCGATGGCGTCGAGCGTTTCCGCATTGCAGTTGCCGCGGTTCCAGTGCATCGTCTGGCCGTGCGCCACGTGGTTGCGCAGGATCGCGACAAGCTGCCGGCGCGCCAGTTCGGCATCGCCGCCGTTCTCCTCCTTGATCATGTCGATGTTGATGTACGTGTAGGAGGCGACCAGGAAATCACGTTCGGGGTCGAAGTACGCTTTCGGGGCGGGCAGCACGAACGGCAGCACGCGCAGCGTCACCGGAATGGAGGCCAGTGCCTTCCCGTCCTTGGATATCCCGATGGATCCGGAATACGTCCCCGGCTTCGCGTCTTCGCGGACGTGCGCCGTGAGGAAGAACTGCACGAAGCGCCCGCGCGGCAGCGCCACGGGACGCATGGACGCGGCGTCGGCG
>CAYPGE010000137.1:0-19391 GCA_964409865.1 uncultured Pirellulaceae bacterium
TGCCGCTGGCCGACATCGCCAAGGCCAAGTTCTCGACCGTCAAGATCGAGGGCGACACCGCAACGCTGCGAGTCGAGAACGAAGGCAAAACAGAAGACCATGAGGTCGTCCGCGTCGACGGCAAGTGGCTGCCTAAAGAGATGGTCGATCCGTGGCAAGAGAAGGTGCAAGCCGCCAAGGACGCCTTGACCAAGGACATGCCGGAACGCCTCACGAAAAACAAGATGCAAATCATGATGCCGATCCAGTTGGTGCAAGGCGTGCTCGACCAGTTGCTGGCGGCCAAAACGCAACAGGAATTCGACCAGATCGTCCAGCAAATCATGCAGACCTTCACGCCCCAACCGCCGGGAGCCGGTCCGGGAGCCCCGCCCGGCGCGCCGGGACCTGCGGCGCCGCCGCCCAGCGGCGATGCCAAGCCCGCGGCGGACCCGTTCGGGCGTTGACGCCGGACGCCGTTTTCAGCGCAAGCCATCACAAAAGTAGCCATCACACTCCGTGTGATGAACCGCAAGAAACACCGGAAGCCTATTTCTCGAGCGCCGCCAAGCTCGTAGTGCCGGCTTGAACCGGTTCACACCGCCTGAATGCGGCACGCTAAACAAGGCGCCACGACGAACCGGAACGCTCCCCGCCGCCATCGTTCGGAGGCCCCCATGTCGCCATCCACAGATCGCCCCAGCGAACTGGCCGGGTATCTGGCCCTCGTCACGATTCCCGTCCAGTGGGGCGATCAGGACGCGTTCGGACACGTCAACAATGCGGTCCCGCTGCGATGGTTCGAGTCGTCGCGCATCGTCCTTCTGGAAGAGCACGGCTTGGCATATCTGATGGGCGAGGGCGATCTAGTCCCGCTGGTGGCCTCGATCACCTGCAACTACCGCCGGCAGATCACGTATCCCGACGTGATCTGCGTCGGCACGCGCGTGGCGGAGCTGAAGCACAGCCGCATGACGCTGGCTCATGTCGTGTACAGCCAGGCGCAACGCCAGATCGTCGCCGACGGAGAAACGGTCGTGGTGTTCTATCATCGCGGCAAACAGCGGCCGACGCGGGTTCCGGCCGAGCTTCGAGCCAAGTTGGCACCGGCCGGCCTCACGCCCCCGGCCGTGCCGAGCGGCCCGATGCCAGGTCCGACTTGAAACCCTCTGGTTGCCGTTCCGCTGCGATTGGGCTAAAACCGCTCTGACACGCCCGTCGACCAATTCGCTTCTGCAACAGACTGGAATCGAGCCATGCGATGCTCCTGTGCGCACTTTCTTGCTGATCACTGTCTCCGAATGTCACTCCTCGTCGTTGCCGCGACGATCTGGCTGCGGCCCTGCACGGCGGCGGGCGCCGAGCCGATCGCGCATCGGACGCTCGACGAAACGGCGGGAGACGTGGCCCGCGATCCCCGGAACATCCGCACCGGTTGCGTTATTCCCGACGAGGGCTACTGCGATCAGCCGTACGTCGTCGTCACGCGAGACGGCAACTGGCTGTGTACCTTGACCACGGCGGGCGGGGCCGAGGGGGCCAACGATTCGCACGTCGTGGCGACGGTCAGTGCGGACCAGGGCCGCACGTGGTCGGAGCTGGTGGACATCGAGCCCGCCGACGGGCCGGATGCCGTGTACATCATGCCCCTGGTCACGCCCGGCGGCCGGGTCTATGGGTTCTACAACTACAACGGCGACAACTTCCGCTGCCCCGGCCGTAGCGATTGCGTCGGCTGGTTCGTGTTCAAGTACTCGGACGACCATGGCCGGACCTGGTCCGCCCAGCGGTACCGCTTGCCGATGCGGATGACCGAGGTGGACCGCACCAACACGTTCGACGGCAAAATTCAGATGTTCTGGGGTATCGGCAAACCGATCACGGCCGGCACCACGGCGATTCTGGCGTTCACCAAGTGCGGCAAGTACGTGATCGAGCGTGGCGAGGGCTGGTTCTACCGCTCGGACAATATCCTCACGGAGCCCGATCCGGAGAAAATCGAGTGGCAGCTGGTGCCGGACGGCGAAGTGGGCCTGAAGCACCCCGATTTCGGTGAGGTTCAGGAAGAGCAAAACCTCGTCCCGCTGAGCGACGGTTCGATCTATTGCATGTACCGGACCACCAACGGATATCCGTGCCATGCGTACAGCCGCGACGGCGCCCACACATGGACAGTGCCGGAGTACGCCACGTACACGCCGGGCGGGCGGAAGATGAAAAACCCGCGAGCCTGCCCGCGCATCTGGCGAACGTCCAACGGCCGGTTTCTGTTTTGGTACCATAACCACAGCGGCAAGTCTTACGCCGGCCGCAACCCGGCCTGGCTCGCCGGCGGCGTCGAGCGGGACGGCCGGATCCACTGGTCCCAGCCGGAAATCCTGCTGTACGATCCCGATCCGCGCGTGACGATGAGTTACCCGGATCTGATCGAACAGCACGGCCGCTACTGGGTGACGGAGACCAACAAGACGATGGCGCGCGTCCATGAGATCGACAAGAGCCTGTTGGAAGGATTGTGGTCTCAGGGAGAGCGGAAGGACGTCGCCGACCGCGGGCGAATCCTGGACGTTGCGGCGGACCAGGTTCGATCGGGCGAGATCGCTTTGCCCAAGGCTTTGGACGCAACGCAAGGCGGCGGTCTGTCGCTTGAGTGCTGGATCGAATTGGCGGAACCGACGTCCGGCCAAGTCCTGCTCGACTCGCGGGACGAATCTGGACGAGGACTGGTGCTGACGACTTGCGAGGAAGGTGGGTTGCGAATCGAAGCGTCGGACGGCGAGATGCAAGCGGCGTGGGACAGCGATCCGGGCCTGCTCACGGCCGGCCGGCGCCACCATGCCGTCGTCACGCTCGACGCCGGCCCGAAGATCATCATGTTCCTGATTGACGGCCAGTTGTGCGACGGCGGCAACACGCGGCAATACGGTTGGGGACGATACGAGGCGGACTTGGGCGACATCAGCGGCACGGGCAAACTCCGCGTGGCGGCAGCCGTCCGGCATCTCCGCCTGTACGATCGCCCGCTGCGGACCTCGGAAGCCGTGGCCAACTACCATGCCGGGCATCAACCCTAATCTTTCACCTAATCTTTCACCTAATCTCTTCCTTCTGCCTTGGAGCTAGGCGGAGATTAGGTGAAAGATTAGGTGAAAGATTAAGTGGAAAGCAAGGGGGTTCATGTCGCTTCGCAGGCCGCCAAGTTCAGGAGGACTTTACATGCTTCGCGATCTTCTGCTTCGCAATCGCAGTTACCGTCGGTTCCAGCAGCAGGCGTTGGACGAACAGACGCTGGTGGAGCTGCTCGAATTGACGCGTCTTTGCCCGTCGGCGGCCAATCGGCAGCCGCTGAAGTATCTGCTCGCCTGGCGGCCGGAGCAGTGTGCCAAGATCTTCCCACACCTCCGTTGGGCGGCGGCCCTCGCGCCGTGGCCCGGACCGGCCGAGGGCGAGCGGCCGACGGGTTACATCCTGATCCTGGGTGACAGCCGCATCTGGCGCCGCTGGGACTGGGACACTGGCATCGTCGCTCAGACCATGCTGTTGGGCGCAGCCGAACTGGGGCTGGGCGGCTGCATGGTCGCCTCGATCGACCAAGGGGGACTCCGCGCCGCCCTGAATCTGCCCGAGCACCTGGAAGCCCTCCTCGCCGTCGCCCTGGGCCGGCCCGACGAAACGGTCGTCCTGGAAGACGGCAGCCCCGACCAGCGCCCCTACTGGCGCGACGCCGACGACGTACACCATGTGCCCAAACGGCCGTTGGCGGAAGTGCGGTTTGAGTTGCCGGGATTCTGAGGACGACCGGAGGGCGATCGCTAGACAATCTGGTTGCAGAAGCCAGGGATGAGCGCCGCCTTGCCGTCTTCCACAGGCTCCGTTATCATTAGGTTGGGCGAAGAACGGAGGGGCCATGATTCCGGCATTCAACGAGGCAGGTTACCTACCTCCGGGGACCCATCCGGCCACGCTGGCGGAGATCGCGGCACGCTTCGGGCAGGAATCGGAGCTTCGGCGCGTGCAAATTGAGTCGCTGTGCTGGTTGATTGACCTCGCCCGGCGTGCAGGCGTCCAGCGGATTGTGGTTAACGGCAGTTTCGTCACCGACAAGCTGGAACCGAATGACGTAGATTGCGTCCTGCTGATCGGACCAGGGTTTCCTCGCGATGTTGCCGCGGAGTCAGAACTGCTTGCCGGGATACCTTTTATCAACATGGAACTGGTAGACGAGGACGCTTTCGAACAGTTTACCCAGAATACCTTTGCGACAGATCGGGACTTGATCCCCAAGGGAATGGTCGAGGTACTGTGATGACGATTGACAACCGCCGCCAGCTTGAGAACACCCGAGCCAAGCTGCGTTCGCTCGAGGAACTCTACGAGCGGAAGCGACAAGAACCGGCCGACACCCACGTCCGCGAGTTGACTCTGCGGTCGCTCAAGAAGCGAATCAATCAATTCAAGGAAGAAATGGCTTGCTTCGAGGTGAAGGCCGGTTCAGCGATGACGCCCTGACGAATCAGCAACGCAACCATTCGGAGTTCGCAAAAGCCGCAGACGAACTGGAGTCGGTCAGGGCACGTCGCTTTCAGGCCGGGGAGCCGCTGGGGTTGATTTGTCCGCCGCGCCGTCAGTCCAGTTCCGGCGGCAGGCGGCCGTAGGACCAGGGTTGGCCCTTGAATTCCGGGACCGGGAGCGGCTGCGGGACGGGGCCCGGCGTCAGCCGCGCGGACAGCTCGATCATCGCGTCGGCGATTTGCGTCCCGGCGGTGGGCTCCAGGTTGCTGTAGCTGGTGAGCCGTGTCTCGTAGCCCCCGCCGGTCGGGCTGAGCGCCTCCTCGGTCGGCACGTAGCCGATGCAGCCGTTGGCGAGTTCCACCGGGAAAGTGAACGGGAACTTGCTGCCGGCCTTGACGTCCAGTCCGAACTGGCAGAAGTACTCAGCCGGGCACGACAGGAACACCGCGGGCCCCACCTGGATGGCCTGAACCTCGACGTCGGCCACCGGCTCTTTCTTGATCCGCGCGTCCAGTACCACGATTTCCTTGGCGAACGTCCATTCGGTCGCGTCGACCTTGGCGGGATCCTGCTGCACGATCTCCAAACACCGGGCGACGCGTTCCGGCTTCGGGGCGCGGCGTTTGATCTTGAGCACTTTCGTCTGCGCGGCGACCGGCGCCAGCGGCCCGGCCGCCTGCTCGGTGGCCACCAGCGTCTTGATCGCCTCCGCCCCGACTCGCCCGCCGACGTACCGCGCGGAGACCTCGCCGAACTGCCGGATCTGGTACGGGCTGCGGTTGTCCACCTGCGTTACGTCGCCCGACGTGCCCGGCATGAACACGACCACGGCGTTGTCGCCCATCAGGCCGCGGATGGTCTTTTCGAGGTAGTAGATCCAGTCCGCCGAGATGCCGCCCGGCCCAGTGGTGCCATGACAAGCAAAATTGACGACGCAGCCCAGGAACTGGCCTTCCTTGCTCCACGCGCCCACCACGCCCACCTGCGGATCGATCGGCCCGGCCGGTTCCAAGATGTCCGGATTGCCCTGGCCGGGATGTGTCATCGTGAAGCCTGCCTTCATGCGGAACCGCCGGTTGAACGCCGCCTGTCCGTCGTGCCCGAAGCCGACCGAGCAACGGGCTTCCACCTTGCCCGCGTCGGCGGCGACCACTGCCGCGACAATCTCCCGCTGCACGCGGGCCAGGTATTCGGGATTCGCCGTCACCGTCTTGTCGTACACCAGCGACTTGACCAGCGGCGAGGCGTCGTCAAACTCGCCGGGCAAGAAGAAACCCATCGGCCCCGCGGCATGGGAATGGGACGCGGCGATCATCACCGCTTCTGGCGCGATTCCGCACTGCTGCTTGATCTCCTGCCGGATGGCCTGGACCGTCGGCCGCCGGATGAACAGGGCATCGATCCCGACCACCGCGACCCGCGATTGACCGTCGGCAAATACCGCCGCCCGCACTTTGCACGGATCATGCAACGCCCGGTGATACGCTTTGCCGTACCCGCCCGGCGCTTCCATGCCGATCTCCGGCGTAATGTCCCGTTCGGCGAAGCCGGCTCGGAAAGAGGCTTCTCCGGCCGCAGCTGCGGTCGCGGCAAGCAGGCAGGCAAACCAGAAACAAACCGTGCGCAAGATGGTGGTTGACATCGTTCTCTCTCCTTGAATTGCGAACGTGACGGAGCGGCAACGGACTTTGCCTTGAACATCGTAACATTACCCGACGTGACTGAAAATAACCGCAACGAGCGCGCACAGAAAATCAAGGAATCTCGGTTGCGTCCGGCCGTTCATCTTTCTGTCACCCCATTTTTCTGTCAGTTCTTCGAACTTCCTGGCGCCGTGCAAAAGAACAGATGACAGGAGGATCGCTGACAGAAAAATGGGTGACAGAAAGATGCGGGAAAGACGGATTCGTAGAGAACCGAAGAATCCCGGCACGACGGGTCTAAGGTCAGTCGCCGACGAACCGGTCTGGACCGGTGACTTTCCGTGGACGATAATCATTCTTCATCCGCTAACAAGAAGGAGTGACGCCATGCAGCTAAGTCAGTCGCTGTCGCAACGATCGACCCGCCGAGAAATGCTCCGGACCATGCTGGCCGCAGGGGCCGCCCCGTGGTTTGTGCCGGCACACGTGCTGGGGGCCGCCGCAGGGATGGCGCCCTCGGACAAGATCACTCTGGGGGTCCTGGGCGTGGGCGCACAGGGCCAGTACGACATGCGCGATTTCCTGGGGCACGACGACGTGCGCGTGACCGCGATCTGCGATGTGAACAAACGCAACATCGACAGCGCCCGGCGGGCGATCGCCGAGCGGTACGGCAGCCCCGACGTCAAGGTGTTGAGCGACTTCCGCGAGTTGCACGCGGACGGGAGCGTCGACGCCGTCCTGATGGCGCTGCCCGTGCATTGGCACAGCATTCCGGCGCTGGACGCCGTCCTGCACGGCAAGCACATCTACCACGAAAAGCCGATGGCCATGTCGTTCGAGGAGGCCCGCCGCGTGCGCGAGGCCGTGCGGCGCAAGGGCGTGGTGTTCCAGTTCGGCACCCAGCAGCGATCGGACATGAAGTTCCGTTGGGCCTGCGAACTGGCGCTCAACGGGCGGCTAGGCAAGCTGCAGGAGATTCAAGTCTCCGTGCCGGGCGGCCGGCAAGGTCCGCTGTTGCCCGAACAGCCGCTGCCGGACTACGTCGATTGGAATCGCTGGGTGGGGCCGGCCCCCATGACCCCGTTCCACGAGGAGAAGCTGAAACGCGACACGCACGAGAACATCACCAATTTCTCGCTGGGCATGATCTCTTGCTGGGGCGTCCATCATCTGGACATCGCCCAGTGGGGCAACGGCACGGACGCCACGGGGCCTTGTTCCGTGGAGGGCACGGGCGAATTCCCGCAGTCCGGCAGCCTGGACGCGATCCTGCGCTGGCGCGTGCGGTTCGAGCATGCCCAGGCCGCTCCGGTGACGTTTGTCAACGACGGCACCCCCGGCTTTGCCCACGGCGTGCGGTTCGTGGGCGAGTCGGCGTGGGTCCACGTCGCGCGCGGCTCGATCCAGGGCAGCCAGGATCATCTGCTGCGCGACCCGCAAAACAAGGTCCATACGATGCCGATCCAGTTGCCGATCAGCGTCCAGCACACCCGCAACTTCCTGGACGCGATCAAGCATGGCACGCGGGCGATCTGCGACATCGAAGCCGCGGTGCGGTCCGATACGTTGTGCCAGTTGGCGCTGATTGCCGTCAAACAAGGACGCAAGCTCGTCTGGGACCCGCAATCCGAGCGGTTTCCGAACGACGACGCGGCCAGCGCCATGCTCCAGTCGCGGGCCTTTCGCGGCGACTGGAAGCTGCCAGAAGCGTGATGCGGAGTGTGCCACAAATGGACAGTGCCATTTGTTCCTGACGCCGTTTTCGCTCAGGAGCCGACAAGTTCGTAGAGCCCGTGGCCGGCGTATTTGATTTTGCCCTGGTTGGCCAACTCCTCCCAGATTTCCTTCCGAAACTGGTCGGGTGGCCTGATGGCGACGACCCCGGATCTGCCACCGCTGGACATGGGACCGTAGCCCAGCCGTGACTCGTCGTCAAGTTGGGTGAGTTTGAGACGTTTCCGGAACGCTTTCAAGGCCTGCTGCAACTCCTCTCGGGAGGGCGGGGCGGGCGGCGTTTGTGCTGATTCTGACATGTGGGACTCCTTGTTACTCCGGAACTCTACTGCTCGGCAACAACTTCGAGACCGCACAAGACGGGCGGTTGGGACGAAAGCGGCTGGAACTCGACGGTCAGCTTGTCAGCGATCGGGACTTGCGAGAAGCTTTTCACGACCGCTCGCCAGGGGCCGCCGGCCTCGGCGACCGGGTCCATGCGGGCCAGCGCGTTTCGGCCCTGGAGCACGACGCCGAAAACCCGCTGCGAAGGCTCCACCGCGGCACTTGGCTCGACGAAGTGCAGGCGGACCGTGTAGCTGTCGGAACGTACTGCCGGCTCGGACGCGTTGGGTTTCGAAGCTTCGGGAGCCGGCTTCGGTTCGACGACAAGTCGCGACAGTCCTTTCGCCGTGTTCTCCAGCGCCTTGGCCACGGCGGACGTCGGCTGCGGCGAATCCCGCGGAACGAGCCAGACGGTGACCTTTTCGACGCCCTCCACGCCCGAGGCGGCGACCCAAGCGGGACCAGCGCCCGAAATCCGTGAGCTGTGGTGGCGGAACCAGCTGAGTTTCCCCTCGACTTTCAGCGGGACCTTGGGCGACGTGCCGCCGACCTCAGGATGTTCCAGCCAGAGCACGCCGTCCTCCGAGCGCCGGTCGCCGGGGGCGCCGAAATTCAGACCAAGACGGCGAATCCGGGGTCCCTCGCCCGGCCCAAACGCATACGAATTGTTGGTCCACAGCTCGGCTTCCGGCATGTGGACCAGCGCCAGCGAAGTCTGGTTCTGATAGGCGCAGGTGCAAGTCCGGGTGTATTCAGGGGCGTTCAGCACGCCGTCGGCCACGATCAGATTCGAGGTGCAGCCGGACTTGAAGCCGCCGAAATTCCCTGTGCCGCTGTGACTCGCCAGGTCGTAAAACCCCGCGGCTCCCGAACGGAACGTCAGCAGGTGTTCGCTGGCGATGCACGTGTTGCAGCCGTAGGTGCGGGCGAAGTTCCAGGCCACCGGTTCCTCGGTCAACGGGTGGGGAATCATGGCCGGGGCCCCGTCCAGCAGCCCAAACGCGCCCTGCGACGCCTTGTAGCTGCCCGCATTGGTGATGATCACATCGTTGTGCAGGATGCAGGGACCGACATAGGCCAGAGCGGGATTTTCCCACAGCAGCTTGCCATCCGCCCCGCGGAACGTCGCCAGTCCCTTGCCGGTCTCGTCGGGACTGCGGTCGCCGGCCGCCGCGCCGGCTTCCAGCAGCACGTCGCGGGCCGCGGAGTAGCCCAACCACGTCCCGGAGACTTTCGCCGTCTGCTGCCAGACGATCTGTCCGCTGGGAGCATCGAGTGCCAGCAGACGCGGGGCAGGAGGCTCTTGGCCGCGGCGGCGAAGATGATCCTCGACGCGTTTGGGCAGTCGGTCCAGGCAATAGATCCGGCCGTTGCCGGCCACGATGCCGTTGTGCAGGAAGCTCGCCGCCGCGTCGACCTTCCACAGCGTTTGGCCAGTGTGCCGATCGAAGGCCATCAGTCCGAGGCTGCCGTTGTGGTCCGGCGCCCAGGCAATTCCCCGCTTGTTCTCTGTCTTGTATTCGTAGCCCAAACGCTGGGAATAGTCGCCGTACCCGGTTCCGGCCAACAACAAATTCTCGTAAACGCCGATGAAGCCCCACGGAGGTTGCTGCCCGTCGACCGCCCGCAGTTGGAACTCGCGGACCGTTTGGCCAGTGGCCGCGTCCAACAGCAGGCAACGGCTGCCCAGGGCCAGGTACACGCCCTCCTGCGCAGCCACGTAGTTGGTTCCCCGCGCATTGGCTCCGGGGATGTGGACCTGGTTATAGGCCGTGCTCAAGGGCGTGTCGGCGTAGGTGTTGTCGTAATAGACGTTCCGCGTTCCCAGGTCCTCGAATTCCCGCTTCCACAGCACGCGCCCGGTATACACGTCGCGAGCGCTGATGCAGTCCATGCCTTGAATGAACAACCGGCCGCCCGTGACCTGCGGGCTGGGCCCGTGGCCGTGACGGGGCAGCACGTCGAGATTGGAGTTGCCGCCAAACCACAGCAGGCCCACCGGCAGCCGGACTTGCTGGTCGTTGGACTTGACCGTATTGGCGATGTCCCCGTAGGCGTGAGTCCAGTCGGCGGCGCCGGGCAGCGGTCCCTCGCGAGTAATCACGACGGCACCTTGGGCCTGAGCCAGCTTGGCCTTGGCCAGAGCAGCCTGCGCAAAGCGTTTTTCCGCCGCCGCGGGGTCGCCTGCTGGAATCCAGAGCCGGCCGCCATAGGGCCGCAGCGATTCGTACACCGCCTCGAGCGTTTCGTTGTCCGAGAGTCGCTCGGCGCACGACCTTCCCACGACGATCAGGCTGGCCATGTAGCGCGGCGGCCGGAAGGCGAGCGGATCTCCCGCTTGGACCGCCACCCGGCGGCCGTACAGTCCGGCGGCGTCGAACCGGCGCCGAAGCCGGGCGACACGTTCGGCGTCGGAATCGACCACCACCACGTGCAGATCGCTGGCCGCCAGAACAGCCTCCAGCAACGGCTCGTCATCGGCCTGGAACCAGAGCGCATAGCCCTCGCGCGTCTCGGCCTGTCCGAGCAGTTGCTCCGCCCTCTTCGCGGCTTCGGCGGGCGGGGGCAACGGGCGCGGCGTGACCGACCAGATCTTTTCCCGGCCTTGGTTGGCGTCCTGATCGGCGTCCCGGTCGGCGCCGAACGCCATGATCCGGCCCTCGCGCGTCACTGCGAACAGCATCCCACCAGCCGCCAGCAACCGCTCCACGCGGCCTTCCACGGGCAGCGTCCAGGCGATGCGGGCCGCCTGCCCGGCTTCCGGCGGATCGATCGCCACGATTTTGCCCCCTCCCGCCGCATACAGCCGCTTGCCCGCCCTGATCAGATCGCCACTGCCATCGGCCTCGACCTGCCACACCGTCCGCTTGTCCGCGGCAAAGGCCTGGATGGCCGCAGGGGCAAGCGTGCCATCCTTGTTCTTGCCCGGCGTGTTCGCTGCGTAAGCGAATCCGTCCGCCAGCACCGGTTCGTTGATCGAGAACTTGCCGTCGCTCCCGTCGGTCAGGTTCAACGCCATCGTGCCGCGGACCCGCGTGTGAACGAACACTCGCAACTCGTCGGCGGCCACGAACGAGCCGCCCTGGCCTTTGCTGCCGAAGTTGAAGTACCGCAGCTTGCCGGTCTGCCGATCCAACGCCGCGGGAAGCGACCGCCCGCCAGGCACCAGCAGCAACTGGGCGGTGGCGGCCAGCTGCCCTTGCGGAGCGACGCCGGCAAAGGACGGAGCCGCGTGCGGTTGCTTGATATAGTCGGCACTGGTTGCGTCGTTCACCCAGCGCACTGCGCCGCTGTCCGCGTCCAGTGCGTAAATGAACGTGCCCATGAAAGGCCAGATGCTGGCGGCAAAGTAGATGATACCGTCGCGCTGGACAGGACCGCCGCGCGCGGGCCAGGCGGAGATGACGCGGCGGTTGCCGATCACCTGCTGGCCGGACGGACCGCCGCGGAACCGCCACTGCAACCGGCCGTCGGACGCGCTCACGCAGTACAGATAGCCGTCGTCGCTCGTGAAGTACACGTTGCCGCGAAAGACGACGGGCGAGAACCGCACCGGACCGTCGGCGTAGAAACACCATTGCTCTTCGCCCGAACTCGCGTCCAGGGCCACGACCTTGTCCTGGTCGTTAAAGGCGACGAACATCCGCCCCTGGGCCACCACGGGCTCCAAGATCGCATCATAAGGCATCATGTCCTGGTTCAGCGGATCGTCCCAGACCGGGACGCGGGGCTCATACTGATGCGTCCAGGCCGGGTGCAGCGACGACGGCAGTTCGTGGCCAGAAGCCGCGGTGTGTCCTGCATCGCACCGCCACATCGGCCAGTCGTCTTCCTCCGCCGCTGCCGGAACCGCGAAGGAAGCAGCCCAGGCTAACGCCGCGAGCACGGCCGGGAGCGATTGCAGGACAGGACACCGACGCAGGTGACACCAACGATTCATGACATGCCTTCCGATACCACCTCAGGGAGCCATGTCCGCATGCCGATCCTCCTCAGCCATCTTCGGCGTGAGGCATCAATCCGCCGGCACCGGAAGCAGCGTGTCCAAGATCGACTGGTCCGGGCAGGTCAAAGTCAGTCTGTCGAGGAGTTCGGCAAAGCAGCTACGCCCTCAGGAAACACGTTCTCTTGTTGGCTGGTCAAGATTGACGCGACCGCAGACGCTGTTGCAGATCGGCCAGCAGGCTGGACAGTTCGCTGATCGTTCGTTCGCGCAGACTTGCGGTGGAACTCGACTCTTCGCCGAGAAGCTGTTGGAGTATTTGAATTTTGCCTACCGATTCGCCTTTTTCCAGGCCCTCTTGCCGGCCTTCTTGCCGGCCTTCTTGCCGGCCTTCTTGCCGCGCGCTGTCCAAACCCCACTGATAGTCGCGCTGTGCCTTCAAACGCTGGTCGTACATCATCCGATCCTCCGTTTTGGCCGCGATCGCTTCGACCACGGAAATCGCCTGCTGAAAATCCACTCCCGGCAACAATGCCCGCAACCGCTCCGGCTCGTATCCGTCCGCAAAGAGAAAGAAGAAAGCCCATTGCTCGATCGCCGGAGCGGACGAAATCGTCTCCTCGTGCAAATTATACTTCGTCAGCTCCACCGTGTGTACTTCGATGGAATCGGAAACCTCCATGCCGTGCTCCGGGTCCGCCAGCCGGAATCGGTGGTGAGGTTTGATTCCGAGCAGCATTGGATTCCTGCGTCAATTCAGGCGGGCTGACCGTTCACTCCACGTGGATTGTACGATGGCCGGCCGAGGCCGTCGACGGGGATTCCGGGGACATCACACCTATTCTCGACGCGCGAGCGCGATCCCGTAGACGAGGGCTTGCGGATTCGCTATAGAGGTGAGAAGCTGAATCGTTGTGTTTCGGCAGAGGAGAGCATGCGCACGTCGCGACCCCGGAAATGGGAGCACCAATCATGAAACGGACGGCCTTGTATTGCTTCTTGTTGCTGGTCGCAGGCCGTGTTTGCGCGAGCGACAAGCCGAACATCGTTTTTGTGCTCGCCGATGACCTCGGCTGGACGGACCTCGGCGTGCAGGGGTCCCCGTATTACGAGACGCCGCACATCGATCGGTTGGCGTCCCAGGGCATGCGCTTGACGTGTTATCACAATTGCCAGAACTGCACCCCCACGCGGGCGGCCCTGATGAGCGGCCAGTACGCGCCGCGGACCGGCGTCTATACCGTCGGGGGCATCAACCGTTTTGCCTGGTGGACGCGCCCGCTGCGGCCTGTGGACAATGTTACAGACCTGCCGTTGGACAAGATCACCGTCGCGCAATCGCTCAAGACCGCTGGTTACGCGACCGGCATGTTCGGCAAATGGCACATTGGGCAGCAGGGCGAGTACCATCCGGGCCAGCGCGGCTTTGACGAAGCCATCGTCTCGATGGGAAAACACTTCGACTTTGCCACCAGCCCCAAGACAGAGTATCCCGCCGGACAGTACCTGGCCGACTTTCTGACGGACAAGGCGGTGGACTTCATCCAGCGTCACAAGGATCACCCGTTCTTCCTGTACCTGCCGCACTTTGCCGTACATACGCCGCTGGACGCCAAGCCGGAGCTGGTCGCGAAGTTCAAAGACAAACCGACCGCCGGGGGCCATCGCAATCCGACCTACGCCGCGATGATTGCCAGCGTGGATGAAAGCGTGGGCCGGGTGCTGGCGACGCTCGACGAACTCAAGCTTGCTCAGAACACGGTCGTCATTTTTTCCAGCGACAACGGCGGCGTGGGCGGTTATGAACGCGAAGGCATTGGCAGGGAAAACAGCGACATCACCGACAACGCCCCCTTGCGCAGCGGCAAGGGCAGCCTGTACGAGGGCGGCACGCGCGAGCCATTCATCGTCCGCTGGCCCGGCGTGACCAAGCCCGGCTCGATGTGCGGCGTGCCTGCGATCCACGTGGACATGTACCCGACGCTGCTGGAGATCGCCGGAGCCCGCCCGCCGGCCGACTACGTGCTGGATGGTGAAAGCCTCGTGCCGTTGCTGCGCGACCCGACGGCTTCGCTGAAGCGACAAGCCATCTATCAGCACTTCCCCGGTTACCTGGGCATCGGCCAGGGCCAATGGCGCACCACCCCCGTCGGGCTGATTCATGCCGGCGACTGGAAACTGATGGAGTTCTTCGAAGACGGACGGCTGGAACTGTATAACCTGCGCGAGGATCTCGGTGAAACCAACAACCTGGCCGCCCAGATGCCGGACAAGGCCAAGGAACTCCACGCCAAACTCGTCGCCTGGCGTCAGGCGATCAAAGCCCCCATGCCCACACCGAACACGGGCGACGCCGCCCCTGCGGCAAAGGCCGAAGTCCGAAAGAAAATGAAAGCCGGGAAGAGCCGGAGGCAGTAGAAGCTCGTTTCCCAGGCGGTTGTCTTGCCACGCATTGCCTAACGCGGGCCGGTGCCCGCAACCCAATTGGCGAGCGGGGCGGCGTCAGCCCTCCGGTTCTAAGTCGGGCGATTTGCCGGGAACCGGGGGGCTGACGCCACCCCGCTCGCCACGACAAGATGCGCGCATGGCGCGCGCATGATACGAACTGAGACTCCAAGCCGCGTTTGAGAAAACCTATGAAAAGAAATCTGACTCTATCGTTTTGTATCGTGTTTCTGCAGACGTGTTTGTATTCCGCGCTGTATTCCGCTGAACTCGCCAGCGACGGCGCGACCGGCTGGAAGATCGTCTTGCCCGACGAACCGACGATCGTCGAGAAGACCGCCGCGCGCGAACTGGCCGAGCACCTGAAGCTTGTGACGGGCGCGGATTTCCAGACGGTGGCCGAAAAAGACGTTCCCACCGGCGGCAAGTCGTTGATTTTCCTCGGCCGCACGGCCAAGGCCCCGAAGAAGGATTACCAGTTCGACGAAATCCTCATCAAGCTGGACGGCGGCAACCTGATTCTCGCCGGCCACGAGAAGCGCGGCTGCCTGTACGCGGTCTACTCCTTCCTGCAGGACGTCGTCGGCGTTCGCTGGTGGACGCCCGAAGACACCTTCCTTCCGAAGAAGCCGGCGCTGGCCATCCCGGATGACCTGAACGTTTCTTACGCGCCGCAGATGATCTCGCGCGAAATGTACCACCGCAACGCCCAGCCGGCGGTCTTTTCGGCTCGCATGAAGGGCAACGGCAACCTGACCCCGGAATACGGCGGCGCGGTGCGGATCATTAATTTCGTCCATTCGTTCTACAAGTACCTGCCGCCGGAAAAGTATTTCGAGGCCCATCCGGAATGGTACTCGGAAATCGACGGCAAACGCAAGCACGAACACGCGCAGCTGTGCCTGACCAACGAAGAAATGATCCAGGAGTTGATCAAGAACGTCCTGGAAACGCTGCGGAAGAATCCCGGCGCAAAGATGATCGACGTCTCCCAGAACGACTGGCACGGCTTCTGTACCTGCGAGAAGTGCAAGGCCATCGACGACGCGGAAGAGAGCCGCGCCGGCACGCTGGTGGCGATGCTGAACAAGGTCGCCGAAGCGGTCGAGAAGGAGTTTCCCGACGTCCTGGTCGAATCGCTGGCGTACCAGTACACCCGCAAACCGCCAAAGACGATCAAGCCGCGCCACAACGTGTTGATTCGCCTGTGTACGATTGAATGCTCCTTTATTCAGCCTCTGGACGGCGAGCAGAATAAGAAGTTCGCCGCGGATATCGAAGGCTGGAGCAAGATTGCCAAGCACCTGTTCATCTGGGACTACACGACCAACTACAACGACTACCTGGGTCCGCATCCGAACCTGCGCGTGCTGGTGCCGAATGTCCGCTATTTCATCAGGCACGGGGCCATCGGCCTGTTTGCCGAAGGCGAAGGCGACGACTTCTGCGAACTGAAGAACTGGTTGCTGCTGCGCGTAATGTGGGAGCCGCACCTGGACGGCGAGACGCTGATCGAAGAGTTCGTGCGCGGCTATTACGGCGAAGCGGTCGCGCCGCTGATCATGCAGTATTGGGATGTGCTGATCGCGCAGGCGGAAAAGGAGAAGATCTATCTCGGCTGCTTCGGCATGAACTCGGCGAAGTGGATCGACCTGCCGACGCTCAATCAGGTCACCGAGATCATGAACCAGGCAATCGAGACGGCGACGAAAGTCTACGGCCCCGATTCCGGCGAACTGCGCCGGCTGCGGAAATCCAAGATGGGCGTCGACCACGTCTGGCTCAGCCGCTACTATCCGCTGCGTTGCGAAGCACGCGAAAAAAAGCTGCCGTTCCTCGGACCCCAGGACCCGCTGGAGGCGGCGGAGGAGTTCGCCCAGCTGTGCAAACGGTTCAAGACGAAAGCCGCCGTAATCTCGCAGGAAGGGAAATTCGATCTGTACCTGGAAGGCCTGAAGGCGGGGTTCATCGCGCAGAAGAATCCGCCGGACATCTGCCGGGGCGTCCCGGAAGACGCCTGGGTCATCTTCGACGCCCTGTCGTTCAACAACTACAACAATGCGGCCACGACCATCAGCGACCCGGAGGGCTGGAACGGCAAGAGCGTCCGCATGGGTACGAAAGTCGACTGGAACACCAACTACACCCCGCCGGTCCGCGGCAAGTACCGCATCGTCGCTTCGCTGCGCTGCGAGGGAACCATCCAGGAAGGCCGGCTCGGCTCATGGGGCGTCTACGACTCGCAGGGCAAGAAGTCGCTCAAGAGCATGACGCTGAACGTGAAGGATTTCGCGACCCCCGGCGGTTCTTTCGACAAGAAATTCCGCTGGATTGACCTGGGCGTGGTCGACTTCGTCCCCGGCGCGTACTTCTGGTTCGCCCACGGACACCATCCCGAGCTGGACGCCATCTTCGTCGATCGCGTCGTGTTGATCGGATCGGAGTGAGCCGAGCGAAAAGGAAAAGCCTGAGGCCAAATCCGCAACGCGCGAACAAGACGAACCCGCATCTCCGTGGCCATCAACTCCCCGCACCAGACGTTCTGATTCCTCCACACCATCGAGGAGAACGAAAATGGTCCAGAATTCAACGATCACCCGCCGCTCGTGCATCTGCGCCGCGATGATTGCCTTGGCCCTGCTCTGCGGGCTGGGGCAACGGTCTTGGGCGGTCTCGCCCACAGCGCAAGAAATGGAAACCGCGAAACAGTTTGCGGCTGGGAAGTTGTTTAGTCGCGAACCGGCCGAGTTGCCGTTCTCGTTCATCTACGGCGGCCGGCCGTCGAGCGAACTGCTCAAGGCGTGGCAGCGGCAGGAGACGAGCGAGACGCTTGATGCGTCCCGCACGAGGCGAACCATCGTGTTCACGGACCCGCAAACGGGACTTCAGGTCCGGTGTGAAGCCCTCGAATACGCGGATTTTCCGACGGTCGAATGGACGCTGTACTTCCGCAACACGTCGTCTGCCGATTCGCCGATCCTGGAGAACATTCAATCGCTCGACGTCACGTGGCTGCGCAGCTGCGAGACGGAGTTCCTGCTGCATCACGCGGCCGGCTCGCAGGCCAACCGCTCCGACTACGGTCCCCGCGAAACGCCGCTGCCGCCCAAGGCGACGGCCAAGTTCGGCGGGGCAGGCGGCCGTCCCACCAACGTCGACTGGTCGTATTTCAATCTGCAGTGGGGGGACGAAGGCGTGATCATCGTCGTCGGCTGGCCGGGCCAGTGGGCCGGTCAGTTCGTTCGCGACGACGGTCGCGGCGTGCGCGTCCGCGCGGGGCAGGAACTCGTGCGGACAAAACTCTTGCCCGGCGAAGAGATCCGCTCGCCGCTGACGGTGCTCCAGTTCTGGCGCGGCGACCGTTACCGCTCGCAGAACCTCTGGCGGCGTTGGATGATGGCCCACAGCATGCCCAAAGCCGGAGGCAAGCTGCCGCCGCCTCAGTTCGTCGCGTCCAGTTCGCGGGCTTACGAGGAGATGATCAAGGCCAACGAACAGAACCAGATCATGCACATCGACCGGTACTTGGAGGAAGGGCTGAAGCTGGACTACTGGTGGATGGACGCCGGCTGGTACATCCAGCAGCAAGGCTGGCCGCAGGTCGGCACCTGGGAGGTCGATCCCGAGCGATTCCCGCGAGGGTTCCGCCCGATCAGCGACCATGCCCACGCCAAGGGCGTCAAGATCCTGGTCTGGTTCGAGCCGGAGCGAGTGATGCCGGGAACGTGGCTGTACGAGCAGCACCCGGAATGGCTGTTGAACACCATGCCCGGCCAGACGAATCCGCTGGCCGGCATGCGATCCTGGTCGTCTCGCGAACTGGGTGCCATCGACCCTTGTGTGTCTCACAACTCGACGCCAGAAGTGCGCACGATGGCCAACATCCGCTGGGACCCTGGCCGGCTGTCGTTCCATCCCGGACCCAAAGGCGAATACTGCGTCGTCCGTTGGACCGCGCCGGACGCCGGCGAGTACTCGGTCAAGGCGACCTTCCTGGGCATCGACCAGAGCACGACGACGGACGTTCACATTCTGCACGGCGGCCGCTCGATGTATGACGGTTGGATCGGCCTCCAAGGCCAGGGCAAGCGGGCGGACTTCGAGGGCAAGATCACTGCCGCGAAGGGCGACACGCTGGACTTTGTCGTGGGCTGGGGAAACGGCGCATACGTCTGCGATTCGACCGGTTTGGAAGTCCGTTTGGACGGCCCGGCCGGCAAGATCTACGACGCTGCCAAGGATTTCCACGCGGAGCCCGATCCCGCCAGTCCCTGGAGCTACGGCTATCTAAAGCCCGGATTGTCGCCTGATGCAGCTGCGTTCCGCGTCTTCGACCGGCCGGGCCGACCGGCAGAAGGCGGCGTGCGGCTACTGAATCTCGGCAATCCCGAAGCTCGCCAGTGGTTGACCGATCACATCGACCGGCTGCTTACCGAACAGGGCATCGACCTGTACCGCCAGGACTTCAACATGGACCCGTTGGCGTTCTGGCGCGCGGCAGACGCAGAGGATCGGCAGGGAATCACGGAGAACAAGCACGTGTGCGGCTTCCTGGCGTACTGGGACGAACTCCGGCGGCGGCATCCCGACATGCTGATCGACTCCTGCGCCAGCGGCGGGCGCCGCAACGACCTGGAGACCATGCGCCGCGGCGTGCCGCTGTGGCGCAGCGATTATGCGTATGAGCCGATCGGCCACCAGTGCATGACTTACGGGATCTCGCTGTGGCTGCCCTATCACGGCACGGGCACCGTGGCCAGCGCCGCCGCGCCCTACTACGGCGGCGGGTTCACCAAGGTCGAGCCGTA
>CAYPGE010000138.1:0-19385 GCA_964409865.1 uncultured Pirellulaceae bacterium
ACTAGCCACCATGCCTTCCGAAACCACAACGACGGGGCCCCAGCCCCTGGCGATCAGTGAAATCGTCTTTCCATTGGCGTCAAGGATACAAATCTGGTCCGACCCCAACTGGAAAACGACCTGATCGTCAGAAAGCTGTGTGGCATTGCGGACCCTCCATTGGAGAAAGGGCGTTTCGAGGGAGAGCCACAACTGTCTCCCGTCCACGGTGTTTTTTCCGTAGAGTCCTTCGAGCGGCCAGAATCCCGACCGAAACTCCCAGCTGTTGTCTCCGGCTGCTCCGAGCCTGGGAACTTCTCCGACGCTGTTCCGCTCTTCCCAGTGGCTCGCTTGTTCGGTCCGCAAAGGCACGGCTGTGGCAAAACTCGACAGCAGCGTTCTGAAGGTCGGACTTCCCACGTCGGGCTCGAACCTGGCAACGAGATCCCATGCCCCGCTGACCGCGGAAGACTCCGCCGCCTGAAGCCTATAGCCCCGGTCACGGGACCCCAGCCCACAAACCCTGTTCCGCTTCCTTTGATTAAGGTCCAGGGCATACACGTCACCGTCGTCGGCCGCAATGAAATAGAGCACCGAACCTTTCGGAGCGTGGAGCTGAACCGGATCGACAATTGCCACATCTCTGTACAGCGACGTCCCGCTGACCGCCCAGTAGCAGCCAAAGATCACGAAGTAGCTGGCTAACTGGACCACCAACGAGCCCCAGACGCTCTTCCTCAGCCACGCATCGCTTCGGCGAAGGCAGAAGGCCACAAAGGGCCACTCCAATAGAACGGTCAGCAAATAGGCGGCGAGCACCATAATCCAGAGCCATCGCCACGCGTTGTTCAGATCGAGGCCCAGTGACTTCGAGAGACTGGAGGTGAACAAGAAGGCCCCAACCCATGCCGAGAGGTAGTTGGCGGCGATCATTACGCCGATGCATGAGGCGACCCGTTTCTTGAACAGGATGGCCAGCAGCAAGCCTTCTCCGATCCCGATGGCCACGTTGCCCAACACCAGATGAAACGCACTTGCCCACATCAGGGGCGTACCAGCGTCGGCACGGGCCACGGCGGGCCACAACGCCACAGCGATCCAGGGCAACCAGAACTTGGTGATCCGGTCTGTAGTGCTCATCAGTCGAACTCCGCCGGTAAGGTGGTCCTGTAGCTCTTGGCTTCGCCACTGCTTCCTCGCGGATTTGACGGCGGCGGAACTTGGCCGGCTGCCAAGACCAAAGCGGCCGTCAGGATCTGGAGAAGAACGGCCATTGGAGCACTGGCTCTCATGGCATGACTCCGGGTTCTCGTGGCGACGGGGACGGGCTGCTGAGGTCATTTTCAACCCGTCGGCCGCACGTTGGCAAGCGGCCAACATGAAACGTCGCCCAGACAAGTTGGGCGGGTGCGTTCAAGCACGCCCGATCGTCGTCGTCAGGCGACTCGACGGCAGCCGTACCAGCCGGTACCAGCACGGTGGCGAGCGACACGATGATGTGGTTGTCGCGATAGGGCCCGCCAACGCAGAAATCCAACAACCGTCCGAGATAGCCCATACCGGCTATCAGGCCCAGAAGTCGGACCCACCAGGAACTCGTCCCTAGACCGCCCCAAATCCCTAACAAATTCGTCTGGCAGAAGACGATGCCAGCCCAGCACGCCACCGCCAGACGGGGCCCGTTGGAGAGACCGATCGACGCCACCAGTATTCCCGTAGACAAACTGATCGCCACATGGGCCAGGACCAGCCAACGCAGACGCCGTTTCCGGGGTCGCGGGGCTGGCTCCGCTGTGCAGGCGGTTGCCTGGTCGGTCGCGTCAGGCGGTTTGGAATCGGGCGTCTGGTCCATCTCCGGCCGCTTCGATGATTTCGGGTTCCTGGGCGTGCAACGCCATCGCGTTGCTCCATTGCTGACGGACAACGCCTACTCACCGACCGAGACAATTCGGCGAGGCAATCGGAGTTCTGTCAACGTCTGCGTCCCTCACACATCGCAGATCGCCACCGAATTCTTGAGCGACTCCACCGGGTCCCGCGTGGGGCTGTACTCGTGGGCCACGTAGCCGTCGAATTTCAGGTCCACGATCGCCTGCATGATGGCCGGGTAGTACAGTTCCTGCGTCTCGTCCACCTCGTGCCGCCCCGGCACGCCCGCCGTGTGGAAGTGGGCGATCCACTCGATGTTCTCCCGGATGGTGGCGATGACATCGCCCTCCTGCACCTGCATGTGGTAGATGTCGTACAGCAGCTTGACCCGTGGGCTGCCGACCTTCTTGCAGACCTCGGCACCCCAGGCCGTGCGGTCGCACTGATAGTCCTTGTGGTTCCGCTTCGAGTTGAGCAGTTCCATGCAGACGTTGACCTTCTTCTCTTCCGCGAAGGCGGCGATCTGCTTCAGGCCCGCGACGCAATTGGCCGCCCCTTCCTCGTCCGACAGCCCCGCCCGATTGCCCGACATGACAATCACGTTCGGAAAGCCGGCGTCAGCCACCGCTTCGATTGTCTTGCGGAGGGCGGCCACAGCCTGCTCGTGATTCTCCTTGCGGTTTAGCCCCTTCGCTCCAGAGCCGGCCATCGTGCAGATCAAGTCGTGTTTCTTCAGCGTGGGCCAGTCGGTCTGGGAGGCGAAGTCGATGCCGTGCAGGCCGAGTTGCACGCAGACCTGGCACATCTGCTCCAAGGGCATTCTGCGGAGTACGCCGGGAGTGATCGCCTGCTTGATCCGCCCCTTGAGCTCTGCCGGTGGGGGCTGGTCGCCGCCGCGAACAAGGGCTGTGCTCAGTCCGCAGACGGCACCGCCCAGGGTGATTGCCAAGGCTTCGCGTCGTGTCAGGGAACTGCTGTGGTGGATTGAGGGAGTCTGCATCATGGACTCCTTTTACGTGGTGGTGAATGGAACGTTACGTCGGATAGCCCTTGGCCACGGTCTTTGTGTTTCTGGCCAAGTCCAGCGACCGCCAGCAGTACCAACTGGCCACTGAGGCGTACGGCCGCCACGGGGCGGCGATGGCGTGGCTGGTCGCCTTGTCCGGCAGGTCGGCCAAGCCGTAGCGGTCGCGAATCGCTGTCCGTACGCCCAAATCGTCGTGTGGGAACACGTCGGGGCGGCCCAACGAGAAGATCAGGAACATTTGGGCCGTCCAGCGGCCGATTCCCTTGACCTGGACCAGTTGCTCCACGACCTGCTCGTCGGATAGCCGCCCAATCCGCCGCAGGTCCACGGTGCCATCGTTCACCTTGGCCGACAGGTCGGCCACGTAGGCGGCCTTCTGCGGCGACAAACCCACGGACCGTAGCTCGTCCAGGCTGAACCGAACCATATTGGCGGCCGTCAGTCCCTCCACTCCGGCAAGTTCCTGCAGTCGCTCGCGGATCGCACGGGCTGCACTGGTCGAAATCTGCTGGGACACGATGGATCGCACGAGCATGGCGAACCGCTCTCGCTCGAACCGCAGGGTGTACGACCCCACGGCGTCGATGATGGCTTTCATCACCGGATCGGCGGCCCGCAAGTGCCGACGAGCGGATTCGATGTGGGTGGGCGTCAGTCTCATGAGTTTGTGCAGTTCCGTCAGGCCAGCAGCCCGAGAACCACAGCCCCGACCGCGATTCCCGCCACCGTCACCATCCCGATCACCACCACGCAGCCGCCGGGCGTCGGCGGTCCATTCCGAATCAGCCGCCCGGCTTACGACTCGTAGCCGACCTTCCGCTTGATCCGCCGTTTCGCGTTCGTCCACCACCGGAACGGCTTCAGGGCGGCAGCGATGCCAAGTGCCTTCTTGACCCGCTTCTTGGCCTTGGTCACCTTGCCGTAAGGCGTCGTGCCGTCCCAGTCGAAAACGTCTTCAGTGTACTTCATAATTGCCTTACCGGTCTGCTTCATGTGCCAAATCCGCCCGCCCCATCGCTTGGGCGATGCTGCGTAGGTGTTGCCGGACGGCTTGGGGGTCATCCAGATCGCGGGATTGTACCACGATGACCGTGTAGCCGTCGAATTCCACGGCTTGGCGGATGATCTGGTCCTTGCGGGCGATGCTGGGGTCGCCGTGCAGGCCGCGGCTCATGCCGTCGAGGTAGACGGCCACCTTCGTGGGCTCGTGGAGCCAGTCGGGTTCCGTGGCGATGCCCAGCGTCGTAGTGATCCGCTTCCGGCATTCGCCAGCCGGGAAGTGGTGGTCGCGGAGCAGCCGCAAGAGCCGGGCCTCTGGGTTGTTGGACGGTGTGCCAGCCTCGGATCGCTCCTCCTCGAAGACCGGCACGATGTCCCGGTAAGCCTGGGGCACGTGGTTCAGCGTCTCGACCAACTCCAGAGCCTTGTGCCTGTTCAGCAGCTCATGGTGGAACTGGTTGCGGAACGTCTTGAGGCAGGCGTAACAGGCTGTCTCGCACGCTTGGGTGCAGCCGGCCAGCAGTTGTTTGGCTGCGGCAATCAGCTCTTGCCAGCGGGCCAGCATCTGCTCCAGCAAGCCTGAGCCGCCGGGCATGGGGTCGTAGATCAGGAGGTCAATCTTGTCGTCGGGCTTCTGGACCACGAGCAGTTGCAGGTCTTCCGGCCCCATGTCCAGCAGTCGCGTGGCGGCGGTGCGGAGGGCTTCGCCGATGTTGATGCCTTCGGCCTCGCTGGCGATGGCGTGGAACTGGAGCATGTCCACTTCGGCCTGCACCGCCAGGGCGAGCCGGCCCACGTCTTTGCCGCAGCGTTCCTTGTGGATTTTGGAGAACTGCTTGATCTCGTCGGGCACGGCATAAGGGGTCTTGGCGGCACCACAGACGGAACAGAGCCAATGGCCGAGTTCCCCTTGCTTCACCCGGTTGGCCTCGCCAAGGTTGACCAACTCAATGCCTTGCCCACGGACGTAGCTGACCTCGTGATCCCCAATCTTGAACGCCTTGCCCCCGCGGTTCCGCTTGCGGAGCCGCCCGAGCACGGACACGGGCATCGAGAACCGCAGGCTTTCGTCTTCCGTGATCCGGCTTTCGTGGGCCAGGTCCAGGTCCGCCAGGGGCACGGCGTCAATCGGGACGCCGCCTGACTGCCCATACTGAGCGTCCCCAGTCTGCTCGGTGACGTAGCGTTTTTCGACGTTGACGTGCAACGTCCGAATCCGGGCTGTCTCGTCGGCCCCCAGGTGATACCGGCTGACGTAGAACGTGCCGCGGTTCGCGTAGAGGCGGTTGCCGGGCACGAATTCCCGCAGGGCAATCACGTTGCTGCGGGACAGATCGAACGTCCGCGGGCCAGTTTGGCGAGCGAAGCCACGGCGGGCCGAAGCGGTGATGCCGCCCTCGTAGACGCCGTAGCCGGGGAGGAAGCCCTCGACGCCCAGCACGGTCAGCGTGTAGGTCGAGCGGTCGCAGGTCACGATGGAGTTGATGTACTCGTCGCAGCGACGCAGCAACTGCTCCTCTTCCCGCTCGATCAGTCCGGCGTCCTTTTTGCGGTGCAACTCCGAGCGGGTGGACCGAGCCCAGGTCAACCGCCGGTGCAGCCGGTTGATGACCACCGCCAGTTCTTCGGCCGTCGCCGCAATTACGGCCTCGATGGCGGCCCGCGTCGCCAGTTCCTTTGCCTCATCGGGCCAATGCTGAGCGAACAGCGTCACGAGCCGATCCGCCAACGAATCCTGCTGCACCGCCAGCAGTTCGCCCAGGGGAGCGGTGCTGGTCGGCGTGTCTCGGAAGTGGTTCTCTTCGTCCAGCAGGTACTTGCGGATGTAGGTCGGGAACAGCCCTTTGAGGATCGCCCGGACTTCGTCGCCATCAAGAATAGTAGCAGGCACACTCCGTGTGCCGCCCGCCACGGCACACGGAGTGTGCCTGCTACTTTGCAGCAGCAATTCCGACAGGATCGCCGAGCGGATGTGCTTGGCAACCATCAGCGGATTGCGGAGGTTGAACGTCGGGGCCTCGATCACGCCGCCGAGGATTCGCAGCGGATCATCGAAGAAATAGCGGTCGTGGGGCGAGCGGCGGCAGTACGTCACGACCACGGCCATGCGTTCTTCCCGGCCGGCCCGACCGGCACGCTGCCAGTAGTTGGTGGACCGAGGCGGGACGTTTCGCATCAGGGCCATGTCCAAGGCCCCGATGTTCACGCCCATTTCCAGCGTGGGCGTCGCGACCAGGCAGTTGGTCCGGCCGTGACGGGATTTGAAGTCGTTTTCGATCCGGTTGCGGATTTCCCCCGGCACTTGGGCGGTGTGTTCTTCAGCACTGACCATCACAAACGGCTGGCCCATGAGCCAAACGTCGTAGTTGTCGGCGTCCGGTTGCTCGGTGACGGTGGTGCCGTGGCAGTTGTGGCGGGTGCAGGCGGATTTCGGGGCAGTTCGGGTGGTAATCCGCTGGCAAGTGGTGCAGCGTTCCCGGACCCGGCACGGCTCGACGGCCAGTTTGTCCAGGTTGACCTGCCACACGTCGCCGGCCAGCGGGGTCTCGCGTTGGGACCGCAACGTGGCCTGCGTCAGTATCTTCGCCTCGTTCGTCAGGAACTCCCACAGCAACGTCGCGGCGGCGTCCACGTCTACGGTGTTGGGATTTGCGGCCCACTTCTTCAACAGACCCTGGACCGCCGAGGCTCCCCGAGCGGCGATCAGGCCCCGAGCGTAATCGTTGGACGGGTCCGTATTCAGCAGCAGTCCCTCTGGCCGGAACTCCCGCAGGGGCAGTAGCCCGGCCTGGATGTACGGGTCATCTTTGGGGTGGTAGTGGGAGTAGATCGGATCGCCGGTGACGTACAGGATGCGGTTTCGCCGCCAGTTGTCGAGGATCAGGCAGACGCCTTCCACGGCGGCGGCCGGTGCAATGCCCAACGCGACAGCCAGGTCATTCAAGCCCTTGCTGTCCGTGTGAACGCCCTGGTAAACGACCCGTGCCAGGCCCATCGACTCCAGGCAGTCCGTGCGGCGGACACCGGTGGTGAACTCACGCAGCACCATGTACCGCAGGGCCTTGTGGACCGGCACCCATTTGTTGTGGCCGAAGGTCGCGGGGGCCTCTTCACCGGTCAGTTCCGGCAGCAAGGCGTCGATCAGGTTGGGGTCTTTGCGGAACGCTTCCATCAGCTTGTCGGTGATGCCGTCCAGCGGCAGGGCTCTGCCGGCGCCGGTGATGACCGCGTGCATCATGTGCCGCAGGCGGATACGGCGAGCGTGGTCCTGCATCCAGCCCGCCTGGAACGCGGCATCTTGCCGGCTGTCGGCAAAGACGATCAGTTTCTTGTGCCCGTCCGGAGCGGCGTTGATCATCGCCTGGGCCAAGATGTGAACGTCGGCCACGGTCACCGCCCCGACCTTCCGGGCCGGTTCGATTTCTCGGCCGCCGATGCGGAACGAAATCGAGCTACAGGACGGGCAGGCCGAGAGCCGGGAACCGAACGCCATCAACGGCAACAGCGGCTCCTTGTGTCCGCAGCCGTCCGCCAGGCATCGCGGCGAGGGATTGCGGTGCATGGCCCCGCACTGCCGGCAGAACCATGCTTTCGGCCAACGGCTCGATTTCGCAGACGGGCCTCCGTCCGCCTCTTCCAGCAGGCGGTTCGTGAGCAGCAGCCGCGTCCCGGTCTCGGCGGGCGAGGTAGCCCACCAGGCATTTTCTCTGCCGTCGTCGTTTTGCGTGGCGTTGCCGTCGTCGAAATCCTTGAGTTGCTTCTTGGCTCCCGTGCCGAGTTTCAAGTCGGTGTACCATTTCTCGAAGAAGTGCTGCCCACAACTCCGGCAGGTGAGCACGGGGAAGAAGGCGTCGTCGTGGCGGGTGCCAAACTGTTCCTTGGCATCGGCCAACGACAGATGCAGCCGGATGGTAGGATGGGTCTCCGACCCGTCCCTCGCCGCAGGATGGCTCTCCGAGCCGTCCTGGTCGGGTCGGAGACCCAACCTACGTTGACCGCCCCCGTCCAACGCCACGACCATTTCGTCCAGGCCGCGGATGAAAAAGTGGACCTTGGGCCGCAGCAAGGAATCGCCGCCCTTCTGAGCAGCGGCACCGAGCACCAGGTAGCAGAGCAGTTCGGCGGTCGCCCGGTCGCCTTCGGGCAGCCGGCCAGATGCCAGCCGCTGCGAAGTCTGCCACGCCGCGGCGTTCAACCACTTCGGCTGCTTGAGAATCTGTGTCGTCTGATAGACGTATTCGTTGGTGACCAGATGATCGAACAGGGAATCCCGCCAGTCGTCCCCCGGATCGAACATCTGGCCCGTCAGTTCCTCGACCACGTTCTTGACGACTCCGACCTCCACCGGCTCTGTGACGGCGTGCAGGATTCGTCCCAGCCGTTCCATGCCATCGCCGAGCGGCGGAGCCGGCTTGTAGCGGTGGTCAGGCCATTTTCGCTCGACGTACGATTCGCCCACCAACGTCACTTTGTCCGCGTCCACGCCAAAGAACCGCGAGGCAAATCGGCGGGCCGTCTCACCGTCGTCGCGGTCTTTCTTGGTCGGGTCCGAGAGCGTGGCCGACGTCCCGATGCAAGTGATTTCGTCGGGTGTTTTGCCGGCCAACGCCCGCAGTCGCCGGACCAGGCAGCCGACTTCTGCCCCCGTGGCCCCGGCGTAGGTGTGGGCCTCGTCAAACACCAGGTACTTGATCGGGGCCTCAGCAAAGAGCGTCACATCGGGTAGACGAGTGGCCAGGACTTCCAATTGCCGGTAGTTCGTGAGCAGTATGCGGGGTTGGCGGGACCGGATATCCTCTTCCGAGCAGCACTCTTCGAGCGGTGCCAGCGGCCGGACGGCCCGGTCTTCCTGAGCAGCCTCTTCCCGCCGCCGCTTCCGCTCCTCCAGGTACGCTTGTCGGGACGAGCCCCGGAAGCGTTCGACGATCACGTCCGATTCCTTGTCTGGCGTGGTGCCGACCCACTGGCCGAAGGTAATCCCGGTGCCGCCGAGCATATCCCGCAGACGGTCCAACTGATCGTTGGCCAGGGCGTTCATCGGATACACCAGGATCGCCGCCAGGCCGGATGTGACGCCCTGGTCCCGCTGCCGGAGCAAATCGTCCACGATGGGATACAAGAAGGACTCGGTCTTCCCAGAGCCGGTGCCCGTAGCAACCAACACGTGGTGCCCGCCCCGCACAGCCTCGAACACCTGCTGCTGGTGCAGGTACATCGTCGGGTAGCCGATCAGCCCCGGCATCACCGGATGCAGGATGCCGTCCTGGGCCAGTTTCTGGATGGACTCGCCCTTAGCGAAGGACTCCGACAACGAGACAAACGGACCCTTGACCAGCGGGATGTCGAGCGCCGACGGACCTTCCAGGAGCGTCCGGGCTTGGTCGGCCAAGTCCGGGTCCGATAGCGGGAACGCCGAGAACAAGTACCGGAGGAACTCGTCGCAGACGCCGTGGGCGAATTGGACGGGGTTAATGGCCATTACTACCTCTCGGACTCGACGAGCCTAGTATTGATTTTACGACTTCAATACGACGAAGTGCCCCTGGCACGTCCGCCGGCTTGTAGCCTAAGGCTTTCAACGCAGTCTTGACCACGCCTGGCGAAAGGTCCCGCCTGTTCAAGGGAATTGTCAAAGGCGGTCGGAGAAGATGCTTCATTCGGACGTGCGAGCCTCCACTGGCCCCCGCTTCGACCTCCCAGCCCGCCTCTCGGACAAGTTCAATGAGTTGCTGGGACGAGATAGTGGAATGGGGTGCTGCTCCCGGGAGCATGGGACGTGGATAACCGCGAGGAACGACCTCCCAAAGGTGGTCGGATACCTTGAAGAGACTCTGATGAAGACGAGTAGCCACCTCCCAGTCTTTCGGCGGCCTGCTCGGCGTCCTGGTGGCCTCCTGAACTTGTCCATGCAAGACATCGACGCCGCCGTTCAATTTCGCGGTCGTGAGGTACCGTGACGCCTTCCGATACCCAGGCGGGTCAAAAGGATATCTCCACCGCAGGTAGGCTTGCAGTGCAGCCACGACAGTCTTGCCCATCCACACCGAGTACGGAGAAGTCTGAGACCTAAGGTAGGCGTCAGCGTTCGCCAATGCCTCTTCGAGATTGTCATCCGTCCCGTAGGTCGGCCGGTAGACGCTCGTCGAGTACGGGATGTAACGTGACGCCCGCTCGACAACTTCCAGCCGAGTACCAAGGGACTCGATCTTGTGGTGGAATTGCTCGTGCAAGAACAGCGCGGCGAAACCTGCACGGATAAGAGCCTTGGACAAACTTGGGGTGAAAGGCACCCCTCTCGGCAGGAAGCGAGCAATTAGGATTGAGTTCTCCTGGATACAGTCACGTCGGATAAAAATGCCCCAATCATGGCCGAAAAAGTGCATTGGCTGATACCAAGCACACGTGTCCCAGCCAAGACGTTCTGCAATGCCTGGGCCCTCGTTCTCCGAAGGGCGTTCACTTGCCAGTGCATCTTGGATGCGGTCTACAAACCCGTCCAGGTTGGCATCGGCAACCAATTCGTCTTCAGATTGCCAGTCGTCACCAGAGAGTTCCCAATCGTTTTGTCCCATCCGGCCGGGACGTTTGGAAGGAAAGAGACGTTTCCAGTCTACCTGGAAGGCATCTTCGTCTTCGGACACCGTTCGCCAGGGACCAGACCCAAGCTCGATGGCCTGGAGTGATTCGAGCCATTGAACAAGTCTCTCGGCTGTGGGCATTGCAGTACCTCGACTAAAGTCAAAACAACTTCCCCTGCCTCAACCGCGGAGGCCCAGCAGACAGGGCAAAAGGGGCGGCCTGTTCGGCGACAGCAGCGTCCTCGGTGGAGGATGCGTGACGCTCCTCCACGTACCGGCGAACGGCATCTTCGCTGCCCAGCAGGGCCACGGCGTCTTGCCAGCAGTGGTCCCAGGTCCAGCCGTAGCGGGGATCGTCGGCGGGGAAGTCTTCCGGTTTCCAGACGTGGCAGCCGTCTCGCTTTAGGATGTGCGGCCCAGGAAGGCCCTTGGCCGCAGCAGCTTCGGCGTTAGTCAATTCCGGGATGCCGAGAATCTCGAAGAACTGGTCGTTGGACAGCGATGCGGCGGATTCGGCCGACCACTTGCCGTCCTTCAATGCCCGGAACGCGGCGGCGGCGAGGCCGGTGAGTCGCTCCCGAAATGGAAGCTGGCGGTCAACTCGGTAGAAGCCCTTGGGGTCTCGGCGATCATCCCGCACAATCCAGTCGAAATCGTCGGGATTGAGGCAGTAAAGATCGGCACATAGGGCGTCGATCTCCACTATCAGCCGCAGACGGTCCGCCGCACTTACAGCCCACCAATGTTTCCACTGACGCTGTGATAGCTCTCCAAAAAGAACCCGAGCCTTGAGCCACAGAGGGGCAAACCACCTCTGAATGAGGGCAAGTCTCGCCGCGTTGAAGGCCACTCGGGCCTCCCTCTTTGTCGAAGACGTGAGGCTTAAAAGGCGAGGAAAGGGGCATTCCTCGATAATGAACCAACTCATATGCAGCCCACTGTGTCGCTGACGAACAGTGTAATCAAATACGAGAGAATTTAGGACGCCACACATCAGCAGAGTATCGTCAAGAGAGCGTGAAGGTGTAGTCAATAGTCCGATTGAATGGCCACATCCCACCCGATCCAGAATGGTAGATACCGATGTCCGAGCGTTCGTCGCGGACGTTACGTCCATCAACGCGATTTTCGGTCCGGGGATGCGTTTGGGGTGCCGCAGGTAAAGCTCTTCATCCATGAGATACTGGGGTTCAGCTCTCTTGCAGTCGAACGAAACTTCTCTCCATACGGCTGTCCGGCCCTTTCCGCTGACCCACCCCTTCTGGCACGGATCAAGCGAGCCGATCATTCTCCCCTCGTAAAGCGGCAATGCACGTTTAGCACCATTCTCCCAGTGCCCCAGCGGGGAGGCTCTGAAGTCCGCAGATTCCCATTTGTCGAGTGGAGGGAAGTCCTTGGCATCGGAATTCATCATAAACTCGATGCCGTATTCGATTCGGAGCGATGCCGTTTCGTCCCCAATACGACTCGATCGCTCATAAATGGCTCTGCAAATGTCCAAGTCGCGGGAGGTTCTGATTTCGGATATGATCTTCGCTTTTGGGGTGAAAAGGTCAATTTCGTTCGGCGTCCATCGAAGCCACGCGAAATGCGAGGAGAGCAGGTCATTGGGGATTTCCCATGCATGCGGCGATCCCCCAGTGCCGAGCCGGAACATCGTTTGAAAGGACGCTGTGGTTCCGCCCTTAGTGACGACTATGACCAATTGCTTCTGTGCATGATGTGCTTCTTGAAATACTCTCTTTTCATTCTGAAAGGCGTAGAGGCATTCTATCTGTCCGTTGCTCAGGAATTCGGTCCTCAACGGTAAAGACCACAAATCGGAGTATAGATTTGTGGGGACTATTACTCCGAGACGCCCATCACGACGAATAAGAAACCAACCATGTTCGAGAAACAGCTTGTAGGTGAAGAGCCGACCGACTTGGTGGCGGAATGGCGGCGATGAAGTCAAGAACGGTTGCCGACTGCGGCGGTAGGATTTCCATTGCAAGTGAAGTGAGGCCGATTGCCGCCCAAGGTAATTGGAACTTGCAGCCTCATCGTCGAACGGGTCAGCAACACAAGCAACCCAATTGGCAAATGCTTTGAATTTCCCGCAATACGAGAGCCATTGTGCTTCGCTGCCGATGTCGGAAAGAAATATTTCCCTCATGCGGCGTAAGGATTCTGTCCTACCGTACGTGCGGAAGAGAGGGTCAAATTCCGTGAAGAACTCCTGTGGGCTAGGCTGCAAGTTTTCCCAGGGTGGATTTCCGAGAACTGCGTCAAAGCCCATGCGACGGGGCGTGAAGACATCGGGGAATTCGATCTCCCAATGGAAGAACTTCAAATCCTGTGCTAGTCGCTCAACCAGTACGTGCTTGTCTGTGGAAGGCTGATGAAGACTCAGGGGTGTTGGTGCAAGTCTAAGTGAATTGTCGTCGGTGGGCCAGAACCACACGGCACACCACTCGTCCATTGCCGCCTTGAGCGTCCGAAGCGGTTGGCTATGCTCGATGTGCTCCCGGTAGTAGCGTTCATGCTCGTCAGGATCGGAGGTGGGCAGTTCATGCAGTCGTTCATATTCGGCCCGAGCGAGGGCGACGACGGTCTCCGTGGTGTTCGCATCGTCGGGGAAAAGGCGTGGTTGGTGACTGAAGCGGCTCTGAATGACTTGACGCATCTCGCGTTTGATGCGACCATCCCCGGTGCGACGGTTGCCGACCTTCTCGCCTTTCAGGAATTCCTCGATGCGTTGGGTGCGCGGGCCGTTCTTGCCGTCGCCGCCCTCACGTTCCCAAGCCTTGAGCGGGTATTCTTCCACGCGGTCCAACCAACAGCCGACGAGCGAATTGCCCACCTTGATCTTGTGGTCCAGGAAGGAGAACGGCAGTTCCGGATCGAGGGTTTCGACCCACAGGGAGACACGGGCCAGTTCCACGGCCAGCGGGTTGATGTCCACGCCGTAGATGCACCGTTCGACCACGTGCCGCCGCAGCAGGGCTTTGATGCGATCCTCGAACGTGTGTCCACGTTGCGGATCATCGGGCGGGAAAGGAACGAGTTCTTCCCCGTCCTTGCCAGTGCGGGGGCGACGGTAGGGCAGCGTGGTCTTCTTGGCCCTGCTGGGGTCGTCGAGCTGGCAGTGATGACAGAGGGACTTGTAGAGGGCGTCCGTCAGGTAGTGCAGGGCGGCTACCAGGAACGAGGCACTGCCGCAGGCTGGGTCGCAGACCTTCAGCGAGAGAATTTCTTCGGGCGTTCTGGGGACAGCCGCACGCGACAAGCGATAGTCGTGCGGTGTCTCGGCAGCAACCGTGTACTCGGCTGGGGCCATCGCCTCGTCAGGTTTCGCGGCTTTCTGGGGCTTCGCTGGGGCAACCTCGTCCTGCCGAACGAAGCACAGCGGTTCCAGGGTACGGTGGACGGTGGGAACGGCCAGTTGGGGCCGGGTGTAAAAGGTACCGGTCCCCTTGCGGGTGTTCCCGGCACGCACCAAGTAGAATTCGCCGGTGGCCACGACTCGTTTGATGAGCCGATTGGCCTCGGCCTCGACTTCCTGCCGGTACTGGCTGTCGGATTCCTTCTTGCCCTGCTTCCGCACCAATCCGGCCAGGACGACCGCTTCTCTCGCCCAACGCCTGGCCGATTCTATGGCGTCAAGGTAATCGCCGTTGCGTTGAACCTCGTCGGCCGCGGCCTCGGCTTCAACGGCTGGTTCCTCAGTGGCTTCCGCTTCGGCCTGATCCGCTTCCTCGGCTTTCTCCTCGGGCTCCTCTTCTTCCTCGGCGGCGGAGGCGGTGACCTTCTCTTTCCGCAGCGTCGTCAACAGGTCCTTCAGCCCCTTGCGGTCGTTGGCCAGCATGTCCTGCAACCGGGAGAGCGGCAGGACCGGCTCGCGACCGAGATTGAGGAACACCTGGGGACCGATCTGCTCATCGGTTCGCTTGACCCGGTAGTCGAGCAACCCCTCGTAGATCAGGCCGATGAACTCGGTGCGGAGATCGGTGTAATCGACCGGGCCTTCCACAAAGGTTTTTACTTTGGACTTGCCGCGGATGATCGGCAGCGGGCCACGCAACAGCTTGCGGAGCACGTGGTAGATCGTGGCGTCGCCGACCGGGACGCAGTGTTCCAGGATGTGCAGGGCACGCACCACGGGATCGGGACTGGCCTCGTCGCCAGGTCGGAACAAAACGCCGCCGTAGGCCCGCAGGGGGAACGCACCGTGGGCCGAGCCGCCGTAGATCAGCCGGCACATGGCCATCAGCCGGGGCCAGGCCGTCTGCCGATTGAACAACACGTGGGTGCCGCCTTCGTGCCGGGCCGCTTCGTCGAGCGTTTCGTACAACGACCGGACGCCGTAGGCTTGGGCGTAGATCGGGTCGTTGACTGGGAGCAGTTGCCGGGACTCGGCGAACAGGCAGACGACCAGCCGCATGACTACTCGCACGGTCGCCTGCATCAAGGCTTCGTGGGCTTCGGCGTCGGTGAGCGGCCTGTACGTCAGGCTTTCCAGCCTGACTTCTTCGGGCGGCAGGTCAGGCTGGAAAGCCTGACGTACTTGGATGAGCGGTTGGAACAGGTCAGGCTTGGTGCGATTGGCGGTGGAGACTTCTTCCAGGAGAAGTTCCACGGCTTGGCGGACGTTTTCCCGCAGGACGCTCGACAGGTCAGCTTGTCGCTTGCGGGATTCCTCGACGGCATCCAGCAGCCCGGAGCTGCCTTCCTTGATCGGCTTCAGCGACTCCGGCGACAGGAGCTGCCGCAGGCCGCAGAGTTCTTCGGTGCCTTCGCCATCGTCAAACCAGCGGTCGCTTTCCCATTCGCACCAGGACTCGAAGTCCAGGCCCGCGTACACCAGCCGGAACTGCTGGCCGTTGGTCAGCACCCCGAGCCGCTGGCCGGTGCCTCGCAGCAGTTCGAGCATCTGGGCGTATTTCGTGCGGCCCCGCCCCCGGCCGACCTGCGGCGACGGGTCTGCCATGACGAGCAAAGTCGGCGTTTGGCCGGCTTCGTCCGCGAAGATGACCCGATGCGGACGGATGGTGTCCGACCGGCTGCCGATGCGGATCGCGACCGTGAGCTTTTCCGGGATGTTGTGCTGCTTGGCGAGTCGCGTTCCCGTGTGGCCCAACAGATTTTCGAAAACGGCATCCACGAATCCCAGGATGGCGGCCTGGTCGCCCTGGTCGTAGGATGGGTCTCCGACCCGTCCCCCGGCCCCATCGGCCTGGGCCTTCGCTTTGGTGGCGAAGCGAGTGTGGGCGTCCCGGAGCTTGCTCAGGGCGGAGAATGAGATTGGCTCGGGTGCCGAGGGGTACCGCTCGACCATCACCACGGGCGAAAGCAGCAGCCCTTGATGCCGCAAACGGGACCACCAAGCGTGGGCGGTGTCGGTCTTACTCATGGCCGCATATCCTCCGCCTTCGCCGGCACAAGGTAGGTCAACGCGAGCGGCAACACGCGAACCTCGCGGACCTGAAATCGCTTGGGCAGCACGACGTTCAGCCGGTGATCGCGTTCCTTGGTCAGCATCTCGCGGGTCCGCTCCACATCTTGGCGGAGGACGGCCATCTGCTCTTCGATCTCCTGCACGCGAAACTTGGCCTCTTCCTCGAATTCCTCAAACAGCATGGGCTGCTGGGCCTCCGCCTGTTCCCGCAGCAGTTCCTTGGCCAGCTTGCCGAGTTCCTGTTCTCGACTGCGGTCCTGCAATTCCTTTAGCCGGTACCGGTAGCTTTCTTTGGCCGCGTCGAGTTCCCGGCGAAGAGCGGCCTTGGCCCGGCGGGTGAGCACCTTCCGCTGGTCGCCCTCCTGCTGACGCAGGAAGGCTTCCAATTCGCCCTTGTGCTGGAACCAGTGACCCCGGATCGTGCGAACCCAATCCTCGCGGCGTTTGGCCGATTTGAGCGGGTGGAATTCGCTCCGCAAGACGATCTCGGCGAAATCGTCTTCCACCGGGACCAGCCGGTCGCCCTCGACACGGAACACCGTGGACATCACTTCGTCGTGCAACGGTTCCCGGAGTTCGTTGATGGCCGTCACGGTGTAGTGGAATACCGACAGGGCCTCGAAGCCCGAACGATGCAGGCCGGCAATCGACCAGCGGAACACGGCGTTCAGGCCTTCGGGATCGTGCAACTGGCGGCAGAGCGTGCCCATCGCCTGCCGCATGATCGGATGGCCGAGCCGCAACAGCACCTGGTGCTTCTTCAGCCGCATGACCCGGTGATTGCCAACTTCCTCTTCGACCAGAGCGGCGTCAAACGCCAGTTCCATGCGGTCGGTGCGGGAGCCCACGGTGAGCGTCTGCCGGGCCAGGCTTTCCCAGCGGGCCGGCGGCTTCAGGCGATAGAAGCCGGGGCGTCCAGGGATGTCTTCCAGGGAACCGTGCCCCTCCACGGCAATGGCCGCCCGCAGGATGTCCACGAGGGCCTGCGGACAAATGCCCAGCCGCGTGTCGGTGCTTTCCAGCAGCTCGCTGGCCCGGCGGGTCAGGTCCGCGATCTGGGCCGGTGAGTTGCAGCCCAGGTCGGCTTTCTCAGGGCTCGATTCCAGCCGCTGTTTGACGAACAGGTCCACCTGCTCCAGCGGCGTCTTCTTGCCCTGGAAATGCCGCTGGACGGCGGCGTCGAAGACCCGCTCGACACTGCCCAGGTCTTGGCGGACCTGCTCAACCTTCTGAGCCACGCGGAAGAGGAAGTCCATGTCCTCTTCTTCGTCGCACCGGAAATAGAAGACACTCACGTCCCGCACCTGCCCGTGCCGGGAAACGCGGCCGTTGCGTTGCTGGAGCTTCGAGGGCGACCAGGGGATGTCGTAATGGACGACCCAGCGGCAGCACTCCTGCATGTTGATGCCTTCGGAGGCCGCGTCGGTTGCCAACAGCAGCCGGACGCTGGCGGCCGGGTCTTCAAATTCGGATTTTACAGCCTCGAATTCGTCCAGGTCCAAGCCGCCGTACAGCAGCCGCAACGTGTTCTTGTCGAAGCCTTCCTGGAGCAGCCGCTGCTCCAGGTAGAACAGCGTTTCCTTGTACTCGGTGAACATGATCAGCCGCTCGTCGTCCCGGAGCTTGCCGTTGACGAACAGGTGCTTCTTGATCCAGGCAACGAGGGCTTCGGTCTTGGAGTCGGACTTCTTGGCGAGGACGACCAGCTTGTCGGCATTTTCAACCGTCCGGCGGTCGTAACCGAGAGCTTCGAGGGCCTTGTTCACTCGGCGTTGCAGGTCTTCCACCGTCTTGCCCTGCGTGCGGAACCAAGCACCGCTGTGGCGAGCGGCGTCTTCCTCCAGGACCGTGCGTTCGTCGTCGCTCTTGGTCTGTTCCTCCGCCCGCTCCGCGGAAACGCGAGCCATGTCGAACAGCGTGGGCGTGTCGGCGTCGCTGTCTTCTTCCAGATGCCGCCACCAGGTGCGGGCAAAGGCGTACGGACACGACAGCAGACGTTTCGTAAGCAGCGAATAGATGAACTGCCCGAGCCACCGTTCCTTGGAGGAGGAATTGGCGAGGTTGGCGTGTCCCTTCTTGCGGTACTCCCGGAGAGCTTCGTAAAGGGCGGATTCCGCTGGCGCCAGCCGGATCGGCAACTCCTCAGGCGGCAACTGTTCGGCGAACGGCGGGCGAAGCGACTGCTTGTTGATGTCCTCCTTCAGCCGGCGAATCCGAATCTCGCCGAGATTGGCCTTGTCCTGCTCGTCCATCTGGACCGTCATCTGGAATCGGACGGGATCGAGCAATTCCAGCAACCCGGTGAAGCAGACGGTCTTGCCGTTGTGCGGCGTAGCCGAGGCGAAGACGCGATGCTCGAACAGGAAGCGAATCTCCCGCAGCATTCGGGTCCGCTGGCTGGCCCGTCCGCCGCTCTGCGGGGCGAAGTGGTGGCACTCGTCCACGACCAGCAAGTCCCACGGGGCGTGGGCCGTGGTGCGGTGGCCGTTGGTTTCGGCTTCTGGCCCCGCCCCGGACGCCTGCAGGAACTGCTGGAGCACGTCCGGCATCCGCAGGTAATCCATCGACGTAATGATCCGGGGAAACGCCTTCCAGGGATTTGTGTCGATGCCCATGCGGCGGCGAAGCTGGAACGTCGAGTCGGAGTCGATTACCTCGAAGTCCAAGTTGAACTTCCGCCGCATCTCGTATCGCCATTGCCGCTGGAGCATCGCGGGACAGATGACCAGGATACGCCGAATCCGGCGACGCAGCAGCAGCTCTTCCTGTACCAAGCCGCATTGAATCGTCTTTCCCAAGCCCACGGTGTCGGCCAGCAGCAGGCTGACGCGAGGCATGGACAGGGCTCGGATTACCGGCTCCAACTGGTACGGGTGAACCTGGATCGCCGAATTCCAGACGCCCAGCAGGGGTTCATCTTCGATCCCCTCCGATTCCCGCAGTCGGTTCAGCCTGGTCCAGCGGTGGGCGTTGACGAACGCCTGGAGGGCCTGCGGGCTGTCGGGCCGGTTGGCATCCACGCTGGGCAGGTTCGTTTTCCCAAGCGGCTGGGCCGTGGCTTCGACTTCCCACAGCAGTTGCTCGGCCTCGGGATACCGGAAGTCGTCCAGGTATTCGACTTCGACGATGTGCAGCCGTCCCTGAGCCGTACGGCTGTCGTAAGGTTCCACCGCCCGGACCGTCGCCAGTCGATTGCGGACCCGCACGGCCTGTCCAACTTCGGGGGGCGGCGTCAATTGCTTCATCCCGTCACCACGTACATGTCGTCGATCCTGGTATTATGTCGGGGCGTCCGTTCCGACCAGCCACAGCCAATCCCTGGTGGCCACGGCCCGCATTTGCGGGCCTCGCCTTCAGGCCCCGGTGTCGGAGACAGCAGCCCCCAATTGCACGGGGGCGAAGTACCGAGCCCCAAGCAGATGGGCAACCGTGCCGTGCGGAGTGTCTAGTTTACCCCCAGGCCAATCAGCTCGCCAGTATCCGCCGCCAAGTCTTG
>CAYPGE010000139.1:0-19341 GCA_964409865.1 uncultured Pirellulaceae bacterium
ATGACCAATGACCAATGACGAATGACCAATGACGAACGAAATGGACGTGAAACCCTGTAAAACCTGTCGCTGCCAGAACCGGCCGCGACGGGCGGTGATCCGGCCGGTGCTGATTGGCGCGTTGGTCGTGGCGGCCGTCGTGATCGCAGCCTGGGCGGCACTGCGCATGGACCCGTGGGGCGAGGATGGCGGAGGGTTATCGGAGCGTTTCGAGTTCAACGCGGATGTCTACCAGCGAGCCGAGCCGGCGCTGCTCGAGTTCCAGGAGCGTGGTTCGTTTGCGACGGAGTTGAGCGGCGTGCGGGGACTGGCTGCGGGCCCCGACGGCCGCATTTATGTCGCTGGAGAAAAGGTGGTCCGCGTGTTCGACTCGGACGGAAGGCAGTTGGCCGAGATGCCCGTCAAAGGCGAGCCGACGTGTTTGGCGGTGGGCGGGGTGGAGCATGTCCACCCTGGCCGGTTGTACGTCGGGGCGGGCAGCCGCGTGTTCTTGTTCGATCCGCAAGGGTCCGCGCTCGGCAGCTGGACGGAGGGACTCAACGACATGTCGGTGCTGACGTCGCTGGCGGTGGATGACGAGCAGGTTTTTGCGGCGGATGCGGGCAACCGCGTGGTGCTGCGTTTCGATGCGGACGGCAAGTTGCTGGGTCGCATCGGCGAGCCTGACGAGGCGCGGGGCGTTCGGGGGTTTGTGATTCCCAGCGCGCATTTTGACGTGGCCGTCACGGCCGACGGCTTGCTGCGCGTCGCCAATCCCGGCGCGCGGCGGATCGAGACGTTCACCGCCGAGGGCGACCTGCTGGGCCACTGGGGCAAGTCGTCGCCGGAGATCGACGGGTTCTTTGGCTGCTGCAACCCGGCCGACTTCACCGTGCTGCCGGACGGACGGTTCGTGACGGCGGAGAAAGGCATCCCGCGCATCAAAATCTACAGCCCCAAGGGCGACCTGGAATGCGTAGTGGCCGATCCGCAAATGCTGGGACAGACGGTCACTGCCGCTCAACTGAATGAAGACAGCGGCCACACGCCCACGTTTGATGTGGCGGTGGACAGTAGTGGCCGGGTGCTGGTGCTGGACCCGATGACGCGGCAAGTCAGGGTGTTTGTGCAGAAGGACGGTCAGGATTCCACGGCGAAAGAGAGTGACGCACATGGAAAGCAGTCGTAGCTCACGGCGACAGTGGCTGGCGGGATTGCTGCGGTGGGGCGCCGTGTCAGTCCTTGCGGCGGTGACCGCAATGTTGATCCGGCGTCCGGGCGGCGACTCGAACCGTCGTTGCACGCAGCGTCTGCCGTGCGAGCGATGTGGGAGTCTGGCGGATTGTCCGCTGCCGCAGGCGGTGGCGGGGAGGTGGCGGGCTCAGGCGTACCGAATTCAAAATCGGCGGACGTACGACTCGGATGAGGCAAAACGCCAACTCCGCCAATTCTGAATTCTGTACGTCTGAGCCCTTGTGCAGAGGGGAAAACGATGGAAACCAAGGTCGATCGTCGCGGGTTCCTGACCGACGGCATGCGCACGGTGGGCACGGTCGCGCTGGCCGGCGCGGCCGGCGTGCTGGTGGGGCGGACCAGCCGCGCGGAACAACTGGTGTGGCAACTGGACCCGGACAAGTGCATTGCCTGCACGAATTGTGCGACGAAGTGCGTGCTGGACGTGTCGGCGGTCAAGTGCATCAATTGCTTTGACATGTGCGGCTACTGCGACATCTGCACGGGCTACTACGAGATGGGCTACACGGCGCTGGACACGGCGGCGGAGAACCAAGCCTGTCCGACGGGCGCCATCGTGCGACGGTTCGTCGAAGAGCGATCCGGGCAGCGGTTCTACGAGTACACGATCGACGAGCCGCTGTGCATCGGCTGCGGCAAGTGCGTCAAGGGCTGTGCGCTGATGAACGGCTCGCTGTACATGCAGGTCCAGCACGACCGCTGCTTGGACTGCAACGAGTGCGCGATCGCCATCGCCTGCCCGACGCAGGCGTTCTATCGCATCCCGGCGTCCCAGGCGGAGATCATGAAGCGCAAGGCGGCCACGGCCTTGGCATCTCGCGCTCAACGCGCGCTGCAGTCTGCCGGCGGGGACGCCACCCAACGGCAAGAGGCGATGGAGATGCTGGTCCGCGTCGAGCAGCAGCAGCGGTGGCGGGCGGAGCAGCAGCGGGTGGAAGCGTCGGCGGCGAGGCAGAACGCAAGCTCCCAAGGCGAAGCTCGAATGATTGTTGACGAAAGAATGACGAATGCCTGAAGTCCGGCGCACACACAAGAACGGCAAGAAGAGTGACGGGTACGGTCCGGGGGCTGTGGCGGACGGCACACGGAGTGTGCCTGCTACTATGGGTCGAATTCGCCAAGTCGTCGCGGGGATGTCGGCCTTGGCAGGGGCCTGGCTGCAGTCGGCGCCGGCCTGGGCCGGCGACTTGATCCCCACTCCGGAGTTCGCGGACCACCCGATCCCGGTATCGATGCCGCCCGCGCCGGAGAGCATGGCCTGGGAATGGATCAACGTCGCGGTCCTGATCGGGGCGTTGTGTTTGGCGTCGTATTTCGCACTGGTCAGGCGTTCTCGGCGGGGGTTGTTTTGGCTGGCGGTGGCTTCGCTGATCTGGTTCGGTTTTGTCCGCGACGGGTGCGTGTGCTCGATCGGTGCGACGCAAAACGTGGTTTACGCGCTGAGCGATCCGGCGTATGCCGTCCCGGCGACGGTCGTGTTGCTGTTTGTCCTGCCGCTGGTCTTCACGCTGTTCTTCGGGCGCACGTTCTGCGCGGCCGTGTGCCCGCTGGGGGCGATCCAGGAAGTCGTCGCCGTGCGGAGTGTGCGCGTCCCGAGTTGGCTCGATCACGCGCTGGGCCTGGTCCCCTATCTGTACCTGGGGGCCGCCGTGATTTTCGCGGTCTCCGGCACGGCCTTCGTGATCTGCCGTTACGATCCGTTCGTGGCCCTGTTCCGGCTGAGCGGCGACGTGAACATGCTGGTGTTCGGCGCGTGCTTGCTGTTTCTCGGTCTGTTTGTGGGCCGGCCGTACTGCCGGTATTTGTGTCCCTACGGAGCCATCCTGGGAGTCCTGTCGAGCGTCGCGAAGTGGCACGCCAAGATTCCGCCGGAGGAGTGTATTCAGTGCCGGCTGTGCGAGGATTCCTGCCCGTACGGGGCGATCCAGGAGCCGGCGCCGCCGCTGCCGCCGGAAGCCAAACCGGCCGCACGGCGCCTTCTGGGTTGGATGCTGCTGCTGGCGCCGGTGCTGATCGCCGCGGGTGCCGGCCTGGGGATGCTGCTGGCGGTCCCGCTATCGCGTCTGGACCCGCAGGTTCGTTTGGCGGAACGCCTGCGTCAGGAGGAGACCGGGCAAGTTGTGGGAACGACGGATGCCAGCGACGCGTTCCGCGCCACGGGCCGGCCTGTGAGCGAACTGTACCAGTTGGCGGTCGAGCGGCAAGCGCGATTCGGGACGCTGGGCGGTTGGCTGGGCGCGTGGATGGGGCTGGTGATCGGCCTCAAGCTAGTGACGCTGTCCGTACGCCGCAAGCGGACCGATTACCAGCCGGATCGCTCGCGGTGCGTGTCCTGTGGCCGCTGTTACTGGTATTGCCCCGGCGAACAAGTCCGCCTGGGACTGATTCGAGATGTGTCGGAGGTAGTCAAATAGCATCGTTGTGCGCAAAAAGGGGTCAGGACTCTTTTTCAGTCCAGAACATGCTCACCGCGTCTAAAAAGTACACCGTTGTCTTTCGCTGTGCCCTGGTTGCCGGGGTGTTTTCCTTCATTTTCGGCACGCTGCTGCTGGTGGATTACGGTGCGCGCGTGGCCGAAGATCCGCTCAATGCGCCTGAGTATTTGACGCTCAAGGCCCAGCTCAAGGCGGACCCGCAGGATGCCGGCGTCAAGGAGCAACTTCGCCAGCTGGATCTGCAACTGCGGAACGAGTACTTCCAGCGGCGGCGATTCAGCGCCTGGGGCACATGGCTGTTGCTGGCCAGCCTCGCAGTGACGCTCGTCTGCGCCAAAGCGGCCGCCGTGTTGCACCGAAAACTGCCGCAACCGCAGCCTCGCGACGTGCCGCACGACCCGGAGGAGCATCTGCACCGGCTCAGCCGCTGGTCGGTCGCCGCTCTGGGCGGGGCCATCGTGCTGAGCGTCGTGGGATTGTGGGCGGGCACGCGGAGCGCCGTCGATTCACGGGCGGTTCAAGTCGCTGCCGGGCCCACCGGCACGGAACTGGCGGAATCCGAGTTGCCCCGCGCCGAGGAAGAAGCCCCGCCGTCCCCCGTCGCGCCGCCGCCGAGTGCGTCTCCAGAGGCCCCTCCGCCGCCCAAAGAGAGCGCGGCGCCGGCACCGCCCACGCCGCCGGCCGAAGTACCGCCGCCAGCGGAGAAGGAGCCCGGCGGCGAGCCGCCTGTCGAAAAACCGCCGGCGATGGAGCCTCCGCCGGCAACGGAGCCCGCCCCCACGCCGCCGGCCGAGCAGCCGCCGCAGCCGCCGCAGCCGCCGGCGCCCAAAGTCGAGGCCGCCAAGCCGGAAGTCAAGGCCGCCAAGCCGGAAGTCGAGGCCGCCAAGCCGGCGACGGCGGTCCCCGCCGGCCCGCCAACGGACGCGCAGTGGCGGCGAAATTGGCCGCGGTTCCGCGGTCCCGGCGGGACCGGCGTTTCCGCGTCTGCCGACGTCCCGACGAAATGGGACGGAGCATCGGGCGAAGGAATCCTCTGGAAGACGCCGATTGAGCTGCCCGGCAACAGCTCGCCGATCGTTTGGGACAAACGTGTCTTTGTGACGGGCGCCGACGAGAAGCGGCGCGTCGTGTACTGCTGCGACGCGGATTCCGGAGCGCTGCTGTGGCAAGCCGAAGCGCCGGGCACGCCCGAAAGCACGGCGGCCCCGCCCAAGGTAATGGAAGCAACCGGTTTCGCCGCCTCGACTCCTGCCACGGACGGCCGGCGAGCGTACGCGATCTTCGCCAACGGGGACGTCGCCGCGGTGGATTTCGCCGGCCAGGTGAGCTGGTCGCGCAGCCTGGGCATGCCGAAGAATACCTATGGCCACGCCACCTCGCTGGCCATGTACCGCGACTTGTTGCTGGTGCAGTTCGATCAAGGGACGAAGCAGGAAAAGCTCTCCACGCTCCTGGCCTTGAAGGCCGACACGGGCGAGACGGCGTGGGAGACGCCGCGCGAAGTGCCCAACTCGTGGCCCACGCCGACGGTGATCGAAGTGGCTGGCCAGCCGCAGATCATCACGGCCGCCGATCCGTGGGTGATCGCCTACACGCCGAACGACGGCAAGGAGATTTGGCGGGCCAAATGCTTGCAGGCCGACGTCGGACCTTCGCCGACTTTTGCCGATGGGCTCGTGTTTGTGGCCAACGAATTTCCTGGCATAGCGGCGATCCGCCCGGACGGAAGCGGTGATGTGACCGACAGCAACGTCCTGTGGGAAGCCGACGTCGGGTCTCCCGACTGCTGCAGTCCGCTGGCCAGCGACAAGTACCTGATGGTGCTGGCCTCGTTCGGCACCTTGACCTGCTACGACGCCAAGCAGGGCGGCGAGCCGTTGTGGGAGGAGGATTTCGACGGGGCCAGTTTCTCTTCCTCGCCGGCCATGGCCGGCAAGAACGTGTTCCTGTTCTCCGAAGAGGGCAAGACGTTCATCCTCGAACCGACGGACGACGAGTGTGTCCGCGTCGCGGAGAACGAACTGGGCGAAGCATGCGTCACCAGCCCCGCGTTTCAGGCCGGCCGCATTTACATCCGCGGCAAGGAGCACCTGTTCTGCATCGGCGCCAACCAGGACAAAGCCGCGGGGCAGTAATTCGCCTGTCTTGCTTCGGCGAACGATGGGCGTTAGCCCAACGGTTCCTTTGCTGCCAGCAGGCGTGCTCCCCGGAAAAACCGGTGGGCTAACGCCCACCGCTCGCCAAGAATCGAGGCGATTTCGCCGAAGTAAGACAGTTGAAGTACGCAGCGTTCGAGAAATAACTGTGCAGTGTTTCTTGCTGATCATCACACGGAGTGTGATGGCTACTTTGGCGAGGCGACAGTAAGCCCGTAAGAGACGCCGTTGTGTGCCGGGCTGGCCGCGTCATTCGAAGACCAGCGTGCCGAACTTGCGGAACTCGTGAAAACTGGGGCCGACCCGCGCCCAGTCCCAACTCGTCCTTTTTCCGCCGTCATAGTCGACGCGATAGAAGTTGGCGCGCCATCGCGTTCCGGGCTCAGGAGGGACGTTTCCCAGCGGCGTGAGCAGTTCGTAGGGCACAACGACTTCTGCCTTCCAGCCGGAGACTTCCGCCCCCGCCTGTTTTGCTCCCCCGGCGACGGTCGTGGCTTTGCGGGTCTTGCGAGGTCCTTCGTAATGCCAGGGCCGCCAGCCGAGAAACTTGCCGTCCAGATTGGGAATCAGAATCGGCAGCTCGTACCCCAGCGGCGAGATTTCGTACTCGAAATACAAGGGATACCGCTCGTCCGGCCAGAGGAAGAACTCGAATACATCCTCGTTCCACAGGTCCAGGAAATCCTCCTGCATCGTCGCCGTAACTGCCTGGTCGGCGGCATCCATCAGCACGTACAGGCCCGTTCGCGAATACAGCACCTTGACTCGCGTCTGGTAGGAATGCTCGGCCGCCGGGCGGAGTGACAGCGGTGCCCAGCGGGCCTTTTCCCACGCCGGCGCATCGCCCCGGCCGTTGACCTCGAAGTCCTCCGTCCGGGAGATCCGCAGGACCGGCTCCGGAACCGGTGGCTGCTGGACGCCGGCAGTCTGATCGGCGCCGTGGGCCGGCGTTGGAGGCCAAGCCGGGCTCAGCAGCAGCGTTCCCGCGAGCAGAAATGCGGTAACAGACAAGTGCAGACCTCGCTCGATCATTGGTTGGTCTCCGATTAGTGCGGTGCAAATGACCGTGTCTTTGCGAATTGTACAGACAATTCGCCCGGCCGCGAGCCGGGCGTGGCCGCTGCGTAGACTTTCCGGTTGGCATTCGGTTATACTGATTTCGTCGGGGTTATTCCGACATTCGCCAATTCACCTCAATTCCCCGACAGCGCTTGACCAACACCGAAGGGCGACTGCCGCTTTGAATCGAACTGCCTCACCACCCTCCGCCCCATCCTCGGCCACGTCGCCTCACGCCGTCTTAGGCACACTGTGCGGTCTGTTCTCGGCCGTGGGCTACACCGCCGCCAATGCCTGCCTGCGGGCGGTGTCGGATTGCGACCCGATTTGGGTCTCGGCCATGAAAGCCCTCCCGACCCTGCTGCTGGTCGGACCGTGGGTTGCCGTGCAAGCCTGGCGCGGCCGGAAGCTCTTCCCTGGATGGCGCGTGTTGGGTCTGTTGGCGCTGGGAGCCTTGATCGGACAGTTGGTCGGCAACGTCGTGTTCCAATGGTCGCTGGGCGTGGTCGGACTGGCACTCACCGTGCCGTTGACACTGGGCACGATCATTCTGGGAGGGGCCCTGTTGGGACGCACGCTGCTGCACGAGCCGCTCACCTTGCGCATGCTGGGCGCGGTCCTCACGCTGATCGCCGCCATCACCGTGCTGTCGCTGGGGGCCGGCGACGCCCACCGGTCGGTCGCGGGTCCGGATCCGCAGGCAGCGGCGTATGGGTGGCTGGTCGCCCTGGGGGTCGCGGGAGCCATGTTGTCTGGCCTGGCGTATTCGATCTTGAGCGTGGTGATTCGCTACGGCGTCAAAGGCCGGGCGTCCCTGTCGATCACGTTGTTCACGGTCAGCCTGTTGGGTGTGGTCAGCTTGGGCGGCTGGAGCCAGTGGCGCATCGGCTGGCAAGGAATGGGGAACACGGCGCCGGACGATTTTGGGATGATGCTGCTGGCCGGACTCTTCAACGCCCTGGCGTTTATCGCGCTGACCAAGGCCCTGCAACTGGCGAACCTGGTCTACGTCAACGCCCTGAACGCCACCCAGGCCACGATGGCCGCCATCGCTGGCGTAGTGATCTTCCACGAGGCCCCCTCGCCGGAACTGGCCTTTGGCGTCCTGCTGACGATTCTGGGCCTGCTCATGATGAAGCAGCGGACCCGCGCCGAACCGCGGGCGGCGGTCGCCGAAGCGGCTTCGCGCCAGGCAGAACAACTGGCAGAAGGATGGGGACAGAATGATGAAAGACAGGTCTCGGGATGATTCTTCCCCGATTCTGCCGTCCTCCCCTTGCTGGTGCTGCCCGACGAGCGCCGGAAGCGCGTACACCAGCGGCTTCGTATTCAAGTACGAGACGGCTCCAACGCGGAGACGAGTCCCGTTGATCGCCGTCATCGCGTCCGTGCATGTTTACTCCCGATGTTCTCAACCGTCCGGAAATGCCGCAGATAACACGCTCAACGATCGCCAAGCGGCCGGGAGGGGGGCGATTTGGTTTATGATTTCGCGCGTCATGGGGTGCCGGAATTCCAGGCGGCGGGCGTGCAGGGCAATCCAGCGGCGCCGGAAATCCTCGGTCACCGGTCCGAAAGGCAATACGGAACCGTACTGGGCGTCGCCCACAATCGGGTGCGAGCGTGAAGCGGCCTGGACGCGAATCTGGTGCATCCGCCCCGTCTCCAGGTCGATTTCCAGCCACGACGTCCGCCCATCGCTTGCTAGCACGCGATAGTACAAGACCGCCAGCCGGCCGGCGGGATGTTCCGCGGACACGACTTCGACCTGAGCGGCGTCCGGGATTTTGCGGAGGTGGTCCGTCCAGGTTCCGGCGTCCGGCGAGACCGTCCCCTCGACCACCGCCCAGTACTTCTTGATGACCGTCCGCGCCTCGAATTGTTCGGCCAAACGGCGTGCGGCGCGCACATGGCGGGCCAGCACCATCACCCCGGATACGGGCCGGTCCAAGCGGTGTGGGATTCCCAGGTACACCCTGCCCGTCTTGCCGTCGCGAGTCCGCAGGAACTCCTTGACGCGGACTTCCAGGCTGTCGATGCCCGGCGGGGCCTGCGTGGCAAGCCCGCCGGGCTTGACCACGACCAGGCATGGCCCTTGCTCGTACAGCAAATCGAAGCCTTCGGGGCGGATGGAGCGTATTTCTCTGTCAGAGTTGGGCATTCTCGGAAGATTGTTTGGGTTTCTTGTACGAAAGTGCCGGCTGCGCGGCACTAATCATAACGGACGGACCGAGAGTTTCGTCAACTGCCCTGAAATGCCTGACCCTGACCATCTTTGTCGGAAAAAGGGTGTCGCCATGAGACTTACGCTGCGAACCATGTTGGCCTACTTGGACAATATCCTCGACGACCCATCGGAAGCTGAGGAACTGGGCAGGAAGATCGAGGAGAGCGAGTTCGCGACGGGACTGGTGCATCGCATCCGCAGCGCCACCAGTCGGCCGCGGTTGGGGGCGCCCAGCCTGGAAGGGCGGGGCATGGGATTGGATCCCAATACGGTGGCGGAGTACTTAGACAATCAACTTCCGCCCGATCGAGTGCCGGATCTGGAGAAGGTCTGCTTGGAGTCGGATGTCCACTTGGCCGAGGTCGCTGCCTGCCATCAGATCCTGGCGCTCGTGTTGGAACAACCCGCCGAAGTCGATCCGGAGTTGCGGGACCGAGTCTGTCGCATCGGCTCGCCCGACGTGGCACCGCGGGCCGCGGGCCACCCTCAGCACGACGCGCGAACCCGCGGCGAACTTGTCGGCGAGCCGCCCTTGGGGGCTGCGGAAGCAGAACCCGTTCCGCCGCCGGCGACCATGGTTCCGCCTCCGCCGCAGACCGAGCGGGTCGCGGCCCGAGGGAGAAAACCCTTCGAAGTTCCCGACTACTTGCGAGTCGGACAGGGCGGCCGGTGGAAACCGCTGGCGATCACCCTCTTGCTGGCCTTCCTGCTGTCGGCGGTGGCCCTGCGGGCCATGGGGCCTTTCGATCGCAATCACCCGTTGATGCGACTGCTGGTCGGCGAGCCAACCGCCGAGGTGGTTCAGGCTCCACCGCAGGCTGCGGAGGTGTCCGAACCGCCGGTGCCGGTCGCGGAGCCCTCGTTGCCACCGGCGGAGGAAGCCGAGTCCGCCGAGCCTGAGCCAACCGGCACGGGGGCCGAACCGCCGCAGCCGGCGGATGACAAGGCCGCGGCAGCGTCGCCGACGGGCGCCGACAGAGCGTCTCGCGAGGCGGAAGGCAGCGGGGCCCCGGCCGCTGCCGTCCCGCCCCCCACGGCCATCGACATCAGCAAGCCCGCCTTGGAGCCCGACGTCGGCGCGCCCGCCAAGCCGGGGGCGGGTGCCACGGAAAGGGGACCGGGCATGGAGTCCGAGCCGGCCGAGATGCAAGAAGCCGCAGAACCGGCGTCCCCGGACGAGGCTCCGCCCGCAGCCCCCATCACGCCCGGCAACCTTCAGCCCGTCGAGGTGGGTTACGTCAAGTTGTCCGATCCGCACTTCCTCGTTCGATACGTGCCGGAGTCCGCCGACTGGTTTCGCTTGCCGGCCCGGTCTCGATTGATGTCCGGCGACCGTCTGATCGTTTTTCCCACCTACCGGCCGGAAATCGTGCTGACGCCCGGAGTGCAGGTGATCTTGGCCGGTCCGGCGTCCGTCCAAACCAGGCCGAACAACGCCCAAGGAGAACCGGAACTGATGATGGAGTACGGTCGGGCGCTGATCGGGACGGCGGGCGTGGCCGGAGCGCGCATTCACCTCGAACTCGGCGGAGTGCGCGGCACGGCGACGTTCCTGGAGGCCGCTTCCGAGATCGGCATCGAGGTCTCACGCTATCTGCCGCCGGGAGCCAACCCGGAGACCGATCCCGCGCTCCCCGTGGTCCGCATCTACACCGCCATCGGCCGCATCGAATGGCAGACCGCCGAGTCGCCGGCGCCGCTGCCGGTCGAGCAAGGCCAGGTGCGAATCATCATCGGCGGCCAATCGCAAACGAATGCGGTGTCCCAGAGTCCCGCTTGGATGGAGGGTGCGGATCTGCGCGACGTCGATCGCCTGGCGTCCGATACCCTTCAGCCCATGGTTGCCGCGGATCGGCCGGTGAGCCTGATTCTGAAGGAACGCAGCGAAGACCGGAAATCGGAAGTGCGGTCGCTGGCTGCCCGCTGCCTGGCCTACCTGGACTCCTTCGAGATCCTCGTGAAGGAGTTCAGCGACGACCGGCAACGATCCTACTGGAAGTCGGAATTCGACGTTCTCCGGCAATCCTTGTCGCGCAGTCCAGAGACCGCAGCCGCCGTACGGAAAGTGCTGGAGAGCTACTGCGGCGCCGATGCGGCAAATCTCTACCGTCTGAGTTGGGGTTACAGTCCCGAACAACTTCGTCAAGGTGGTGATCGAGAACTGGTCGAATTCCTGGACCACGGTTCGCTGGCGGTTCGGGTGTTCGCGTTCGAGAACCTGCAGCGGATCACCAACAAGACGTTGCTCTATATGCCGTGGGCCAATGACCGAAAATCGAGCATTCAGAATTGGAGGAAACAGCTCCAAAGCGGGGCGATCCTGTATGAATCGCTTCCCTCTCCTCTGCACAGCGACGGGTGACTGGACCCCGGGATCTTCAGGGCGAATGCAGTTCCGCTGGCAAAAAGAAGCCCGGTTCTTCACAGAATCCGGGCTTCAGCTGCTGCGCCCCGTCCGAAGCGGCACTTACGAAGTACTTGCCATGAAAATCCAGATGTCTCGCACTGTATTTCGTTTCTTTTTGGGCTGCCTAAACTGGCAACGCCCCTTTTTACGAGTTGTCCAAGTGAATAGACTGACGATCTTGTGAATCGCGCGTTTCGGCGATTTCGAGGTGCTTGGGCACTCGATTTTGGTTCCATGCCGCCAGCACGGTCATCAACGGCGGTTCGCGCCTGATGGGGCCGTTGACTGGCAAGGATATTAAGGGAGGTCAATTCGGTGCAAGTCAAGATTTCGGCGCGGCACGGTCATCTCAGTTCGGACACACAAAGCAAGATCGGCGAGAAGGTGGAAAAACTGAGGCGGCTATTCGACCGTGTGACTTCGATTCAGGTTACGGCGGACCTCGAACACCGCGAGTCGCCGAGCGTCGAGTTGCGGGTGTCCGTCGAACGTACCGAGGACTTCGTGGCGACGGAAACTGCGTCGAGTGTGCTGGCGGCTTTGGATGGAACGATTCACAAGTTGGAACAGCAGCTGCGGAAGCACAAGGACAAACGCCGAGGTCATCGTTCTCGCGGGGCCAAAAGCGTGGAGGTCACGGGGACTGACGAATCCGAGGAAGACTGATTGCGTCCGCGCTCTTGCCGGCCTTGCGGCCCGAGCGACGGGCGGGACTGATATGCCTCGATGGAAAGGACATGGGATATGAAGTTTGCGAATTTCATTGAAGTGGGGGCAATTCGAGCGGACTTGAAAGCGGAGGACAAAAGGAGTGTCGTGGAAGAACTGATCGGGGCCTTGGCCGAGGCGGGGGCCGTCAAGTCGGAGGACCAGGCGGGAATCGTCCAGGCCGTGATGAAACGGGAGGAACTGGGCAGCACGGGGATCGGCCGCGGCGTGGCGGTCCCGCACACCAAACACTCCAGCGTCAACCGCTTGATCGGCACGGTCGGGATCAGCCGTGACGGCGTCGATTTCCAGAGTCTGGACGGCGAAAAAGTCCAGATTCTGTTCCTGCTCGTTTCTCCTCCGGATCGGCCGGGAGATCATCTGCGGGCGCTGGAAAACATCTCCCGCCAACTGCGTGACGACACGTTCTGCCGCTTCTTGAAGCAGGCCAAGACGGTCGAGGACATCAAGCAGTTGTTGGACGAAGCGGACAGCAACCAGAGCTAGTGGGTGTTCGTCGTGGCGGATCCTATGGCGGAGCTGGTCGCGCGGAAAGACGTGCGGGTCGCGAATCCGATCGGGCTGCACATCCGCCCGGCCTATCTGATTGCGCGGTTGGCGGGCCGCTACGAATCGGCGATCGAGATCATCAAAGACGGGCAGAGCGTCAACGGCAAGAGCGTCCTGGAGATCCTGATGCTGGCCGCGACTCAAGGCACCCTCTTGACCATCCTGGCTCGCGGGCGCGACGCGGATCAGGCCGTGGCGGCATTGACGCCGGTGATCGAACAGGAGACGTTTGTCGAGGAGCCGCTGCCGCAGGCCGAGGTGCCGCTGCCGCAGGCCGAAGAAACGGAGCATGGAGAGGTGTCCCTGGGAGAGGGCATCTGAGGACCAACGGAAACAATGGCCGGCCGGCCGTGGCCCCGGAATCTTCGGGCGCCGACGGGGGACGCCGGCAAGCGAGGTTATGGAGATACTGCAAGGCATAGCGGTTTCGCCGGGCATTGCCCTGGGCGAAGCGTTGGTGATCGACAACGAGGGATTCCTCATCCCGCGGTCGTTTGTGCTGCGCGAGTCGGTCGAGGACGAAGTGCAACGGTTTGAGCGGGCCATCGCGGCGGCGGCCGACGAAGTGCTGCGGACCCAGAATTCGATGACGGCGCAGCTGGGCGAGCAGGTCGGGGCGATCTTTGCCGCGCACCTGCAGATTCTGCAAGATCCGCGTTTGCGGCGCGAGGTCGAGACCGCGATTCGGGAACATGCCTACTCGGCCGAATACGCGGTGACGATGACCTTGGGGGCCTACGCCAAACTGTTTCAACAGTCGCCGAATCCCGTGCTGGCGGAGCGGGCTCATGACATCGTCGACTTGGAACGTGGTCTGCTGCGGCACCTCACCGGTCGGCCGGAGGATGAGTTGGGGCAACTGCCCTCCGCCGTGGTGCTGCTGGCGCACAACCTGACGCCTGGCGAGACGGCCAAGCTGAAGCCGGAGTCCGTGCTGGGCTTCGTCACCGAAATCGGCGGTGTGGGGGGGCATACAGCCATCGTCGCCCGGGGATTGGGAATTCCCGCCGTGGTCGGCATCGGACATTTTCTGGCCCGGTTGACCGGCCGCGAACGAGTGATTGTCGATGGCAATCGCGGCCTGGTGATCCTGGATCCCGACGACGTGACGTTGACGCGGTACCGGGTCGAACTGCAGCGCCAGGAGGCGGTGGCCGCCGAACTGGAGCCGCTCTGGCACATGCCGGCCGAGACCAGGGACGGGGTCCGCATCCGGCTGATGGCCAACATCGAGTACCCGACGGAGGCCAAGGGCTGCCTGCAGCGCGGGGCCGACGGGATCGGCTTGTACCGGACGGAATTCCTGTACACCAGCCAGCACGACAAGCCGTCCGAGGAGGACCACTATCAGGCCTACGCGGAGGTGGTGCGAGCCATGCAGGGGCGGCCGGTCGTGATCCGCACCCTGGATCTCGGCGCTGACAAGATGCGCATCACGCGGGCCGCCCCGGAGGACGAGCCTAATCCGTTCCTGGGGCTCCGCAGCATCCGTCTGTCGCTCCGCAATCCCGACGTCTTCGTGCCGCAGTTGCGGGCGATCCTGCGGGCCAGCGCGCTGGGCGACGTGCGCGTGATGTTCCCCCTGATTACGACGCTGCCCGAGTTGCAGCAGGCCCGACAAGTTTTGTCCCAAGCCATGGCGGATTTGGACCAGCGGGGCGTGCCGTTTTGCCGTGAGATTCCCGTCGGCATGATGGTCGAGTCCCCGGCGGCCGCCGTGTTGATCGACCGTTTTGTCAAGGAAGTGGATTTTGTCAGCATCGGCACGAACGATCTGGTGCAGTACACGCTGGCGGTGGATCGCAGCAATCCCAGCGTGGCCAACCTGTTCCAGACCGCCGATCCGGCCGTGCTGCGACTGATCCGCGGCTCTCTGCGAGCCGCCCGCAACGCCGGCGTGAAAGCCAGCCTGTGCGGCCAGATGAGCGGCCATCCGGTTTACACCATGTTATTGTTGGGGTTGGGGTTGCGCGAACTGAGTGTTCCGCCGAACTCCATCCCGGAAATCAAGCGCGTGTGTCGCAGCGTCACCGTGGCGGAATGCGAAGCCGTCGCAGCCCATGCCCTGACGCTGGACAACGCCTCGAAAATCGAAACTTTCCTGCGCGAGGAGTACCAGAAGATCCGCTTCTGATCCCGCCGGGAAGCAACGGTCCCGTGCTGCGGCAAGCCCCGCCGGGGTGGCCGCAGCCGGACCACGGGTGCTGTTGATGAATCGAGTTCGCATCCGCCTGCGGTTTCGCAAGCGGGACGACTTGCGTTGGATCAGTCATCACGACCTGGCGCGGACCTGCGAACGCTGGCTGCGCCGGGCCGGATTGCCGCTGCGCCGCAGCGAAGGGTTTCACCCGAAGCCCAAGCTGAGTTTTCCCTCGGCCCTGGCCCTGGGGATCGCCGCGCTGGACGAAGTGATGGAGTTTGAACTGACCGAGTCCGTCGCCGCCGACCGCCTCCGCCAAGGCCTGGACCGCACCGCCCTGCCGGGGCTGGAAGTCGCGGATCTGCAGGTGCTGGCGCCGGGCGAGGGCAAGGCGCAGGCGTGGCGATTCACGTACGAGCTGCCCGTTCCTCCGGCCTGCAGCCAGATGCTCGCCGAGCAGATCGCCCGGCTGCAGGCCCCTGCTCCGTATTGGTTCCGTCGAGCTGGCTCGGACCAGCCGGTCGATCTCAAGGCCGGTCTGGACCAGCTCGAATTCCGTGACGGCAGACTCCGCTTTCGTTTGGCCGCCGATCCGCCCCGCAGCGCGCGCGTGCGCGATGTTTTGGAGGCGTTGGGCGTCGGCGGTTTGGAAAGCGACGGCTGCTGCCTGACGCGCATCCGCGTCGAGCTTGCCGCACCTCCGCACAACTCTAACGAGGAAAGAAACAAGTCGCATGAGAAAGGAAATGCTGATCAATGTCTCGCAGCCGGAAGAGTGCCGGATCGCGGTCATTGAGGATGGAGTGCTGGAAGAGCTGTACATCGAACGCGCCAGCCAAGACAACTACGTGGGCAATATCTACAAGGGCAAGATCGTCAACCTGGAGCCCACGATTCAGGCCGCCTTCGTGGACTTCGGCGTGGGACGCAACGGGTTCTTGCACATCAGCGACGTCGAGCCGCAGTACTTCCGCCAGGGCGGCTACGCCCCGGACGACCCGTCGCTGGCCGGCAACGGAGGCCGGCACGACGACATCGACGACGGCGAAGAAGAGGACGAGGAACCGGCAGGGCGGCCGCGCCGCCGCAACCGGGGCCCGCGCTCGGGCAACCGTCCCCGCTTCAAGCCCCCGATCCAGGACATCTTCCGCCGCGGCGACGAAGTGCTGGTCCAGGTCATCAAGGAAGGGATCGGCACCAAGGGGCCGACGCTTTCGACCTACATCAGCATCCCCGGCCGCTACCTGGTGCTGATGCCCGCCTTGGGACGCGTCGGCGTCTCGCGAAAGATCGAGGACGACGACGAACGCCGCAAGCTCCGCGAAACGATGCTCGAATTGAACCCGCCCAAGGGCCTGGGCTTCATCGTCCGCACCGCCGGCCAGGGCCGCACCCGCAAGGAGTTGTCGCGCGACCTGGCGTACCTGCTGCGGCTGTGGAAGGTCATCGTCCGCCGGGTCCGCAAGCAGCCCGCGCCCGTGGACATCTACGAAGAAAGCGACATGATCATCCGCACGATCCGCGACATGTTCGCCTCCGACGTGGACGCCATCTACGTGGACGAGCCGAACGCCTTCGAGCGGGCCAAAAACTTCCTGCAGCTGACCATGCCCCGCTACGTCCACCGGCTGCAATTGTACGAAGGCCGGGAGCCGTTGTTCCACAAGTACCGGCTGGAACACGAGATCACCAGGATCTACAAGCGCGAGGTGCCCTTGAAGGACGGCGGGTCCATCGTGGTGGACCAGACCGAGGCCCTGGTGGCCATCGACGTCAACAGCGGCAACTTCCGCATCTCCGACTCGGCGGAGGAAGCCGCCTATCAGCTGAACCTCGCGGCGGCCAAGGAGATCGCCCGGCAACTGCGGCTCCGCGACCTGGGCGGCGTGATCGTCAACGACTTTATCGACATGCGCCGCGAGAAGCACCGCCGGGGCGTCGAACGGGCGCTGCGGGACGCCATGCGCCGGGACCGGGCCCGCGTCAAGATCCTCCGCACCAGTCCGTTCGGCCTGATCGAAATGACGCGGCAGCGGATCCGGCCCAGCCTGAAACGCAACGTCTACACGGACTGCCCCTGCTGCAGCGGCCGCGGCGTGGTCAAGAAGGCGGAAAGCATGGCCATCGAAGTCGTCCGCATGCTGATGCTGGCCAGCCAGCAGCCCGGCGCCTCGCGCGTGATCGTGCGGGTCAACGATGAAGTCGCCTCGTACCTGAACAACAAGAAGCGCAAAGAAATCACGCGGCTGGAAGACGACGGCGGCCTGAACGTCCAGATTCTGGGCAGCGAAGGCCTGTTCCCCGAACACCTGGAAATCGACTGCCGCGACAAGGAAGGCCGGGAAATCGAATTGCCGGTGTGATGCGCATGTATCTAGAAACGGTCGTTTGATGGCACCAGGGGCTCTCAGCCGTCAGGCATCCGCGGAAACGACAGTGCCCCGCTGCGTGCAACCGGACGACGAATTGTCAACGGCCACCCAGCGTGCCTCAATCGTATCAGCAGACAGATCGGCACCGCATGGCCACTCGATATAGTAGCCACCGTTGCGTACTCGTTCAAACTCACGGCTATCCTGTAGTGGACGAAACGCTGGTGACGAAAAGTACGGACGAACATCGAATCGTCCGGCACGCCCATCGTCCGCGACCACAACAAGAACCCCAGGCTCCGCCGGACGCACATCAACCAATCTCATTGATCAAGCCCTCGTATGGGAAGGGGATTATGCCCGTTGACGGCCAGTTCCCAGTCGGCGAGCAGATCCTCTTGGTGAATCTCGATCCATGCCACAACGAGCTTATGCTTCTTTGGAGGAAGACCGCCGGCCAGCAGCCTGCCATCGCGGATGGAATAGACCCCAACCTCTCCTTGATACTCTGCGTGGACATGAGGTTCGTGATGACGATCATTGTCATGGAAGAACATCTTGATCAGAATACCAAAGAAGACGGAAATGGTGGGCATTGTCTGGTCCTGTTGAACGACCGCGATTTGGGCGAGTTCCAGGTTTTCGACCGAATACGACCGGTCCTGGTCCCGTGACGCGACTCGATCCGGCCGAATGACGCGCAGCCCAGGTTTCCGCGAGCCATTTCCAAACCGTTCCTTTTGCGATCTACGCCCCCTGGTTGTCGGCCGTTTCGCAAATCTGCGGGCAACGGACTCCCAAGAAGCCGTCTCACAATTCATAACACCGAAAAGCCGTCAAAGAGGGGCTTTTGGGTACAGGCGTTCCGGCCGTCTTTTGCTCGTGGCCGCATTTCGAAGGCCGACCCAGACCAGCCACGCCGGGCCGCGATGGAACAGGGCCGGATGGCTGCACGAATAGGGCCTCGCCGTTCACTGGATTAGGATAGCCGACTTTGACGCAGATGCAAGACTTCGACCCCTTCTTTAGTGTGGGGACAGCGCCAACGAGGTCTGGAGCGGATAGCCGCAGATGCAGCCGGCGGTGGACTCGGGGATCAGGATCAGGCCTCCGGCCGGCAGGATGTTGACCCAGCAGCCGGAACGCGTGGCTTGGCTCAAGACGGTGTATTGGCCGGTCTGCAGGTCGAACATCCGCGGCTGCGCGTAGCGACTGAACGCGCACTGGGCCGACGTCGTCAGCGTGCCGCAGTGGCCGCTCTTTTGCCATTTCCAGCCCTCGATCGCCTCGCCCGTCCGCAAGTGGCAGGCGAACCCCGTATTGTAGATCGTCTCGCCGACGATGGCCGGGTGCTGCACCTGCTCGCCGTGCCCGCCTTGCAGGATGTGGTCGGGGATGGGCGTCTGCGTGTTCTGCCACAGCACCTCGCCCGTGGCCGCATCGAAGGCGTGCAGGTCGTAGCGGACTCGGCCCTTGCCCTCGACCTGCACGTTCTTGGAGCCCGTCACGACCACGGTCTCTTTGGCGTAGCTCAAGAAAATGATGTGCTGCAACGCGGCGAAAGGAGCCTCGCGTTGCCAGATGGGCTTGCCGGTCCGAACGTCCAATGCCACCAACTTCGCACCTTGGCCCAGCAGCACGTCGAGCTTGACCCGGCCGTCGGCGTAGTCGCGCGACCGCGGGTTGGTGCTTTCGACGCAGTACATCCGGCCGCCGCCCACGGCGATCGTCGGGTTGATGATCACGCCCTCCTGGGGCGTGTGGGTCCACAATTCCTGGCCTGTGTGCCGGTCGCGAGCGAACAGCGCGTCGCTGCAGACAACCGGCATGAAATCGCGCCAGATCAGGGTCTCGGTGTCCAAGTCCTGAATGCGAAACGCGGCGCCGGCACGGCAGACGCTGCCCAGCAACAAATCGCCCTCGCAAGCGACGTACCCCCACTCGTTGCTGCGGCCGTCGGCCGCGGGCGGCACCGTGAATGCGAGTTTCTGCTGGCCCGTCTGAGCGTCCAGGGCCAGGCAGTCGCCGCCGGCG
>CAYPGE010000140.1:0-19227 GCA_964409865.1 uncultured Pirellulaceae bacterium
CGGTGATCGGTGACCGGTGATCGGTGACCGGTGATCGGTGATCGGTGACCGGTGATCGGTGACGACTGACGACTGACGACTGACCAATGACGACTGACCAATGACAATTCACAAATGACGAATGACATGACTGCCGCTACTTCCACCCCGTCCTGGATCGTCCGCCGGCCTGCCCGCTGGTCGATGCCCGTGTGTCTGCAGCCCCGTGCTCCGCGCCGTTGCCGAATTGTGCGGGCGGAGGACAAGCGTCCTGTGCGGCAATCCCGCTTGGGTTTCCACTTGCGGCCCCACGGCCACTATCAACTGGAGATCGCGGTGGACGGCGAGAGCGACGAGCCCTGCTCGCTGTCCTTGGTGGCTGGACCGTTGCGGCGTGCGAACGACCAGGAGCAGCGGTTGACGCAGGACGGGTGTACCGTGACGCGCTACGACCTGCAGTTTGCCCGGCACGACGACGCGGTGCGGCTGCCGGGGTGCTGGTGGTCGCGAATGGAGCCGCTGGTGGCGAGGTTCGAGTACGGCGACGGGCGGGACGACTACGAGCACACGCTGTGGCTGGTGGTGACGCCGCGCCGGTTATGGGCGCTGTTGGCCCTGATCAGTTCCGCCATTCTGTACGGGTTGGTTCCGTGGCTGTCCCGGCGGATTCTGGAGGAAGGCAACTTGTCCGCCGCGTGGTCGCAGGTGCTGCAGGTTCTGGCCCGCCCGGCCGTCTGGCAAGGCTTGATGCTGGTGATCCTCGTGGTCTGGCTAGCCGTCTTTCTCAGCGACCGAGTCCACCTCTGGCTGCGCGCCCATCGCTTTCGTCGCGAGACCTGCCAAGACATCCAGCGGTACGCGTCGCCCGCACCGTAGGCCGCGTCGCTCCGCGAGCGGAACCGCGTCGCGGAGCGACGCGTCTACGATGTTCGCCACAGTAGCCATCACACTCCGTGTGATGATCAGCAAGAATCGCGTCGCGGAGCGACGCGTCTACGATATTCTACGCCCGCCAGGGCCGCTCGCGGTTCTCCTCGCGGCGAACCACGCGGCTGACCAGTTCGCTGTTTTCCTTGATGTGGAAGTCGAACATGCCGACGGCGATGAAGTCCGCCCCGTTCTTGAAGGCGTAGGGGAACGCCTGCTTGGGGTCGAACGCGCCCGCGGCCAGGACTTTGAAGGCCAGCCAGGGTTTGGTCACGGTTTTCATGAATTCGATGGTCTGTTCCGGATTGATGCACCACATGTTGTCGTACCAGCCTTCGCCGCCGTCCAGCCAGATAAACTCCTTGCGCAGGGCCTTCGGCGTAGCCGACGGGTACTGGTCGCTGTGCAACGTCTTGACGTAGAAGTCGCAGGGCACCTGGTGCTGCTCACAGAGCATCGGCACCAGCAGCGAATGGCCGCCGACGCCCACGGGCAGATCGTGCCGCTTGGCCAATTCGACCGCCGTGGCCAACTCCTTGATCGCGCCGGCCTGGGCCAGGCGGTCGCCGGACACGCCCCAGACGTACAGGGCGACGGCGCCGGTATCGACCTGCTTCTGGATGTGATCCTTGAGCGCCTGCTCGGCCTGCCCCATCGGGACTTGGATATGCGGGATGAACTGCATGTGCCCGCCGAATTCGCGATTGTAACGCTCGATGAAGTTCGCCCCGGTCTCGAAAACCGTGTTGATCCCGTGGGCCTCGGCCAAGCGCAGCGTCTCCATCATCTTCTCTTCCGTCACGTACGCCCGGAACAGCTGATTGACGTACTTCAAGTCGCGGGCGTGCATGTAGCCGGAGACCAGGTTGCCGCCCAACAGCAGCCGGCTGATCTTGGCCTTGCCGATCATGCCGTACGGCATCGCGTCTTGGGACGGCTCGGAGGGCGTAGAGGGCGTAGAGGATTCCGCCGCAGCCGCCGTCCCCAGGCTCAGTCCGGCACACGTCACCGCTCCCGCGACCCCGGCCACGGTTAACGATCCACCCAAAAAGTCACGACGACTGACGCGCTGTGCTGCTGGCATGCTTTCGGCTCCCTGCAAAGAAACGCCACGTCCGGCGCCGGACCCCGCCGAGCGTGCTTGTTCGAGCGGGTCCAGCGTCGAGCGCGGACAAGGTTGGAGTTCAATAACACGTACTAGTCAAGCCAGACGGGCAGACCATGTCAAGGCCGATGCGGTACGGCGGTCCACGCTTTCAGGTGCAGGGCGGGACAAGCCTCGTGCAGAATCTGCAGGATGTTCCGGTACCAGTCGAACGGTTTCTGATGGTGCAATCCGCCCGCAATGTGCATTTCGGTGCAGCCGCAATCGACGGCCTCGCGCCCCCGCTCGACGATCTGCTCGTCGGTCATCACGTAGCCTTTGGGATCGTGCAGGTCGGCGCGAAACGCACAGAAGTTGCCGCGGTAGATACAGACGTTGGTCGGCTTCAAGTGTGTGTTGATGTTGTCGTAGGCGACGTTCCCGTTGATCCGCTCTCGGACCAGGTCTGCACGGCTCGGAGAGCCATGCTACGAACGGTCACAGCCACTCGTCGAGTTTCTCGTCGAGATCTTCCCCCGACAGTCCCATGGCGACCGCGGCCAGGGCGTACAGCTTCTTTTCGACCGGAGCCAGTTCTCCATCGGCGGCCATGACTTCCAGCATGTCGCGCAGCAATCTCTCCCGATCCTTGGGGGCCTCCGGAAACGGCAGCGACGTGGGCCCGCTCCGGGCGAACTCGAGCGCTTCCTTGAACTGCTCGTCGGTCAGGCCCCAGCGATGGGAGCGCAAGGCCAGCAGTTCGGCCTCTTCGCTGGTGAATTTTTTGTCGGCGGCGGCCATTACCATCAGGATTTTGAACATCTCCAAACGTTGCATGGACGTCCTTTCTGTGCTGAGGTTAACCGCAAACGAACTCCGCAGGGCAACTTGCCGTCACTCGACTTGCCAGTTGGCGGCATTTTTGCCCCACCGCTGTGGCTTGGACCATTTGACTCGCCCCAGCCAGACCGTGCCGTCGGCGCCTCGAGGATGGGGCTGGGTGCCGAACGCGAACTCGGCGTCCGTGACCCAGGACTCGTGCGGCGTGATGGCCGTGGCGCCGAAGTTGCCCAGCATCACGCCGCGCTCCGGCAGCAGCGCCCGCTCCGTCTGGCGGATGACCTGCAACTTCGCCGGATCGACCTGAGCGACGAAAATGGGCGCCCGGTTCCGCGCGATGTGGTCGTTGTCCGCTCCACGCCGCGTGTACGTCAGAAACAGGCCGTCGCTGTGGACCAGCCAGTGCGCCTGGGTGTTGTAGCTGCCCAAATCCTGGCCGTCGTCGAACGTCCACGGTCTGATCGGCTCGAAATGCAGGCCGTCCCGGCTGGTCGTGACGTACCCCCGCGCGTCGTTCCGTAGCGTCAGGTAGTACGTGCCCCGGAAAAACGCCAAGGATGGCTCGCACAAGCCGCGGCCGCCCGCCAGCGCCAATTCGTCGCCGTGTTCGACGTACTTCATCTCCTGGCCGTCGAACGTGCAGCGCAGCACCGTGGCTTGGTAATCCGAGCCGGTGGGGCCCTTGAAGTAGGTGGGGACCAGCAGCGTGCCGTCCGGCTCGACCAGCCACTGCACGCAGCCCGGCGCGACCAGGAAGAACTTGCCGTCGGTATCGGGCATGGCCAGCATCTTCCAGGAACTCCACTGGCTGGTCTTCGGGTCGAACGTGGCGTAGGCGCACTGGTGCGAGCGGGGCTGATCCAGCAGTTGCCCGCCTTGGGGGCTGTAGCGAAGCTTGATGCCGACGGCGATCAGCTTGCCGCTCGGCGCATGCCAGCCGGGCGTGACGTCGCACACGGCGATGGTTTCGTTGTTCGGACCCTTGCGCCAGGCCAGTTCCGGGATCTCCGTCGGGCCGGACCACGTCTTGCCCAGATCGTCCGATCGCAGGAAATACATCCCGGAGTAGTAGTCGCTCACCACGAGATGCTTTTGGATCGTCATGATCACCGCTGGCTGGCCGTCCTTGCCGACACCGGGCAGAGGAGCGACACGCGGATGGAACCAGCAGAAGTCCGGACGCAACTGCCGGTGGGCGACGTCGGCCTGGACCTCGAAGGGAAGCGTCTGGGGGCGAGCCGGCGAATCGTTGTCCTCCGCCACTCGGCCAAGCGGGGCCTGGACGAAGCGGATCGGCTCACGGCGATGTTCTCCGCCGCCTGCCAACACCAGGGCCGCAGCCAGAAGAAGAAGCGTACGCGTCATGGCTGTTCTCCATCAGGTTCGGGCGCGAGCAACGGGTAGCCGAACACGACTTGAACTTGTATCCTTTTGGCATGGACGTCTCAAGATCGTGTCTGATTTCAAGGTTTCATCCGGCACTGCAAAGTATGGCCCGTTTCGGACGGAATCGCAATACAAGCCCGACGGGCCAGCGAGTCATGAAAGGAACCCGCAAATGACGCACGTGATCGGTCCCTGCTTCCTGGCGATTCTGGTCTCGACGGTGGCGGCTGCAGCGGACGAATCCGCACCGCAGCTTTCCCGGACCTGGCCTCAAGCCTACGCTGTCGAACGCAACGACGGTTCGGGCACGCTGACGCTCCGTACACCGTACTACGTTGTCGAACAGGACCTGAAAAAGGGCGGCGCGATCACGCGCATCGCCCTGACACACGGCAAGGCCGCCAACTTGCTGGTCGCGCCCTTGGAGACGCGCGTGCGGGATGATCGCGGAGCCGTGTTTTCGGACCTGAAGGATCCAGCCCCGAAGGTCACGCACCGGCGGGAGGGCCTGAATGAGACCGTGACCGTCGAATGCACGTTGCGCGGCCAGGACGGACAGGCCTCGGCCTTGCGGGTCAAGACCACGCTTGCGTACCGGTGGGGATACATCAGGATCCGCAAGGAACTGCTGGCTCCGGACGGGCAGGGCGTGCGGGAAGTCTGTCCGCTGGCCACGATCCTCACGCCCAGCCTCTCCGACTACGGCTATCGGAAGGGCCTGACGGAGGAAGACGGAGCCCCGCCGTTTTCGTTTGGGAGCAATGTGTGGGGCAAGCTGCGCGTGGGCAATCCTACGGACCAGACGCTGCAGACCCGCCACGTGCCGCGGTCCATGATCCTGGTCGACCCTGGAGTCGAAGGCTTGGAGTGGTTTGTGGGCTCCGACCTGGCGCAATGGGATCTGCAACTGGCCGGACGCCGGGGGCAGGGTCAGTGTCTTCTGCAGACCAGCCAGGATCCGCCCGGCTTGGCTCTCTCGGTCTCGCCCCTGTGGAGCGCCGACGCGGGAGTGCCGTTGCCGGCTTCCTGTATCTTCGACTTCTACGTCGCCTTCCCGATCCTCGACGGTCGCGCGCACGGGCCGTGGCTGCACACCAACTTCAACCGCAACCGTGGCGACTGGGTGTCGGCGGACACGATCAAGGGCTGGGCGGAGAAAGGCATCCAGACGGTCCACTGCCACAACGACGGCGACTACTACAGCGACGGCCTGTTCTGGCGCGACGGCTCCTACCCTCCCTACCCGGACATGGATCGCTACGACCAGGTTCTGACGAACTGCCGGCAGGCCGGGATTCGGACCGCGACCTATTTCTCGAACAAGGAGTTGCACCCCAGCACCAAGGAGTTCCAGGAACACGGCGAGGCCTGGGGACGCAAGAATCTCAAAGGAGAACTCCAACACAATTTCTACCGCCCCGGCGCCGAGTACGGTGCCCAGATGTGCCTCCGCTCCGGCTGGCTCGAATTCCTCAAGTTCTCCATCGACCGCGTGCTCAAAAACCATCCGCTGAACGGCGTCTACTACGACTGGAACACGGCCTTGTTCTGCTGCAATCCGCTGCACGAAGCCAACGCCGGCCGCGCCGCGCCGGCCAAGGGCCACTGGGACATCGACGAACTGCTGGACTTGATGGAGTGGACTCGGAATCGCGTGGGGCCCGGCGGTCTGGTGATCATCCACAACACGACCACGCCGATGTTTGCCACCGAGAATTTCGCCGATTACGTCGTGGCCACGGAATGGGGCTACCGGAAATGGACCGACCGGGCTCCGGACCTGCAGGACTTGCCGCTCGAATGGAACCTGGCCGGCGCTGTGCCGCGAGGCGTCATCAGCTACGGCACGATCGACAAGAACGCCCCGCGGCGGCTCCACCGGCTGTTCGCGTTGGAGGCATTCTTGGGCGGCGTCGCCCCTTGGCCGGCCAGCGAGGAGACGTTCGAACTCGTTCCCCTGCTGAAACCGTTGGGCGACATCAGGTCGTATCGGTTCGCCGATTGGCGGAATCAGGCCGTCACCTTGTCCGATGCCCGCTGTGCCTCGGCCGTCTACAGCCGTGCCGACGAGGCCTATCTACTGCTGGCCAACCTGGACCAGGCGCCGCGCGAGGTCACCTGCGTGCTGCATCCCGACAAGCTCCCGCATCCCCTGACCCAACCGGCCACGGCCCGCCAGCTACCCGCGCCCGCTGCGGCGTCCGGCAGTCCGGACCAGCCCGACGCCACGGTCCTGGACGTACGCCAGTTGGTCGGTCCAGGCGTCAAGATCACCATCCCCGGAGACGATGCCATCCTGGTCCATGTCCGCTGACCCGCGGGCGATCCCCCCTGCGGTCAAGATGCCTGCAAAACACAGCTCCCTCGTACCGGCAAACTTGCTGCGTAGCAAGTTTGCTACGTAGCAGATTTGCTACAATGGCACACGGCAAGGCGTTTGCGGGAATTGAGAACCGCCGAAACTGCCGGTGCCGTCATTCATGGCCACGCGCACAGCGAATCGACATAGGCCGCGCTGCCGTCGCGGACCCAGATGTCGAGTTGGGCCTGCTCCTTGAGTTGCTGGCCGCGCAGCCGCGGCACGGCCACGAACTGGCAGGGAACTTCGGCCAGGCTGCTCATGTCGCCCCACAGCTTTTCGAACTGAGCGACGGGGAAGATGTCCTCCTGGCCGTGCCCCCAGCGCTTCTTGACGTCTTTGAGCGTGATGTAGGTGGGCAACCGGTGACTGAAGCGGCGAATCGCAGCCGTCACCTTGGGCTCGTCCGCCAGGTCGCTCCGCGCCAGTCCGAACGCTTCCAGCAGGCGGTCGATCGTGATCCACGTGGTCATCGAGTTGTAGTAGCTCAGGCGGAACTCGTCTTCTTCCCGCGGCATGGCCAGACCTTCGACCAGGCGCACGCGGCCGCCGACCCGTGCCAGTCCGCCGCCTCGATCCTCGATCCGCCGCGGGATGACCTCGAACGTCAGGCACGCGCCGCGGCGGATGTGCAGCCCCAGCAGCCCGGGATCGACGTCGGCGCCGAGCGTATCGACGTTGTGGAGCATGAGGTACTTGAGTTGCGGCCGCTCCGACAGCAGCCTGGCAAGCATCCCGTTGCGAAGCAGGTTGGGAACCTCGAACCAATGCCCGGTGGGGTGCAGGCACTGCAGCGGCAGGTTGTCGGTATAGTCGCTGCCGCCGCCGGCGGACTGGGCCCAGCCGATCAGCGACGCGTGCAGGCTCTCGCGCACCTTCTGCGCCTGGATGTCGAGGATCTGTTGGGGCATCTCCTCCCAGGCGAACCGCAGGTCGCGGGGCATGGGCACCATTCGCAGTCCGACAGAGCGGCCGGGCGACAGGAGCACGGGACCGGCGACACTGTCGTCGCCGCGCTGCTGCAAGAACCGCGCGATGGGCTCGTGCGTCAGGTAGCTGGTGGAGATGATGTACGGCAGCTCCGCGCCAAACACCGCCGCCACGCGACGCGCTTTGGCCAAATGGACCTCGATAAAGTTGCGGTACTTGCCCTGGAACCGGCAGAAGGGGTGCAACGCCTTGACCACGCCCGCTCCTTGCGTCCAGCGAGTGCCGGCGCCGCCGGCCAAGGCCAGCGCCGCCGCCTCGCCGCCCGCCAGGGACTCCGTGCCGCAACGCCGGTCGTCCGCCTCGGCGGTCCGTCCGGACAGCCAGTCAATTACGTCCTGCTGGTCCACATCCTCGACGACGGTGCTGGCCGGAAGGCGGTTTTGCGCCAAGCCGATCCGGCCCGCCCGCAGGTCGGCGCGGATCTGTTCGTGGAGTTCCGGATCGAAACCGTTTTCTGCCAGGATTTGGTGCAGGTTCGGTTGGTCGACCTGTTCCTCGGTGGGCGGCGGGAACAGGGCGCCGAGCACCAGGTCTGTGGAACCGGCCAGCCGCGGATGGGTCCGGCAGGCGGCTGCAAACTGTGCGATCTCGTTGCGGACCGCCGGACTCAACTGTTGCACGTCCTGACGGAGCCATTGGTTGGCGCAGATCGCGTAGTAACCCGGCGGCATCAGGGCGTCCTTCCCCTGCCACCGCGCCGCCGCGGTCCCGGCGTCGTTGATGGCGAAATCATAGACCACCGGCTCCATGGCAAACGGCAGAGCACTGTGCAGGCGGCGTTTGGTCGCGCGCATCAGATCCTGCAGGTAGTCCTGGGCCTCGGCCTTGCGCGCGGGATCGACGATGAAGCCCATGCCGCCCCCGGAAATTCCGCCCAGCATGAGAAAGCCCCAGTAGGCCGGCCCGAACTTGAGGCGGACTTGGTCGATCAGGGTTTCGGTGTAATGATTCGAGGCCCACGGAATGATCGTCTGGATCGGGCCGCAGAAATTTTCGGTTGTGGCGCGGGCAATCGCGGGAACGTCGCCGCAGTGCAGGGCCGCCTCGATGGACCGCATCACGCCCATGGCCTGCTGCCGGGCTTCCCACTCGGCGGCAGAACGGAGCAGGTACTTTTCGGTCACCATCTCCAGGATCGGGCCGACGTTCTGGGCCATGCCGCCATGCACCAGGATGAAGCTGTCGCAGATCTGCTGCCGGGTTTGGCGGCTCACTTCGGACAGGCTGTAGATGTGATGATCGGGCAGCAGTCGGCCGCGGCTGACGCCGAACTCCGGATCGCCCGCTCCGGCGACCTGCCCTTCGATCATCTTCATCCCCGGCCAGATGCCGCCCGAATCCTGCCAGCCGCCGCCGGAACCGCCCAGCCACTCGCCCAAGATGGCCCGCGCCGCGACCAGTTTTCGTTCCGCCTCGCTCAGCGGTCCGCTCAGCGAGGCGATTTGCGACGTGGCCCGCATGCAGGCCGTGATGATCGCGGCCAACAGGTTCGTCGATACGGCCAGCCGTGAGCCCTTGGGGATATCGTTCACCTGGCTGACGATCTCCAATCCCAGCCCGGGGCCGATCAGCCGCGCCAGCACATCGGCCAAGTGCTGTCCCGACCCCTCGAGTCCCGGCGGCACAATCCCGGCGGCAATTACCGCGGCCTTGAGCAGGCCCAGGTAGTCCTTGGCGAAATCGAACACTTCGCCCAGCGTGGTGACGTCCGCCTTGCAGCGCAGATCCACGCTCACCAAACGCAGCACCGGCTGGTCGATCACGCGCAGGTAGACCTCGATCGGCGGCCGCGGCTGCGGATCGCGCCCGCGGACTCCCAAGTCCACGGACACGTTCAGCACGCGCGCCCCTTCGGGAAAGTCCATACCCAGGAAGAAAATATCGCTCCAGCCGCTGTGCGACAGGTCCATTCGAACCGGTGTCCGCTCGACCAGGATGGGAAACGGAGTGGCCGGTCCGGCGCGCTCCTTCAATTCGCGTCGCAGCTGCAGCGGGTGGTCGGCCGGATGACCGATGCGGAACATCCACTGGTTGCCGCGCACGGCGCGGACGCTCCGCCGCACCTGGTCCGCCAACGTCTGGAACCCCAGGGCCTGATAGGCGGCGGCCAGCGCGCTGGCGATCGCATCGCTGGGCCCCTCGCGGTGCTGCGCGGCCAGAAACTCATCGACCGCCTCCTCGAACCGCCGGTGCAGCAGCCGCTCGTAGCCCGCGAACGGCACGCGGGTCCGCGCGTCGGACGCCAACTTGGACGGCAGGTGATAGCGGTAGATCGAGCACAGAAAGAAGATCGCCCGCACCCGCTCGTACAGGTTTTCGCTCTCGTGCCGGAAGCGGTCCAGCTGGCGCGCCGCGTCCAGCAGTTGGGCGGCGTCGGCCGTGTGGCAGAATCCGTCCAGGGAGCGGTTGCGGATTTGGGCATCCTTTGTCGTGATGATCGTGATCAGCTCGTGCGGCATAGAAAGAATCCCAGCACTTGGTTTATAGTGCCGCCTTCAGGCGGTTCTTCTTCCTAAATAGCTCTCAATCATGGCTTCCACCGACGCAGGGTCGGTGGGGAGCGGCAGGTGTGGAGCGGCGGCAGCTGTAGCTATCAGTTGTTGCTCCACCGACGCAGGGTCGGTGGAAGCAGAAAAATCGCACAGTAGAATTACGCTCAACGCGCGGCCAGCAACTCAACCAATTTGGTCAGGATTTCCTCGCGGTCGCGGCCGCTCAGCGCCAGCGCCAACTGGGCGACGAACATGCCGTACTTGACGCCGATGTTGTAGCGCGTCCCGTCCAGGTCCAGGGCCAGGTACCGCTCCCGCTGGGCCAATTGGGCCAGCGCCGGCGAGAGCATGATCGGCCCGCCGTCGCTGCGAGCGTCTGCGATCATCTGCCCCAGCAGATCCATCACGGCCGGCGTCAGCACGTGCATGCCGAACAGGCACAAGTAATGCCCGGCGCGGAGACCGGGCACGATCAAATGCTGTTCGGCCGTGGTGGGCGTGGGCTTTTCCAGCACGCGTTCGATCTGGTAGTACCCCGGCTTGCCGGCCACGGGCGAGCCGCCGACGGCGCCGTAGTACTGCAGCATGCTCTCTCGCGTCGGTTGGACCGCCGAGACGGCACATTGCTCCTCGCGCGCCGCGCGGACCAATTGCTCGGCGCACCGCTGCGACTGGCGGCTGACGTACAAGTGGTCGCTTACCAGGTGGACGAACGGCTCGTCGCCGGCGAACCTGGCGGCTCGGTGCAGCGCCTCGCCGTACCCCCGCGGCGCCGGTTGCTCGACGAACACGAGCGATCGGGCGTGCTCCCCGGCCGCGTCGCGGTAGGTAGCTTGGCTGCCGCCTCGGACGACAACACAGATCTGCTCGACGCCCGCAGAAAGCACCTCTTCCACAACGATTTGCAGCGCGGTTTTTTCGCTTCCGTCGACGTCGACAAAACGCTGCAGCGGCAACCGCTCCTGGTTGGGTCCGGCTGCCGTAATGACTGCCTTGCGAATTCGCAACATGAGTTCTCCACAGAAGGATGGCCGATTTCTGGGTCAGACGTACAGAATTCAATTTTGGCCGAGCAAGTTCGTTCCGTAGGGTTGGACTGACCATCGGCCAAAATGGAATTCTGTACGTCTGACCCCTGCCCCTACAAAGTACTTGCCCAACGGCCGGCCTGCAATGCAAGTTCTGGCTCATGATTCAGCCTGCGGCGACAAAGCCGTCAAAGGCGTTACAGCCGCTACCATCCGCGCCGCTGGCCGCGCGCGGAAGGACACGTGAGCGGCAAGGCGCTAGCCGCCGGTATTGCCGCCGATCTGGAACCGCTGGCCGGCGCCATTCCACTCCCTTGCCAAAGGCAGCCCGGCTTGCTACCCGGCCCGGCACAGCGTAACGTGTTGCTTAGCGTTTGAGTCCAGTTTCCCTGTGGAGAACTTCGATGATCATCGGATGTTTCGCCTTGGTCGAGCCGTTCACGCCGGTGCGGCGGCAGTTTCAGTTGATTCGAGAAATGGGCATCGACTATGTCGATCTGACGGACAGTCATGACGGGGCCTCGCTCGGCTCCGAAGCCGGTTTCGTGGCGTCGTTAAGCCTGGACAGCCACCCGGCCAAGATCCGCCGCATGCTCGAGGAGTTCAAGCTGACCATGACCAGCGTCTGCGCCCATGCCAATCTGCTGGACCCGACCTCGCCCGACCGCTACGGCACGGCGGAGGTCATCAAAGCGATCCGACTGGCCGATCTGCTGGACGTGAAACAGGTCATCACGACCGAGCTGGATCCCAAGACCGACTTTGGCCGCAATCTGTCTTACCAGGAGAAGCTGTTCTCGATTCGAGAGAAGCTCTACGAGCCGGTGCTGTGGGCTGAAGAACTGGGCATCGAATTGCTGCTGGAGCCGCACGGCGAATTGACGGATACGGTGGACGGGATGTCGGCGATCCTGGACGCGTTGGGACACGAGGCCACGGTCGGCGTCAACCTGGACACGGGCAACTCGTGGCTGGGAGGCGGCGATCCGCACGAGTTCGTCAAGGCCTTCGGGTCCCGCATCAAACACGTCCACTGGAAGGACATGCCCGCCGAGTGGGAACCGAAGCGCGGGACGCTGTACGGTTGCGGTATGGCGACCATCCCGCTGGGCGACGGCGTGGTCGGCATCCAACAGCTCGTCGCCGAACTGCAGAAGATCGGCTTCCACGGCCCGACGACGCTGGAAGTCGCGGGCGTCGAAAACGTCAAGAAATCCGTCGAACGCTTGCGGCAGTGGAGCCAGTAGACGCCGGCCGCAGCGGTCACAAAACAACGGCAACGGGCCCGATGATTCATCCGTGCCCGTGTTGTACCCGGCGGAGCACCGATGGGAACACCCACTCGCAAAGCGCTGCTTTCATCTCACTGCGCGAAGGAGCATTCCATGTCACATTGGCAGACCACCGCGATGGTCGCGCTCGTATTCCTGTTGCCCTCTGGTGGCTTGCGGGCCCAGGACGTGAAGTACGAGAAGTATCAACTGCCCAACGGCCTGACGGTGATCCTGCACGAAGATCATCGGCTGCCGGTGGCGACGATCAACCTGTGGTACTACGTCGGCAGCAAGGACGAGGTGGCCGGCCGGTCGGGATTCGCCCACTTGTTCGAGCATCTGATGTTCATGGGCACCGAGCGGGTGCCGGGCGGCCAGTTCGACCAGATCATGGAATCCGGCGGGGGCTGGAACAACGCTTCGACCTCCGAGGACCGCACCAACTACTTCTCGTACGGTCCGGCCAACCAACTGCCGACCCTGCTGTGGCTGGACGCCGATCGCCTGCAGGACCTGGGCCGCGCAATGAACCAGGAAAAACTCGACAAGCAGCGAGAGGTGGTGCGCAACGAACGCCGCCAGAGCTACGAGACCCGCCCTTACGGCCGCGCGGAACTGCGGATTCCCGAACTCATGTTTCCTCCGGGGCACCCCTACCACATCCCCGTGATCGGAACCCACGAGGACCTGATCGCCGCCACCGTGGATGACGTGAAGGATTTCTTCGCCAAGTACTACGTGCCCTGCAACGCTTCGCTGGTCGTGGCCGGGGATTTTGATCGCGCGGCGATCAAGCCCGTGATCGCCCAGCTGTTTGGCACCCTGCCGCGAGGCTCCACCCCGGTGCATCGCGAAGCGCCGCCCGTGCGGCTCTCCGGCGTGGTCCGCAGCACCGTGAGCGACGACGTGCAGTTCGCCAAGACGTATCTCGTGTACCACAGCCCGGCGGCATTCCAGCCCGGCGATGCGGAGATGGACCTGATCGCCGCCACGCTGGCCGAAGGCATCTCCAGCCGGCTGTACCAAAAGCTGGTCTACGAGAATCCGCTGGCCAGCGAAGTGAACGCTTATCAGGAGTCCATGCTGCTGGGCTCGCTGTTTCGCATCGAGGCCACCGCCAAACCGGACGTGCCGCTGGAACGGATCGAGCAGGCGATCGACGAGGCCCTGGCGGCGTACCGGGACAACGGTCCCGCGGCGGAAGAACTGGAACGGCACAAGGCGCGGATGGAATACGCCGCCGTCAACCATCTGCAGTCGGTGCTGGCCAAGGCGGACGCGCTGAATCAGTACCAGTTCTTTTTCGGCGAGCCGGACTCGTTCCAGCGGGACCTGGACCGTTATCGGCGGGCCACCATCGGCGATCTGAAAGCGTGGGCCCAGAAGGTGCTGGCGCCGGACGCACGCCTGATCCTGCGCGTGTTGCCGGAACTTCCGGCGGTCACCCCCGATCCGCGCGATCAGCGGCCGGCGGCCGGTTCGCCCGCGCCGTTCGCGCCGCCGCTGCCGGCCGCGTTCAAGCTCACCAACGGCATTCCCGTGTATCTGTTCCCGCGCAGCGAATTGCCGCTGGTCGAATTGCGCGCGGTCGTCGGCAGCGGATCGGTGGACGACGGCGCGAGTGCCGCGGGCCTGGCGTCGCTGACCGCCGAGATGCTGGACGAAGGGGCCGGGGCGCGGGGTGCGGTGGAATTCACCAACGCCGTCGATCAGCTTGGCGCTCAACTGTCCTTCGAGGCCACACGCGAGTACACGGTCGGCAGTCTGTCCGTGCTGCGGAGGAATTTCGAGCCGGCCCTGGCGCTGATGGGCGACGCCGTGCTCGTGCCGCGTTTCGATCCCGCAGAATGGAAACGCGTCCAGGCGCTGGCCGTGGAAGCGTTGCGCCGCGCCCAGGACCAGCCGACGGCGGTAGCTAGTCTGGTCGGGATGCGATCGCTGTTTGGTGATGCCCATCCGTACGGCCGTCCCACCCAAGGCACGCCGGAGTCCGTCGCCGCCTTGACGCTGGACCAGTTGCGGGACTTTCATCGCCGCACGTACACGCCGGCCCGCACCACGCTGCTCCTGGCCGGCGACTTGTCCGTCGAGCAGGCCCAGGCGCTGTTGGAGAAGACCTTCGGCACGTGGTCCGCAGATGCGGCCGCCACGCCGCAAGCGGAAGTGCCGCCGTGCCCGTCGAATCCCTTCCGCGTGGTCCTGGTGGACAAGCCCGATTCGGTCCAGACCGTGATCCGCTTCTTCCTGCCCGGCCCGCTGTACGGCGATCCGAACCGGGTCAAACTGGAGTTGTTGAACACCATCCTCGGCGGCAGTTTCACCAGTCGCCTGAACCAGAACCTCCGCGAGCGGCACGGCTACACGTACGGCGCAGGCAGCCGCTACTTTCTCCAGCCCCACGTCGGGTTCTTCCTGGCTCACTCCAACGTCCAGGCGGAAGTGACCGGCGCGGCGTTAAAGGAATTCCTGAGCGAGTTCGCCGCCATCCGCAGCGGGGACATCTCGGCCGAAGATGTGGCCAAGTCCCAGGCCAATTTCCGCACCGACCTGATCCAGGGCTACGAGAACCTGGGCTCCGTGCTCGGCTCGTCGATCACCCTGCTGCGAAACGGCCGCCCGTTCGACGCGCCGGCCGCCGACCTGAAAGCTAGCCAGACCGTCACGAAACAAGACCTCAACCAGATCGCCCGAGAGGCGATCCCCCTGGAACAAGGCGTCCTTGTCCTGGTCGGTGACAGGCAGAAGGTCCGAGATCAAATCCAAGGACTCGAGTTGCCGAAACCGGTCGAGTTGACGGTCACGGGCGATCCCAAATAGCCGATAGAACGGCTTCGGCCATCGCGTCCAACAGCCGCTGAACGGCCTCCTCGCTGTGCCGGTAACTCAGACTGATGCGCAGCAAGCATTCGTCCTTGGGCACGGAGGGCGGGCGGATGCCAGGAACGAAAAGTCCGCGTTCCTGGAGGATTCGAGCCAGATTCATCGTCCGCTGTGCATCTCCCAGAATCACGGGCATGATCTGGCTCGCCGAACGGCCCGTGTTCCAGCCCTGCCGTTGCAGTTCGGCGCGCAGCCTGGCCGCCCGCTGCAGCAGGACCGTGCGGCGGACAGGCTCGTCGGTCACCGTGCGAAGCGTCTCCAGCGCGTAGGCCGCCATCGCTTCCGGTGGAGCCGTGGAAAAAACATACGAGCGCGCTCGGTTCGCCAGCCAGTCGATCAACGGCGCCGACCCGGCCACAAAGCCGCCCATCGAGCCGAGGGCCTTGCTCAGCGTGCCCACGCGCACGTGAACGCCGCGTTCCACTTCGAGCAATTCACAGACGCCCCGGCCTGACGGGCCCAAAACGCCCGTGGCGTGGGCTTCGTCGACCATCAGCATCGCGTCGTATCGCTCGGCGATTTCGGCTAAATCAGCCAAGGGCGCCAGATCGCCGTCCATGCTGAACACCGTGTCCGTCACGATCAGGCGGCGACGGAAGTCACGGCGCCGCGCGAGACGCTTCTGCAAAAAAACCAAGTCGCCGTGGGGATACACCTCCAGGCGTGCGCCGGACAACCGGCAGCCATCGATGATGCTGGCATGGTTTTTGGCGTCCAGGTAGACGGCGTCGCCACGGCCGACCAGCGCGGCGATGGTCCCCAGGTTGGCGGCGTAGCCCGACGAGAACAGCAGCGCTGATTCCGTGCCCTCGAATCGCGCCAGGGCTTGCTCCAGCGCGGCGTGTACGGTTCCCCGGCCGGTGACCAGGGGGCTGGCCCCGCTGCCCCACCCCACCTGCTCGATCGTCTGCACGATCGCCTGCCGCGGGCCTTCGGCCGCCAGCCCCAAATAGTCATTGGAGCCGAAATTGACCAACTGCCGGCCGCCCAGTTCGATCGCTTCGGCTCGCTGCGGTCCTCCACGCTGCGTCAGTCTTCGCCTCAGGCCGGCGGCATCGAGGGCGGCCAATTCGTCGTCCAGCCAGCGCAAAGGATCAAGGACCATGAGCAGTTCCCGCAGGAGGTGTTCCTTTTCCCCTCTGAGTATACTCCGCCCGCCAGCGAGGTTCTTCGTCCTTTTCGGGCACGCTTCGGTTTCTCTTACGGCTCCAGATAAGGTTTGAGTTGGATGAAGTTGACGATCAGTTCTTCGCCAGGGATCGCCGCTTCGTCGTTGAAGGCGATGACTTGCGAAGCGGACTTGGCGCGGAAGACGATTCGGTTGAGGTTGATCTTGGCGACGTTGTTGTTGTCCTTGTAACGGCCGGAGTTGCGCCGGTCGACGTGGACGTGGCCCCTGTCAGCGAGGATCTCGGTGCCGTCCAGTTCCGCACGGATGCCGTAGCGGCGCGGGTTGTAACTCTTGCCCGTGACGTCCTTCAGGTCGGCGGTCACAAACTGCAGGCAGTAGGCCTTGCCTACCTCCAGGCCCTGTGCGGTCTGGCTGATCCGGTTGGGCTTGTCGGCGCTGCGGGTCATCACGCACACCGTGTCGCCGGCGCTGCCGCCACCCCAGCGGCCTTGGCTGTTCCTGCCACAGCCGGCGATGGTGTGCGTGCGCAGGGAGCCTTCGGTGGCCGGCGATGCGGTCCAGCCGTTCAGGCCATCGGCAAAGTCGCCGTTGGTCAACAAGCCGGGGTTGTATTTGAACCCATAGCGGGCGGACAACATCTCCTTGTTGCCTTCGACGGCATAGTGGCGCATCAGCTTGAAGGACCATCGCACCAACTCCTCATCGCCATAGTACGTTCCCCAGTAGCCCGTGGTGGCCAGGTTCTTGAAGTCCGGGCTGTTGGCGATCAGGTTGACCTGCATGTCCAGGAAGTACTTGAAGTCGACGGCCGGATTGTGCTCCAGGGAGATGATCGGAATCTGGTTGAAATTGCCGAAGATGATGCCCGTTCCGGCGGCTGCGTTGGGGAAGAAAGCGTTGAAGCGGCGCATGGTCTCCCCGATCATGCCGTCCAGATAGGCGCGGGCCGCCTGTTCGTTGTCCTGCGGATGGCAATAGGCCTCGAACAACAGGCGGCCACGGCCCCGCGACGCGTTCAGGCAGGTGGACATGAACTCGGTGTGCAGCGAGTGGATGCTGGGCTTGCCGACGATCCAGGTGTAGACCAGCCGGTTCTGGGGATTGCGCAGCAGCTTCAGGGCTTGCGTATAGTTGTCGATCGTGGTGCGGCCGAAGAACAGTTCGTCGCTGGTGAAGCCGTCGTACTGCGGCTGGGTCATGCCGCCGGTTTTCTCCATCCGGTCGCGCAACCCGGCGGGATCACCCACGGAGTCCACGTTGAAGTTGGCCAGCCATTTCAGGCCCAGGGCTTTGGCTTCGGGCAGGGCCCGGCCCGGCAGCGTGCCGCCGTTCAGCGTGGTCACGGCGTACAGGATGTGCTGCTTCATAAAGTCCCAGCCGTAGCTGCCGTTTTCCGGGACTTGGGAACTCGCGCAGGGCGGATAGTCGAAGATCTCAGGAATCGCTCGCACGATCAGCCGGGCGTCGGCGCCGTTGCCGCTGACGGTGATGCGATGCTCGCCCGCCGCCAATTCGCGAAACGCTTCCAAGCGGTCGGTGGCGGCGATGATGACCGTATCGCTGTCGTCGAGCTTGACGGTCAGGCCCGGTGCCGGCGTGGCGGTCGTGAAGGCGATGAACACCCAGCCGTCGCGCGGATTGACGAAGGTGAACGACTGCGGCGCCGCACCGGCGCTGACCGGCTCGTTCAAAACCTCCGCCACCAGGTTGTTCAGTTGCCGGATGCTGCTGCGGTCGATGACGGGCGGATCGACGATGCTGATTGAGTACGCGTTTTCGAGAATTGTCTTCTGCGTTTCGCGATGACGGACAACGGCTTTCAGGGCGTAATCGCCGCAAGCCAGCCCGGTGAACCGGACGCGGATCGTGCCGTCGCCGGCCAACGGGACAACTTGCTGGGGAATTGGGTCTCCGGTGACGGCGGCGCAGCATTCCAGGGTTTCGCGTTTTTCCGGCAGCATGCTGTAGAACTTGAGCGTCAACTCCGCCTGGGCACGGGGGATCTTGTTCAGCAGCGGCTGGAGCGGAACCAGCCGGGGGGCGGCGACCAGGGACGCCTGCGACGTGGAGCCTTTGCGCGCCCCTTCGCTGATGGCCTCCAGCTTGACATCGGCAAAATGGATTTCGCCGCTCACGTTGGTGGCGTACATGGCGACGCCGTACTCGTTGTTCTTGGAGGGCATCAGAGTGAACGTCCTTTCGTGCAAAGTCCACTCGGAATCCGCGGGGAACTTGGAGATGCCCGTCGCGGAAAACCAGCCGCTGTTGTGGACGATCAGGCCGCCCGCGCGGCACTGGAAGCCCTTGGTCTTGACGTACGCGCTGAATTTGTAGGATTCGCCGGCCACCAGCGTCAGGCCCTGCTGGCGCAAGCTGGCCGTGCCCGGCACGCTGCCGTCAGCCTTCAACACGACGGCGGGCATCTTCCCGTCGGGCCCTCCGACGCGGTCATAGAACACGTTCTTGGCCGAGGACGGACTCCAGAATTCCGGAAAGTCCACCTGCTCGGCGTCAAACCGGCCGTTGATCAGTAGATTCTCACCTTCCGCGACGGCCCCTTGGGCGTAAGAGGACAGCATGGCGATCCCCAGTAACGTCAGAAACGGCTTCATTGCGTTTTCTCCTTGTGTGTACTTGCCAACGGGGCCATTGTATTCCTTCACGCCCACGTCTTCCACCACCGGTTCCTTCCCGCCGCCCTCCCAAACCCTTGCCCGCATGTCCTTTTTTCTGTCACCTCATTTTTCTGTCCGCTCCGAGACGCGGAACGCGTGTCGAGTCTCGGAGAATCTTGACGGTCATTTTGGAGTGCGGTGCCTTGTCACCGCTTTTCGCTGGAGCCGACCGGCTGGAGCG
>CAYPGE010000141.1:0-19152 GCA_964409865.1 uncultured Pirellulaceae bacterium
GATCAACACGTTGGGCCGGCTGTCGAGCGAGGAGCAGTTCGAGAAGATCGTCGTCAAGACGGGCGCCGAGGGACAGACGGTCTACCTCCGCGACGTGGTCCGGGCCAAGGAGTACGACAAGGACGGCCGAGTCGTGGTCAAGGGCGTCGAGATCGGGGCCAAGAATTACGACGTCAACAGCTACCTGAACGGGCAGCCTTCGAGCACGCTGGCCGTGTTCCAACTGCCCGGTTCCAACGCCTTGGAGACCGCCCAGAAGATCAAGGAGAAAATGGCGGAACTCAAGGAAAAATTCCCGCCGGGCATGGACTACCGAATCGTCTACGACACGACCGTGTTCATCGACGAATCGGTACACGAGGTCTACAAGACCCTGTTCGAGGCGTTCGTGCTGGTGTTCATCGTGGTGCTGGTGTTTCTCCAGGACTGGCGGGCGACGCTGATGCCCATGATCGATGTGCCCGTCTCGCTGATCGGCACTTTTGCCGTGATGGCGCTGCTGGGCTTCTCGCTCAACAACCTGACGCTGTTCGGCCTGGTGCTGGCCATCGGCATCGTGGTGGACGACGCGATTGTGGTGGTGGAGAACATCGAGCGCTGGATGGCCAAGGGCTTGGCGCCGCGGGAAGCGACCGTTAAGGCCATGGACGAAATCACCGGCCCCGTGATCGCCATCACGCTGGTGCTCAGTTCGGTCTTTATCCCGACTGCGTTCTTGGCCGGCATCACCGGGCAATTCTATCGCCAGTTCGCCCTCACGATCGCCGCCTCGACCATCATCTCGGCCATCAACGCGATGACCATGGCCCCGGCGCGGGCAGTGACGCTGATCAAACCACACCAGCACGGCGAGACGCGCGAAGCGCTGCCGCGGTGGGGGATCGCCCTGATCGTCGGGTATTTCGTTTACCGCTTGCTGGGTCCGGTGCTGTTGCCCCTGTTCGGCCTGGAGGCTGGCGGGCACGGCGAGGTCGAATCGGCCGAGCGTGCCGCGGGCACGTCCCCGGCAGCTCACTGGACGGCGGTTGCGATCATCGTCGCCGTGGGCAGCGTGGCGGGCTGGTTCGTCGCCATGCCGATCAACGGGGTCCTGAGCAAGTTTCTGGGCGGCTTCAATTGGGTCTTCGACCGATTGTCCGGCGGCTACGGTACCGTGGTTCGCCGCCTGCTCCGCGTGTGCGTCATTCTGTTGGTGGTTTACGTCGGCCTGCTGGCCCTCACGGGTTACGGATTCCGGGTCGTTCCCAAGGGTTTCATTCCCGACCAGGACAAGGGCTACCTGGTGGTCAATGCCCAGCTGCCCGACGGCGCCAGCTTGGATCGCACCGACAAACTGGTGACGCAGTTGGCGGCGATCGCCAAGGAGACCGAGGGCGTCGCCCACACGCTCGCGGTGCCCGGATACTCGATGCTGCTCAGCACCAACATCAGCAACATGGGCGGCATCTTCGTGATCCTGGAACCGTTTGAGAAGCGGAAGCACGATCCCCAGCTCAGCGGCAACGCAATTGCGGCCCAGCTGAGGCGGAACTACGCGAAGCTGAGGGAAACCCAGGGGGCCATCGTGAGTATCTTTGGGGCGCCGCCGGTCGAGGGTTTGGGCTCGACGGGCGGGATCAAGATGCAGGTCCAGGATCGGCGGAGCGCCGGCCTGAGGGCCCTGCAGGGCGCCGTCCAAGCCGTGGCCGAGGAAGGCCGGCGCCAGCCGGGGATGGCCGCCGCCATCTCCACCTTTACCGTGGCCCAGCCGCAATTGTTCGTGGAAATCGACCGCGAGAAAGCGAAGGCCCAGGAGGTGTCGCTGGACGACGTTCACCGCACGCTGCAGGCCTGCCTGGGGGCCTTCTACGTGAACGACTTCTTCTTCCAGGGCCGCAACTGGCAAGTGAATGTTCAAGCGGACCCGGCCTACCGCACACGCGTCGAGGATATCGGCAAGCTGGAAGTCCGCAACGCCCAAGGACAACGCGTCCCCTTGGCGACCCTGGTCAACGTGCGGGACACCGCGGGGCCGGCCGTGGTGAACCACTATAACCTTTACCCTTCGGCGGAAGTGCTCGGCAGTCCGGCCCCCGGCGTCAGCTCCCGGCAGGCCATCGCCATCATGGACGGCGTGGCCAAAGAGCAGCTTCCGGAGACGATGGGCAGCGAGTGGACGGAGTTGAGTTTCCAGGAACTCGAGGCCGAAAAGGACACGTTGTCCAAGTTGATCTTCCCTCTGGCGGTGCTGTTCGTATTCATGGTCTTGGCGGCACAATACGAGAGCTGGTCGCTGCCGCTGGCCATTTTGATGATTGTTCCCATGTGCTTGCTGTCTGCGCTGATCGGATTGTGGATGGCGCACCTGGACAACAACATCTTTGCGCAGATCGGGTTTGTGGTGCTGATCGGTCTGGCGGCCAAGAACGCGATCTTGGTGGTGGAGTTTTCCAAGCAGTTGGAGGGCGAGGGGCGAGGTCGCGTGGAGGCTGTGGTGGAGGCCGCCCGCACACGGTTGCGGCCGATTCTGATGACCTCCTTTGCCTTTATCATGGGCGTCATTCCGCTGGCGCTGGCCAAAGGCGCCGGCGCCGAGATGCGGATTCCGCTGGGAGTGGCCGTCGCGGCCGGCATGCTGGGCGTGACCTTTTTCGGTCTTGTCTTTACGCCCGTCTTCTATTACGTGATCATGTGGTTCGGCGGTACGGCGAAGGAAAAGGGCGACACGGCGGGGCAGGAGGTGCCGGCTGAGTGATGAGGACCGTGCATTGAAACCGTTCAACTGTTTTCAACCCACCGAGATCCGGTTCGGTCGAGGCCGGCTGCGGCAACTCGGAAAAGCCGCCGCGAAATTCGGTCAGCGAGCTGTGCTGGTCACGGTGCCAGCGCAAGAGGAACCGCTCCAAGGGGTGATCGCCAAGGCCAAGGCAGGCTTGGCGTCGGCGGGCCTGGCCGTGGCCCACTTCGACGGCGTCGTGCCCAATCCGACCACCGACAGCATTACGGCCGGAGCCGCAGTGGCTCGCCAGCATCAAGCCGACCTGGTCGTCGGACTGGGCGGCGGTTCCAGCATGGACACGGCCAAGGCGATCGCAGTCGAGGCCACGCACGCGGGAACTTGCTGGGATTACCTATTTGACAAGGCCGAGCCGACGGAAAGGACGCTGCCGGTGATCGCGGTCACGACCACGTCCGGCACCGGCTCGCAGGTCACTCAGGTGGCCGTAGCGACCAGCGCGCCCTGGCGGGAAAAGTCGTACCTCTGCCATCGACACCTGTTTCCCAAAATCGCCATCGTCGATCCCGATCTGATGCTCACGGTGCCGCGGGAGGTGAGCGCGATGACGGGTTGGGACGCGCTGACCCACGCGTTGGAGGCTTACCTGCACAAGAACGGTTCGCCATACGTACAGCTGCTGGCCCTGGAGGCGATTCGGTTGGTGGCGACCCACCTTCCGCCGCTGCTGGACGACCTCGGCAACGCGGAACTGCGTGCCCAGATGGCTTGGGCAGACACGCTCGCGGGCCTATGTATCGCCAACGCGGGCGTGACGTTGCCGCACAGCATCGGCATGGCCATCAGCGGGCGATGGCCGCACGTCGCGCACGGCGCATCGCTGGCCGTCGTCTATCCGGCGTTTTTGCGGTACACGGGCGACGCGGCGATTCCACAATTCGCCGCCGTGGGCCGCATCCTCAACCCGGAGTTGATCGCCGCAGCCGAGGAAGATGCCGCCCGGCAGTGCTGCGTGGAAATCGACTGGCTGCTGAAGCGAATCGGCTTGTGGATCGGCCTCGATGATTTGGGCGTGCCGGCGACGGACATCGACGCGTTGGCCGATCGAAGTGTGAACCTGCCGGACTATCGGAATAATCCGCGTGTGGCGGGGCGAGACGAGATCCGCGGAATACTGGAGGAAAGCCGGCTGCGGCGTTGAGGCTGCAACGATCGGGCCGTTGTCGAGTACGGTGCCTGGTCACCGTTTTGTCTGGGACGTTGCCCCGCTCCGCCGCGTTGTATTCCGACTCCCAAAGACCGATTGGGTTGCTTCAGGGCGAGGAAGGCTTGGCGTTGATCTTCTCCAATGCCGCGGCGGCGGTTTGCCGCGTTTCGTCGTGATCGCTGCGCGACAGCTCCTCCAACGTCGCTTTGGCCTTCGCCGTCTCGGCTCCCATCTCCAGCAAGGCGACCGCGGCGTACTGGCGTGTCCAGACGTTCGGCGAATCGAGCAGGGCGGTCAGCCGCGGGATGATCGAGTCCGCGACCTTGATCTCGCCGAGCACTTGGGCGGCGACCCAAGGCTCGGCGTTTTCTGTCAGATCGCGGAGCAACGCCTCGACGGGAGTCGGGGACTGAGGATCGAGCCGCCAGAGCGTCTTGGCCGCCGTGGCGCGGGGTGTGAATTTCGACGGTTCCTGCAGCATCTGTTCGATCACGGGCACCGCTCTTTCGGCCAGCGGCTTGAGATCGCCCAGGGCGACGACCGCGTTCTGCCGCACCGGTTGGATGGGATCGGACAGCGCAGCGACCAGCGCGTCGACGCCTTTCTGGCCAATCGCCGTCCCGATCTGGCCCATCGCCGCGGCTGCATTGCGGCGGACGGACGTCACGCCGACCTTAAGGCAACGGACCAGTTCGTCCGTGGCCGAGCGGGCTTCGGGACCGATCGCCCCCAACGCGCGGCAGGCCCAATACTGCGTATGGAAGTCGTCGCTGGACAGCATCTGGATGAGTTCCGGCACCGCGTCTTTCGCGTCCGGGCCGATGCCCAGTAGGGCGTTGATCGCGTAAGTGCGCGTCTGGGGATCGTTTTGCTGGAGGATCGCGATCAGTTCCGGCACGGTCTCCTTGGCTTCCTTGCCGGCTCGGTAAATCGCCAACATCGCGGCTCGGCATTCGGTGGTCGAGCGGCTCTTCAGGGCGGGCGTCACGTGCGGCAAGGCCGGTCGGCCGCAGCTGCCCAGAGCCAAGCCGGCGAGTGCCCACACCGGACCGCGCCGAGTCAGCGTCTCGTCGCCCAGCTTGGCGGCTAAAGCGGCGGCGGCCTTGTCCGGCTCCAACGCCAGCCGACCGAGGGCGTCTGCGGAGGCCGCGCGGACTTCTCCATCCTCGTCGTCCAGGGCCTCGATCAGGGCGGGAATTGCCGTGCGCCCGGCCTCGCCATGTTCGGCCAAAGCTTCCGCGGCCGACACGCGCGCGGCCGCGTCCCCAACACTCAGCTGGGCCGTCAACTCCGCGACCGTCGGCTGCCGTGCCGCCTGTTCCGCAGCCTCGGCCCTGCCGGCCAACGCGGCGAGGAAGACCACGGACGCCAAACCCGATAGGCCCCCAATAGAGTACTCTGAGTTCATTTCGATTCCTCGTTTCTTGGGAACGGTCCCGCTAGCGAAGAGACAACCAAGCTCCAAGATCCACAGACCGCAATTTGCATCCTCCGCAGTTTCCAGGATGCCGCCATTTTCTACAATACGGGCAGGCTTTTGGCCGACGAATTCTCAGGCCTGATCCAAGCAGGTGGAACAAGCGTCAGTCGTTCCTGCGAAGCGGCAAGAAAGCACGATTCTCCACCAGGGGCTGAAGCGATGCGAGCATTAGTGACCGGTGCCACGGGTTTTGTCGGGAAAAGGCTGCTTTCACGGCTGGAATGTCCCGTCGTGTTGTCGCGGGACGCGCCTGCGGCCAGGGCCAGACTGGGAAGCGAGGTACAGGTCGTTGCGTGGGACCCGCAGCAGGAGCCCGCACCGCTGGACGCATTCGCGGACATTGATGTCGTCTTCCACCTCGCCGGCGAGTCCCTCGCTTCCGGCCGCTGGACCGCCGCCAAGAAGGCCCGCATCCGCGACAGCCGCGTCCTGGGCACGCGGAACTTGACCGACGCGATTCGCCAACTGGCTCGCAAGCCCCAAGTGCTCGTGTCGGCTTCCGCCATCGGCTACTACGGCGACCGAGGCGACGAGATCCTCGACGAAACCGCGCCGCCCGGCGGTGACTTCCTGGGTGAGGTCTGCGCCGCCTGGGAGCGCGAAGCTCAAGCGGTGGCCGAGGCCGGGGTGCGAGTGGTCAACGTGCGGATCGGACTCGTGTTGGCCAAGGACGGCGGAGCGCTGCCGAAAATGTTGACGCCGTTTCGACTGGGGCTGGGCAGTCCCTTGGGCAGCGGCCGACAGTGGATGTCCTGGATCCATGTGGACGACCTGATCGGTTTGCTGCTGCTGGCCGCCGATCGCGGGGACCTGTCGGGACCACTCAACGCGACCTCGCCTCAGCCAGTGACCAATCGGGAGTTCACGAAGGCCCTGGGCCGCGCGATCCGCCGCCCGACGTTGCTGCCGGCCGTGCCTGTTGGGGTGTTGCGACTGGTGCTTGGGGAACTCGCCAGCGTGCTCCTGACGTCACAGCGCGTGCTGCCGCGCCGTGCCCAGGAGGCGGGTTACACGTTTGCGCACTGTGAACTTGAAGACACGCTGCAGAACCTGTCGCACTAGAAGGATGGGCCAAGCGTTGCGGGCGGCGTCAACGGTCAACGCGGACTCGCGTCCGGACGTGAGGCGATGCGTCCCGGCTGGCCACCCTCATAAGCGCTGAATTCCGCCCACACCGGCATGTGATCGGACACCTCGAGGGCTTCTTCCAGCGACAAGTTGTACTGGCGCATGTAGTCGAAGATGCCCGCGCGGCCAGTGAATTCGGAGGTGGCTTGGCGTTGGAAAACGATGTTGTCGTACTGCGCGGTACCACGAGTATTGGTCGGCGTACCCGAAACGACCCAAGTCATGCCGGAGAGTTGGCCCAATTCGCCGAGGTTCTTATCGTCCACGTTCAAATCACCCAGGATGATGACATCGTCCTCGCGACGGCCATCGTCGCGCACCACTCGGTACACGTCGTCCAAAACGTTCAACTCCTGCTTCGTTTCATCCGGGTCGGTGTGGATGTTGACCAGAGAAAAAGTGAACGCCTGATCGGCGGACGGTCCGCGAACACGGAACCAGCCGACCAACGGCTCGCGGTGCAAGAGATCATCGGGGTCGGCGACGGTGTACAGTTGCGAACGGTCGACTTCGATGGTGGCCAGGTCGAATACGTAGGCGTACTGCTCCTTGCTGACGGTCCTGCCCAGTCGGGGCCCGATCACGTAGTCGTAATGGCATCCGGCCGAGTTGATCAGATCGACGAAGTTCGGCAGCAGGTCATCGTCAGAAGAGCGAATCTCTTGGATTGCGACGAGGTCGAAATTGCGGACGATGCGGGCCAAGACATCCATCACTTGGGGCTTGCTGACCTTCGACTTGCCGAAGACCTGGATGTTGAAGGTGGCTACGCGCACAGAGCCTGTCGAGCGGACGGGCGGCGGTGCCAAAGGATCGTGGGCGCGCGGTTTTTGCGCGGTTGCCGGAGCTTCGGGTGCGATCTGGACGCCGTCGAGGCCCTCCAAGTCGAATTTCTGAAAGAAAATCCAGGCGGCAACGGCGGTGGCGACCCCGAACAGCAGAGTCTTGATCTTTGGCATGGGCCCCTCCCTGGGCGCAGCGAAAATGGACGTCCCTGTCCTCTTACCGCGATCTTCACCCGGTCGGCGCGCAAGGCGGAACCCGGGTGGGGCGGGAGATTAGCCAATCAGAACAGATGCCGCCAGTCCAATTTGGCGCCAGCAACCGGGAAGGGCACCAGCCGTTCGGCCCCACAGAACGCACGTTTTTTCCAGCCGGAGATTTGACAACCCCCGAAATTGACCTAGTTTTCCAGTGCAGGATGGGCGCATCGCGCGCACGGTCCGCTCGTTGGTCCGCGCAGGAAGCGACGTTGTCTCATCGAGATGCAGATGATGTGATTCGAGAAACGTGGGTGGTGACCATGTATCCGATGATTGCCCCGGACGCCGCCGCGGCGGCCTTTGAAATGGCCTGCTTGTTAAGCACCGTGGTGGCCGCGTTGATGTGCTATTTCCTCGGTGCGCGTTGCTGACGCGACGCCGCATTGGAGATTGATCGTCTGCTTCCCGGCAAAAGCAGAAGGGGGAGAGTCGTGGAGTTCCTGTCCAAGATGGGAACGTTGGTGGCGGAGCAATGGCCGGTCTGGCTGCTGACGGCGGTCTTGATTGCCGCAGCGACCATCGATGCCATCCGGTTCCGCGTGCCGAACTGGCTGACCTACTCGCTGGTCATCGGTGGCTGGGTGTACAGCACAGCGGCCTTCGGCTGGGAGGGGTTGGGCTGGAGCTTGTGGGGGACGGCGGTGGGATTCGCGCTGCTCTTTCCGGCCTACGCCATCGGCGGGATGGGGGCGGGAGACGTCAAATTATTTGCTGGTGTCGGGGCCTGGCTGCATGCCGCGCAGACCTGGCACGCCTTCTGCGTTTCGGCCGTGGGGGGCGGCCTGATCGCCATTTCGTTGGTGGTTTGGCGCCGTGATTGGAGAAAACACTGGAACCAGTTCCAGATGATCTTCTTTGAGGTCATGACCATCCGTGACCCGGAGGCGTTGTCCGTGCTTGCGGCAGAACGCAAAGACTCCATGGCGCTCTTGCCGTACGCGGTTCCCATCATGTTGGGCACGGTGTCGTACTTGGCTTGGAGCGGACAACTCATCTGAGGCCGGGGGAACCAGGGGAGGCGATTGCGATGTGCGTGTTGGCCGCAGGAGCGGATGCGAGCTTGGATCGCAGGCTGACCTCGCCGGCGTTGACGGTGCCACTGCGACGGGATCGGGCCCGGAAGAGGCGCGGTGCAAGCGTGGTGGAGTTTGCCGTGATCGCGCCCCTCTTCTTCTTGCTCGTGTTCGGCATGATCGAGTTTGGCCGGATGATCATGGTGCATCAATTGCTGATCGGTGCGGCGCGCGAAGGGGCGCGGCAGGCCGTCGTGGAGGGGGCCACCGTGGCGACGGTGGAAAATGTCGTACGCGGTTACCTGACCGCCACTTCGATCGACGGTCAGGAAGCGATCGTTACGGTGTCGCCAGATCCGGCCATCGCAGACACGGGAGTGGAAATGAAGGTCGAAACGGCCATTGCGTTTGACAAGGTCAGCTGGTTGCCCGCGCCGATGTATCTAAAGAACGTGACCCTGAGCGCGGCATCGACCATGCGACATGAATAGTAGGATCTGTAGGAGGGAAATACGATGCGGTCAACGGTCTTAATCGTCGTCGCCTTGGGATGCGGCCTCGTCGCTTCGCTCGGCGTATATCAGTACTTGCGAGCTGCCTCGAAACAGGACGAATCAAGAGCTGTCCTGGTGGCGACCAAGGAAATCAACATCAACGAGCCGCTGACCGAGGAAAACGTGCGGATCTCGCAATGGCCCAGTCGCCAGATCCCGCAAGGCTCGCTGGCCGATCTGAAGCAGGTCGAGAACAAGTTCGCTCGCATCCGGTTGTACGAGGGCGAGCCGATTCTGGGCGCCAAGGTGATGAACTGGGACGACGCCAGCAGTTCGCTGAAGGTGCCCAAGGGCTTCCGGGCGGTCTCGGTCAAGGTAACCATGGAAGCGTCCGTTTCGAGTCTCATCGAACCCGGCGATCACGTGGATGTGATCGTGGTCCTGAAACGCTCGCAAGAGAACCCTCCGATGGCCAAGACGATTCTCAAAGCGGTGCAAGTGTTTGCCGTGAACTCGGAGATGGCCAAGTCACCAGACAAGGACAAGACGTTAGACGAGGTGCGGACGGTGTCCCTGCTGTTGAGTCCGGACCAGGCGGAGAAGCTGGCAATGGGACAGGACTTGGGCATGATTCGCCTGGCCCTGCGCAGCCCTGGCGACGAGGAGGTCGACGAGACCCGCGGCTGCACGGTAGAAAGGCTGTTGGGCCGAGGGGATGTGGCCGGCGGCGACGGTGCGAACCCAAGGAGCGAGGGCGGGCGGAGGGAAACACCAGCCCTCAGTGAGACAGAGGCGGCGAACGGATCGGGCGCAGGTGGTTGGTCGATCGTGATCGACTCGCCCGAGAGGACCGAAGAATACAGCTGTGACTCGTCCGGAGAACCGCCGCGGCTGACCGGGTTCAAGGACAAAACGGCTGCTCCCAGGTCACTGGCCGCGCCGCCGAGGGAATTCCACGACCCGCGGGACCCCTCGCCTGCGCCGAAAAACGGGACTGCTGCGCAAGCCTCCTGGGAGCAGGCCGCCCGCACTCTGCCGTGAGGCCGCTGCTTTGTTCCGGTTGTAACGATTGAGACGGCTCAAGCGAACTGGCTGGGCGCAGCAATCGCAGGTAAGAAAGGCCGGGCCGCAGGGCGCGTTGTTCGCAGAATGCCGGTTGTGACGCGGGCTTCCCGACTGCATCCATTGGGGAGCCAACATTCCGTCAGGACTGGCAAGGGAACTATCGAATTAGATACAAACGGAGGCGGTCCCTACTAGCGGGTGCTCGTTTCTCCGCGGGACTGACTCAGACGCTGCAATCCACACGGACGGCGTGGTCACTCACCAATCGACGATACAAGGAAGTGTCCTGGTGTCTCGACAGCGATTCCCTGCAATCTGTTTAGCCAGTCGCGCCTTTGTCCTGCTGGCCGTGATGAGCGGAGTCCCCTCCGACTTGGCTGCGCAGGGTCCTAACAACCCGTCGCTGGAATTCCGGCTCGGCCAGCCCGGACAACGCCTTGAACTGACCGTCAACACCAGTCAGGTGCTCAAGCTGCGCAAAAAAATCCCACGCGTCTTCGTCGCGGATCCGGCGGTGGTCCAGGCGACCCCGCTGGCGGCGGATCAAATCCAGATTGCCGCCCTGGCGCCGGGCGTGACGCAGGTCAATCTGTGGGACGAACAGGGGCAGATCCTGACGGTGGACGTGATGGTCAGCCCCGACGCCGCGCAATTGCGGCAGTTGCTCGAGAGCGAGTTCCCGGAAGCGAGCCTGCGAGTTCGTCCGCTGGCCAAGAGCGTCTACATTACCGGCTACGTCCCGCGGACCGAGATGGTCCACGACATCACCACGTTCGCGCAGGATTACTACAAGGACGTGATCTGCGGCATTACGGTGGGCGGCGTGCAACAGGTCGCGTTGCACGTGAAAGTCATGGAGGTGTCTCGGACGAAGCTGCGTCAACTGGGTTTGGACTGGAAGTTCCTCGGCGATGATTTCGAGATTTCGCAGGGCGCAGCCGGCCTTCTCGCTCAATCCATGTTGCCGCCGGGATCCGGAGCAGACACGGTGCGTTTCGCCATCTTCGGCGATGCCAGCCAGTTTCTCGGCTATTTGCAGGCGTTGCGGAGCCAGGACCTGGTTAAGCTTCTCTCCGAGCCGACCTTGGTCACGATGACAGGGCGCCCGGCGACGTTTCTTTCCGGCGGCAGTTTCCCGATCATCGTCCCGAGCGGCCTGGGGAACTACACGGTGCAGTGGCGTGAGTACGGCACGCGCGTCGATTTTGTGCCGATGGTCCTTGGCAACGGTACGATTCGGCTCGAAGTCCGGGGCAGCGTGAGCGAATTGGACCAGGCCCGCGGCGTCGAATTCCAAGGCTTTAAGGTGCCGGGCGTCGCCGAGCGCAACGTCGATACGTCCGTAGAATTACAGGCAGGGCAGTCGCTGGCGCTGGCCGGTTTGTTGCAGAACCGGGTCGAATCTCAAAACAAGGGGATCCCTGTGCTGGCCGACTTGCCGGGAGTGGGCCGGTTCTTCTCGCGAATCGAAGAGAAAGCCAACGAAGTGGAATTGCTGGTAATTGTCACGCCCGAGCTGGTTGGACCGCTGAATCCCCATCAACTACCCGAATGCGGCCCGGGACAGCTGACCGTAAGTCCCTGCGACACGGAGTTGTACTGCTATGGCTACCTAGAAGTGCCGAATTGCGGTCCTGCCGGCGTTGTTCAGGGACCGTGCGGACCGCCTGCGCCGGTGGATATCGGAGCCGGCTGGCCGCCTGCGGGGATGACCCCGTCGCCGCTTCCACCCGCTGCTTCGCCGGGCCCGGCTCTGGGCCGCGAACGGATCGAACCGGTTCCCCCACATCGCCCGGTTGCGCCGCCAGCGCCAAACAACTCGGCTGTATCGCCTGACGCGTTCAGTCCGCCAGACTCCGCTGGACCGTCGACGTCGAGCGCGTCGGCAACGGGTCGTCCCCCGCTGTACGGCCCCATCGGTTACGAACCGTTGCGATAGGTTTGTGCCCCAAGCCTCAATCCACGACCTAGAGTTCTTCAGGAGAAGGCTTGGGTGACAGTTCTTTCCATTCGGTGCGTGCCAGCGTTATGAATCTCGTGCTACGAACGGTCGTCGTGGATCGCGACGTGACCATCCGCAGAGAAATCAAGACCGCCCTGGCGGGGACGGATCTCGTGTGGTTGGAAGCGGAGTACGCCGACTTCGGTGCCGTCCCTCTCTCCGGGGCAGCTCCCGACGTCTTGTTAGTCGGCGTGGATTCCGACACCGAACGCGCGCTGGACCTGATCAGTCGCATGGCACGGCAGTTACCCCGCTGCGGGATCTGCGCCGTCAGCCGGTCCCACGATGGCCAGCTGATTCTGAGCGCGATTCGAGCCGGGGCCAAGGAATTCCTGACACTGCCAGCCGAGTTGGACGAGTTGATCACCAGGCTGCAGGCTGCCGCCGGTCTGGGTGAGGCCCGCGGGCAGTCGGCGAGAACCTGCACGATGATTGCCGTCGCAGGGGCTGAGGGCGGCGTCGGTTCCACCAGTCTGGCAGTCAATCTGGCGAGCATTTTGGCGGCTTCCCCGGATCGGTCCGTGATCCTGGTCGATCTGGACGTGACGTTGGGCGACGCGGACGTGTACCTCGACACGATTCACGAGTACACGCTGGCGGACCTCACTCAGAATTTGGCACGGCTGGACTTTCAGCTGCTGCGGCGCTCCATGGCCCGGCACAAATCCGGTCTCTACCTGTTGCCGCGCCCCGTGGAACTGAGCGATGTCAACCTGGTCACGCCGGAGTCGTTGCGGCGCGTCTTCGGACTGTTAAAAGCCTCCTTTTCTCACATTTTTGTCGATCTATCGAAAGCCTATAGCCCGCTGGACATGACCGCCTTGGAATGCTGTGATGTCGTGCTGCTGGTGGCGCAGCTGGATCTGCCCTGCCTGCGGAACGTGGTCCGTCTGCTGAGATCCTTTCGACCCGTTCCCGGTTTGCTTGAGAAAGTCAAGTTGGTCGTCAACCGCGCCATGCCGGAAAACGACACGATTCGGCTGAAACGTGCCGAGGAGATCGTCGGCCGCGAGTTCTTCTGGCAGGTTCCCAACGATTTTCGCCTGATGGTCGAAGTCCGCAACAATGGCGTCCCGCTGATCGCGCAATCGCCTCGGGCGGAGATCACGCAATCGTTGCTGAGCATGTCGCGGGCCTTGTGCGGCGACGAGGGGACGTGTGACAAGCCGGCGGGACGGACGGGCGGCTCCACGCCCGTCCTGGGAAAATGGTTCGGCTTCTTGTCTTCTGCGACCGCAAAATCTTGCGCGTCAACGGCCTAGCCTTCTTCGAGTCTCGAGATTGGTGGGCAAGCACGACGTCGTAACCCGAAGCGTTAGCGAGGGGGAAGCGGCAAATGACCGCATGCCCTCGCTCACACTCCGGCTTGCGATCCCAGCCAGCCAACCCCAGGTCTTGGCCTTGCAGAGGCACCCGTGCCGTTTCCCGTTGATCGCTTTCCATAAGCTATGTTTGAGTACCGCCCTCGGCGTTCTTGGAGAAACGAAGGGACTTTCGGGCTAGGGTGCCCCGAGGAGAGATGATGAATACCGTTGGCAATCCAACCGCGACATTGACGCCAAGCTCCCGGCGATTGGCCGCCATCTCGGACGAGGCGTTTGAAGAGATCAAGGAACGCATCCACAACAAGTTGGTGCACAAGCTCGATTTGAATCGCATCGGCGGGATCGAGGGGGAGACCCTGCGCCGCGAGATTCGCATGATTGTCGAGCATCTGTGCGACGTGGAAGAGACGTTGTTGAACCGCCAGGAGCGGGAGCGATTGATCGAGGAGGTGCTCGATCAGGCGCTGGGGCTGGGACCGCTGGAACTGCTGCTCAAAGACGGCAGCATCAACGACATCCTCATCAACGGCCCGAAAAACGTGTATGTCGAACGGCAGGGCAAGATGCAGCGGACCGACGTCGAGTTCCGGGACAACGCCCAACTGCTGCAGATTATCGATCGCATTGTGTCCCGCGTGGGGCGCCGTGTGGACGAGACTTCCCCGATGGTGGACGCCCGCTTGGCGGACGGCTCGCGCGTTAACGCCATTATTCCGCCCCTGGCGCTGGACGGTCCCGCCGTGTCAATTCGCCGGTTCGGGACGAACCCGCTCAAGCTGGAGAACCTGCTCAACTTCCACGCCTTCACGCCGGAAATGGTGATGCTGCTGGAAGGGGCGATCAAGGCGCGGCTGAACGTGGTCATCTCCGGCGGCACCGGGTCCGGCAAAACGACGCTCTTAAACGTGCTGTCCAGTTTCATCTCCAACGAAGACCGGATTGTCACGATCGAAGACGCCGCGGAACTGCAACTGCAGCAAGAACACATCGTGCGGCTGGAGACACGGCCGCCGAACATCGAAGGCCGAGGCGAGGTCCGCGCCATGGAACTGGTCCGCAACGCGTTGCGCATGCGTCCGGAACGCATCATCATCGGCGAGTGCCGCGGCCCGGAAACCTTGGACATGCTGCAAGCCATGAACACCGGCCACGACGGCTCGCTGACCACCATCCACGCCAACTCGCCGCGGGATGCCGTGGCGCGCATCGAAACCATGATCATGATGAATGGGTTCGAACTGCCCGTCAAGGCGATGCGGCAGCAGGTCGCCAGCGCGGTCGACATGATTATCCAAGTCTGCCGGCTGCAGGGCGGGCCGCGGCGGGTGACGCACATCACGGAGGTGGTCGGTATGGAACAGGACACGGTCGCCATGCAGGACATCTTTCTCTACGTTCAGGAAGGGATCGATGAGAACGGCCGAGCCCGCGGCCATTTCGTGGCGACGGGCGTACGGCCGATGTTCATGCCCAAGCTGGAAGCCGCTGGAGTACGGCTGCCGGCCAACATTTTCCGGCAGCGAATCATGATGCGCGACTGAAGACAGGATCAGCCGCAACCGGCCGGCCGCGATGCATGCCGGCCCTACCGACGGCGGCTTCGACTTCTCCCGAGCGGAGGCCTGACATGCCCTTGACACTGATCTCGCTGATTACCGTGGCGGCCGCCTTTATCGGTGTCGCGGCGTTAGCCGCGGCGGTCTTCGCGCTGCTGCGGTCACGCGGTGGCAACACCGCCGAAGCGCGTCTGGACGCCCTCGCCAAATCGACCCTGCAAGCGGCTTGGAATGAACCCGACGAAGTCCTCCAGCCGGCGGTTTTGTCGGAGGAAACGGAACGGCGGCCGGCGTGGGAACTGTGGCTGACGCAATTTCTCGATCTGCGTCTGCTCATTCGCCAAGCCGGCGTGCGCGTCACGCCGCTGCAGTTGCTGTCGTTCTCGGTTCTGCTGGCGTTCCTCGGCGGAGTGCTGGGGGCGGCGACGCAGGCCGCCCTCTTTGCGGTGCCCTTCGGCGCCGGCGTCGCCGGAACGCTGCCTGCGCTGTGGCTGTTCTGGAAGCGGCGTCAACGACTGGCCAAGTTCGAGAGCCAGATGCCCGATGCGATGGACTTGCTGGCCCGCTCGCTGCGCGCCGGCCACAGACTGGCCGACGGCATGAGACTGATCGGGGAAGAGATGGCCGAGCCCATCGCGGCCGAGTTCCATCACTGCTACCAGCAACAGGGGCTGGGCATCTCCATCGAGGACTCGCTCGACAGCCTGACCCTTCGCGTTCCAAACCTGGATTTGCGGTTTTTCGTGAACGCGATCCTCCTGCAACGGCAGACGGGCGGCGACACGGCCGAGGTCCTCGACAAGATCGCGTTCCTGATACGTCAACGGTTCCAGATCCGTGCCCAGGTCAAGGCGCTCACCGGCGAAGGCCGATTGTCGGGTGCCGTCTTGTTGGGCATGCCGGTCGTCCTGGCCATCTACATGTACTTTCGCAATCCGGCCTACTTGATGGTCCTGTTCCAGGATCCCCTGGGTCAGAAAATGGTGCTGGCCGCCATCGTCTTGCAGACTATCGGTGCGCTCGTGATCAAGAAAATTGTCGACATCAAGATTTGACTCTCTTCCCCAGTGCGGTGATCTCATGACCGGCGTGACGATCCTTGTTCCCCTCGCTGTCTTTCTCTTCGTCTCGGTCTGCAGCTGGCTGGTTTCGGATCAACTGCGAGGCCGCCGGCAGCGGGTCGACCAGCGACTGGATGAGTTGGAACGAGCCTCGCGCACGTCGCAGGTCAACTCCGGCTTTCTGGCCCGACTCTCCTCGGCGGTGTCGCAGTTGGTGCAGAAGACCACCCCTCAACTGGCGAAGCCGCTGCAACCTTCCAACCTCAAAGACGCCAGCCGGCTGCGGCTGCGTTTGTCCTACGCCGGTTTTCGATCGGATCACGCTAAAACCGTGTTCCTGGCCCTGAAGGTGATCTGTCTAGCCGCCGGTTTCTTCTTGGGCGGCGGATTGCTCCTCCTCACGGGCGATTTCTCCCGATCCGCCATCTCGCGGATCATCTTCTTCACCGGCGGCGGGTTGTTTCTCCCCGACATCGTCTTGTACTGGCTCACACGGCGCCGGCACGAGCAGATCTTCTTCGGGTTTCCGGATGCCATCGACTTGATGGTCGTCTGCATCGAGGCCGGTCTGGGTCTGGATCAAGCGATGCGGAGAGTGGCGGAGGAAATGCACAAGTCCTATCCTGCCGTGGCGCACGAGTTCGAGTTGTCTAATCTGCACCTGCAGATGGGCATCCCGCGCATCCAGGTATTTCGCGACCTCGGTGAGCGCAACGGCGGGGAAGACTTGCGGAGCCTTGCGTCGGTGTTGATTCACGCCAGCCGATTCGGCACGGGCATCGGGCAGGCGCTGCGAACGCACGGCGAGCACATGCGGATTCGCCGCCGACAGATGGCCGAAGAACGGGCTGCCAAGAGCGCCGTCAAGTTGATCTTTCCGCTGGTGCTGTTCATTTTTCCCGCCATCTTCGTGGTCTTGGTAGGGCCCGCCGCGATCAACATCATCCGGGTCTTGTTGCCCACCATGACGGGCGCTTGAACAACCCGCATAATCGCCACAATGCGGATCTTTCCCATTCCCCATTTGTCGCCATAGCTTGGCTCCGCATCGGCCGATGAAGGAATAGAAGGAATTTCCGCGGGCCCATTTGCGGAGTTGGATCGTGGCTCTAACAAGAATCTCAGTTGTTGCCGTCCTGCTGACACTCGCCGTTGGTGTTTCGTTGCCGGGCCAAGAGGCTCCCGGTCCGATGCCGCCCCCCATCAACAAACCGGCGGCCACAGGAAGCTGGTGGCACACTTTCTGGAGCCAGGTCGACCTCCATCGCAACCGCGTCAACGTGTGGCCGGAGCCATTTGTGCGTCAGGACCGTGAATTGGTGCGGGGGCCCTTCCGCCAGATGGTCGATAACGGCTGGAAATCCCAGAACACGCTGAGCGACTATTTGTTCGATCCCGGCACGAACGAATTGACCGGTGCGGGCCAAGCCAAGTTGCACTATATCCTGACCCAGGTTCCGCCCCACCGGCGGCAAATCTACGTGCTGGAAGCTGCCACACAGGAAGAAACCGCAACGCGGGTGACGTCCGTGTATCGGAGCATCGCTCAAATCGCACCGGACAGCAACTTCTGTGCAGTCATGACGACGAAGATCGTCCCCCGCGGCGGAGAAGGCTGGTACTTGTACGACGTCGAGCAGGCCTACCGCAACTACCTCCCGTCCCCGCGTCTTTCATCCGTCGGTTCCGGCGGCGGTTCCATGAGTGGGGGCGGTTCCGGCAACAGTAACAATGGGAACACCAGCAACGGTACGAACAACGGGAACGGTGGAAACTAGAAACTAGTAGACCGGCCGGTAGACGAGGGACCTTGCCGAAAGGCTCTGCACACGGAGGTGCCAGATGAAGAACCCGATGACACGCGCCGGAGTCGCCTGGGCCTGTGTCCTGCTGTTGGCCGCCGGTTGTTCGTCGAAGATGCCCTGGGAGCGCGACTGGGGACAGCCGACCAGTCTGTCCGGCTTCTTTGGCCAGGATCCTTCCTCCCTGGCGGGCAGTACGCCACGCCACGCCACGCCGCGTCCCAGCCAGACGGTGACGCCCAGCGTCGCACCGGCCTCCAATCCGGTGGTCGCCGCCACGGAATCCGTCACCACGGCCTTCAAGTCGGTTGGCGACAAGGTCTCGTCCGCGCTGGAGGTCAAGCCCAAGGTGATCCCGGCCGCCGATCCTGCCAAACTGTCCAGCCTGCCGGAACGTCTCAGCCCCGCGCTCTACATCCAGGCCGCCCAGTGGTCCGAGACGCAGGGCGCGATTTCCACCGCCCGACAGCAGTACCAGAAAGCGCTGGAGTTGGATCCGCACGACGTGAACACCTTGATCGCGTTCGCCCGCTTCCAGGATCGACACGATCACGGCGAGGAAGCCCAGCGACTGTACCAGCAGGCACAAGCACTGGCCCCCGCGAACGCGACGGTGTTGAACGATCTCGGCCTGTTCCACGCTCGTCGCGGAAACCTCGACGCCTCGCTGAATGCCCTGCAGCAGGCGGTCCGCTTGGACCCCCGCAACGTCCGCTACCGCAACAACCTGGCGGCGGCCTTGATCGAATCCCGGCGAGTGTCCGAGGCGATCGACGTGCTGAGGGGTGTCCATCCGGAAGCGACGGCCTTGTTCAACGTCGCCTGCCTGCTGTCGCTGAAGAACGAGACGCAACAGGCGGCCGCGCTGCTGGAACAATCGTTGCGGATCGATCCTTCCCTGGTGGCGGCCCAAGACATGCTGCGCCAAATCCGTGGTCCCGCCGCAGGGATCGCTGCGGCGGCGGTCCGGCCCGACGTCGGGGAGGGGCCCGATTTGAACACCGCGTTCCGTCCGCGCGTCGAAGTCTGGGAGTCCACCGCGTCCCGTGCCGGCCCGTCTGGACTAAGCACCTCAGGCAACTCGCCGCGCAATCTCCCGCCGGTCGAGTAATGGCCCGTGATTGGCGACAAGGTTCGTGGAATCTATGTCCCCGCCGCGGTCAGGTCCCGTCCCTCGCCGACGTTCTGGCCTAACGAGACCAGGAAGCGTTTCTCCAGCACGGGGGCGTCGAATTCGACGCCCCCGTGCTGGAGAAACGC
>CAYPGE010000142.1:0-18970 GCA_964409865.1 uncultured Pirellulaceae bacterium
TACGAATGGTCATCGCCTCGGAGGATCGAGTCCGTTCACGCCCGCGGATGGAACTGGCGGTGAACCTTCTTCAATCGCGACTGGTCCACGTGCGTGTAGATCTGCGTGGTTTGGATGCTCGCGTGGCCGAGCATCTCCTGGACTTGGCGCAAGTCGGCGCCGCCGGCCAGCAGGTGGGTCGCAAAACTGTGGCGGAGCGTGTGGGGACTGATCGTCGGCGGCAGGCCCGCGCGGACGGCGTATTTCTTGACCAGTTCCCAAATCGCTTCGCGTCTCAGCCGGCGGCCGCGGCGGGACAAGAGCAGCCAGGGAGGCGAAGTCGGAGCTGCCGCCGCCAGCTGGGGGCGTTCGTGTTCCAGGTAATCCTGCAACGCCACCTTGGCCGCACGGCCCAACGGCGTCAGACGCTGCTTGTTCCCCTTGCCCTGGCACATGCAGAAGCCTTCCGCCAGGTGCAGGTCCTGCAGGCGCAAATGCGACAGTTCGGATGCCCGGCAGCCGGTGGCGTACAACAACTCCAGCAGTGCCCGGTCCCGCCTCCAAAACGAATCGAAGGGGCGCGGGGCTTCCAGGAACTTCTGCACCATGCCGGGGGACAGGACCTCCGGCACTCGCTCCCACAGCTTCTGGCTGCCCAGAAGTTCGGCCAGATTCCGCTGCAGGATTCCCTCCAACTGCAGGTAGCGGAAGAACATCCGCAGGCCCACAATATGCCGCGCGACGCTGGAAGGCGCCAATTGGCGCTGATGCAGCCAGCCGACGAAGTCCGACAATTCCCGAATTCCCAGCTCCGGAATAGCTGTTCCGATATCCGCCAGCCATTGCTGAAAACGCCGGACATCCCGCTGGTATGCCTGAACGGTGTTTTCGGCCAGATGGCACTCGCTGCGCAGATAGTCGACGAAAGCAGCCGACCAGCGGACGGCAGCGTCACCCTGGAGTTTGGGTTTGACAACCTTGAGTTTTGGGCGCAGTTTGACAGGCATGGTCGTTGTTCCCAGGCTCGCCACCCTTGGCGAATCCTCGCTTGATTTCGGATAATCTCTGCGCGGGGCATCAGGCGATTGGCTGCCGATCGTCGTGCGGGTTGTCAAGTTGGCGTGCCGATTTGGGTTTTGCGGATTGGCATGCTGGTTGACCGGTGGGCCGGTCATCAATTACGCTACTGGGTGCCGCGCGGTTGAAAACCACCCATGTCCAGAAGTCCGGCTTTGATTGGAAGGGCCCGGCTTCTACGTCCCGAATGTGAGTTTCCGCCTCCAGATGTTGGCAAAACGCGTTATCCCCTGTCTGGATGTCGATCGCGGCCGCGTGGTCAAGGGAACCAATTTCCTGAACCTGCGGGACGCAGGCGATCCGGTGCAGGTCGCCGCCCGGTACGAGCAGGAGGGGGCCGATGAGTTGGTGTTTTTGGACATCACGGCCAGTCACGAGGATCGCGACATCATGATCGACGTCGTGCGGCGGACGGCGGAGCAGGTGTTCATGCCGTTGACCGTGGGCGGCGGGATTCGCACCATCGAGGACATTCGGGCGCTGCTGAATGCGGGCTCGGACAAAGTCTCGATCAACTCGGCCGCCTGTCGCAATCCGGATTTTGTCAGCCAAGCGGCCAAGCGTTTCGGCAGCCAGTGCATCGTGGTCAACATCGATCCCAAACGCGTGCGGAAGGACGGGCGTGAGGTGTGGGAGGTCCACGTCCACGGCGGCCGCATCCCCACGGGTCTGGAGGCCGTGGCCTGGGCGCGGCAGGTCGAGCAGTTGGGCGCGGGCGAGATCGTCTTGACGAGCATGGATCGCGATGGAACAAAAGATGGTTATGATTTGGAGATGACGGCCGCGGTGAGCGACGCGGTGTCGATCCCTGTGGTCGCCAGCGGCGGCGCGGGCCGCCCGGAGCACCTGGCGGACGCGGTCTTGATCGGCCGAGCCGACGCGGCGCTGGCGGCCAGCATTTTTCATTTTGGCGAGTTCACGATTCAGCAGACCAAACGACTGATGGCGTCCCGGGGCATCCCGGTGCGATTTTGTTAACTTGGACTTGATCATACAGGATCTGCGCATATGGCTACTGCACACGCGGAACATCTGGGAGTTCCGACCCCGACGGCGTCGGGCGACGATCCGGACATCGAACGTTTCCTGCAACGCCACCGCGAGTTGGAAGTCGACAAGTACTTCCGGGCGCTGGTCAAGCTGGAAGGCAGCGACTTGCACATGAAAGTCGGCCGGCCGCCGATGGTCCGTGTCCGCAACGAGTTGCGGCCGCTGAATCGGCCGCCGATCGACGACGAGGAAATGACGCGGTTGCTGGTGCCCATGATGAACGAGCGCAACCGGCGGATTTTCGAGGAGGACGGCGGCGCCGACTTTGCCCACACCTGCGACGTCGACGGCATCACCTGGCGGTTCCGCGTCAACCTGCTGCGGCAGTTGGGGCACATGGGTCTGGTGGCCCGCCGCGTCAACAACAAGATCCCGGATTTTCGGGGGCTGTTCCTGCCGGATTCGATCGAAAACCTGTGCAACTATGACCAGGGCATGGTCTTGCTGGCGGGCGTGACCGGTTCGGGCAAGAGCACGACGATCGCCTCGATGCTGAACTACATCAACGAGCGGGAGCGCGTACACATCCTGACGCTGGAGGACCCGATCGAATTCGTGTTCACGGAAGACAAGGCCCTGATCAACCAGCGCGAGATCGGCATGGACGTCAAGGACTTCCAGATCGGCATGAAGCACGCCGTGCGCGAAGACCCGGACATCATGCTGGTGGGCGAAATGCGGGACGAGGAGACGTTCATGACGGCCATTCACGCCGCCGAGACGGGGCACTTGGTGTTCGGCACGATCCACGCCTCCAGTGCCTCCTCGACGATCGGCCGTATTCTGGACTTGTTCCCGGAACAGTTGCACGGCGCCATTCGCAGCGCCATTGCGTTCAACATGCGGGGGATCGTCGCCCAGAAGTTGTTGAAGTCGATCAAGCCCGGCGTGCCCCGCGTGCCGACGGTGGAGATCATGTTCTTTACGACCATGGTCCAAAAGCTCGTGTTGGAAGGGGAAGATCACAAGCTGCCCGATGCCATCCGGATCGGCGCCGAGGACGGCATGCAGGACTTTACGATGAGCCTGAAAAACTTGCTGGACGCGGAGTTGATCGACCGCCCGACCGCGTTCGCCGTGGCGCCCAACCCCGATGCCTTGAAGATGGCCATCAAGGGCATCGAGGCCAAGGCGTCCGCCATGCTGTAACGGCCTGGCGATTCGGCTGCCGCGCCGCGGCGGCCCTGGTGTTTCGATCTGCGAAACGAGTCTCAGAGGACCCCAAACATGATCTTTTTCAAGAAGAAGAAACAGGAAGTCGCCGGACCGCCGATCGAGTTAGATGCTCTCGGGGGAACCGGCCCGGAGATTCAACATCGCGAGATCGCCGCCCGGCAGATCGAGCAGATCGTGCCGCTCAAGGAGATGCTGTACGACGCGCTGATCAAGCGGGCCGATCGCGTCATGCTGGACTATACTCGCGACGCGGTCGCCGCCCAATACATGATCGACGGCCTCTGGCACACCATCGATCCGCGGGACCGGGCGACGGGTGACGGCATGCTGGCGGTGGTGAAGACGTTGACGGGCATGAAGATCGAAGAGCGGCGGGCCCGCCAGGAGGGCAAGTTCCAGATCGAGCACGAGCAGACCAAGGCCAAGTTCGTCGGCACGGTCACCTGCCAGGGCGTCAAGACCGGCGAGCGCGTGATCATCGAATTGGCGCCGAAAAAACGCAAGGATTTCAAGACCTTGGACGAGCTGGGCATGCGGGAGCAGATGCAGCAGAAGCTGCTGGAGCACATGCGCGCCCCGCAGGGGATCGTACTGATTTCCGCCCCGCCCGGCAACGGCTTTACGACCGCCTGGAACGTGTGCCTGCGGAGCACCGACCGGATGCTCCGCGACTTTCTGGGCGTCGAAGACAAGGGCAAGCACGAGACGGACGTCGAAAACATCAACATCACCACCTTTGACGGCGCATCTGGCGAGACGCCGGACAAAATGCTGCACAAACTGATGCTCACGCAGCCGGAGGTGATCGTGTTCTCGGACTTCTGCAACGCGGCCACGGTCAACAAGCTGTGCGAGTACGCCAACGACGCTCGCGAGGGCAAGCTGGTGATCGCCGGCGTGCGGGCGCAGGATGCCTGCGAGGCCCTGCTCCGTGTCCTGCTGCTGAAGGCCGATGCCAAGCAGTTTGCCAAGGCGGTCCGCGCCGTGCTGTCCGTCCGCCTGGTGCGGAAACTGAACGACACCTGCAAACAGCCGTACACGCCGCCGCCGCAACTGCTGGCCAAGCTGGGAATTCCGGCCGGACGGGTCAAGGTCCTGTACAAGGAATGGACGCCTCCTCCTCCGCCGTCGACCCCGGAAGAGGAAAAGGCGGAGCGAAAGCGAAAGGCCAAGTTGCCGCCCACCGCCTGTCCCCTGTGCGAGCAAGAGGGCTCCTTGTGCCACGGCCTCGGATATCGCGGCCGGACGGGGATTTTTGAACTGTTGGAGGTCAACGACCAGCTGCGCGAGGCCCTGGTCAAACAGCCGAAACTCGAAGTCCTCCGCCAGATCGCCCGTGCCAGCGGCCACCGCAGCCTGCAGGAAGAAGGCATCCTGCTGGTCGCTCAGGGAATCACTTCGTTGACCGAGTTGCAGCGCGTGCTGAAGTAAAGGCAGGGCAATCCGGCGATGTCTCAGGAACCTCGTGATCCGCGGCCCCCCTCGGCGGAAACCGAAATGCTGGTCGAGTACCCCGCCGTGAGCCGCCTGGCGGTGGTCTCCGTGGTGCTGGCCATCGGCTCCGTCGGCGCGCTGTTCAGCCCGCTGATGATCTGTTCGGCCGTCGCCGGTGCCGCGCTGGCGGTCGTCGCCCTCTGGTCCCTGGCGCGGGCCGACCCACCCCTGCTGGGGCGAAAGGCGGCTCTCCTCGCGTTGGTGCTCAGCTTGCTCTTCGGCGCTTGGGGCGCGACGTGGCGGACGGTGCGCGAGCACGTCATCTGCAACGAGGCGCAGCAGCGGGCGGATCAGTGGCTGCAGCTGGTTCGCGCGGGACGCTTGTCGGAAGCCCACCAACTGCACTTGTCGCGGTCCAGTCGCCAGGCCCCCGGTGCGGATCTTGCCGACTTCTACAAAAAAACGCGTGAAGTCCGATTGGACATGGATCGTTTCTTCGATGCACCGCCGTTGCGCCAAATCATCGCTGCCGGCCAACAGGGGCAGTTGCGGTTCCTGCAATGCGACAGTCTGCAAAAGGAGTCCTACGCGGGATTGAGGACGGACGTCGCCACCCTCCGGTACGCCCTGGATTACCAACGGGACGGCCGGCCGCAGACTCTGACGTTTCTGGTGTTCATCACGCGGACCGTGGAAGGGGAGAAAGCCGAAGCCAATTGGGAGCTGAGAAGCTTGCAATTCCCGCAAGACGGTCGCTGACGGGTCGGGCAGCTTGTCTATCGGGCTTATCCAGCCCGAAAAGTCCGCGCAGGACTCAAGATCGCTACAACCGCTACCGATAACAGGAGACGGAAGATGCCCCTCCCGTGCGCTCGCGCCCCGGCGCGGATGCTAGCGGAGGCCCCCGTCCACGACGACCGCCCGGATCGTTCGGCATCGAGACGACGACGCCGAGCCCGTGCGGATCATCTTCCTGATGGTTCGTTACTTCTTGGTCCGAGCAGACACAGCCATGACTACTGCGAAAACTCGACGACCGGCGACCGCGGCAGGCCCTCCGCGTGGGGTGCGTCAGACGAAGTCGGGGACAGCCCATGAGCCGATTCCCATCTTGATCCGTTTGCCGGAGTTGCAGGCAGAACCGGAGCCGAGAGCAGACAACGAGGCCGTCACGGCAGAGGCTGGACCACGAGCGACGATTCCGCTGCTGCCCACGCCGATGGATCCCGGCCCGCGGCCTGCCTCGAGCGCCGAATCGCCCCGGCCCAACGCGGGTGCCGCCAGAGGGGAAATCGCGTCGGACGCCGCGATGCCACCCCCGCACCGGCGGCGTTTGTCCTGGTCCCGGCTCCGCCCGCCGAGGTGGGCGGTCCGCGGCGGAACCGCGCTGGCCTTGCTCGCGGTCCTGGTGATCGCCTACTCGGCGATCGTCGGGCCATCGCCGAAATCGAATTCAGCGGTCGCAGAAGGCGAAATGACATCCGACGAGATCCTGCCCCCCTCCGGCCTTCCCGCAGTTGGACTGCCTGCCCCGCCGGCACCGGCGGCGCAGGAAACGGCAGCGATTCCACCAACGTCCGGCGACGCAGCGCAGGATGTTGCCAAAGAAGAAAGGCAGCCGACCGCGAAGCCAGCGAACGAGGCCGGTGGGAACGGAGGCCAGGCCGAACCGCCGTCGGCGGACGCGGCCAAGGCGGCGGCGCCCTCGGCCGATCAGACTGCCACATCCAGCCCGCAGGAGGAACCCGTTCCGCAGGACCCTACGGGGCCGGCAGCGGCAGCCGGCGGACTGAACTTGGGCGGCCAGGCAAATGTGCCTGCACCGGCCGCTGCGGACACGCCTTTGCCGCTCACCTCCGGAACTCCGCAACACGACACCGGCGCGGGTGTCGACGCGCACCACTATCCGGTGACAGACCCGGCTACTTTTCAGTACCCGCCCGACTACCATCTGCGCCTGCCAGGGCAAGCGCGCGGGTCCGAGTCACTCAATGCCTGGCCGGCTCCCAGCGGGGCGGGGCAGGCCGATCGGGAGCCCATCACCGCTCGCCTGCAGCCGCGCATCGAGCCGCCGCCGGTGCGGTGAGCCGGGGTCGGAGGAGGTTGATTTGCGGGCAGCATGGGCTCGCAGGCGTGAAGCTGGCATCGAAGGCGATTAGCTGTGGAGTGAGTCATGAGCGCACTAGACAAGGCCTTCATCAAAGCGTACACAAGGGACTCTTGCCCGCCCGCGGCGGCTGCAGATCACCGTCCGTCAGACGCGGCCCTCAGCCCATACATGGACTGGTACGAAACCGTCCCCGCCGCGGCACCTGACGGCCCCTACAGCGACGGGCGGATCATTCGTGTCGATGACGCACCTGACGGCTCCGCGACGTTGCGCTTGGCGCCGCACACCGCGTTCCATGCCTCGCCCGGTTACAGCGATCCGGCCTATGTCGGTCCCCACCGCGTGCCGGACGGCCCTGCGCCGTCGGGTGCGGGTGGGGCCTGGGACCTTGCCGCGCCAAGGGCCGGCCCGTCCGCGCCTCAAACCGCCTGGGCGGCCGCTGCCGCTTCGGGCATGCCGGCCGTTGCTCCGCCCCCCTCCGGCTTGCCGGCCGCTGCGCCTCAGGCGGCGGTCCCGAATCATCCCCAGACGGATGCCGAGAGTCTGGCCGCAGGCGACTCGCGGACCACGGGTGCGACGGACTCTGCGGCCCCATCCGCCGCTGCCGAGCCGTCGCCGCGGACGGCTCCCTTGCGGACGATTTTCTCGACGGCAGATGCGGACACCGAGGCGGACGGCGATGTCGACGCCGATTCGGCGTTTTCGCCGGACTGGGAAGTCGATCGCCTGGCGTGGCCGCCCATCTGCGAGCGGTTGATGGAGGCCGAGCAGCGCTATTTCCGCAGTGTCGGCCTGCGGCTGAAGGCCGCCACGGAGGACAGCCACCACGTGGTCATGGTCACCGGTGCCCGGCGCGGCGAAGGCCGAACCACGCTGGCCTTGTGCCTGGCCCGTTGCGCCGCTGCGGCCGGCGTCCCGACGGCCTTGGTGGACGCCGACCTGAAGAACCCGCAACTGGGGCCGCGACTGGGCATCGAGACGCCCTGCGGTTGGCGGGAAGTCGTCGCCGGCAAGGCGCCGCTGAGCGAGGCCGCCGTGTCGTCGCTCGAAGACCATCTGACGCTGTTTCCTCTGACCAGCGCCGAGGCTGCCGAAGTCGCCCCCGGCGATCCGCCGAGCGTTTCGGTGCTGCAGAACATTGCCGCGCATTACCCGCTGGTCATCGTCGACACGGGGCCCCTGGGGTCCGACGGACGTCACCTGTTTGCGACGGAAGAAGACGGCCTCATCGACACGGCCATCGTGGTCCGAGATTTGCGCAACACGACGGAAAAGAAAGCCACCGCCACCGCCGAGTCGCTGCTGCGCAGCGGCGTGCCCGCCGTGGGAATCGCCGAGAATTTTCGCGCGGCCGACGCCTCCCCATGACGCGCGGTCAAAGAGGTCAGGCTGACAGCCACAACCCAAGGGCTCCGACGTACAACCACCATGTATACTTCCTATTGGAAACTGGATGCCAGACCGTTCGACAACGACTGCGATCCCCGTTTCTACTATCCCGGCCAATGCCATCAGGTCTCGCTCCTGAAACTGCGATATGCGCTGGAACACCCCCGCGGCGCAGCCCTGTTGACGGGCGTCGCCGGCGTCGGCAAATCGCTGTTGGCTCGGACGCTCCTGCACGAACTGCCGGAATCGTTTGGACCGCTGGTGTTCGTCAAGTTCCCGCAAATGTCGCCCTCGGAGTTGCTGGCGTTTGTCGCCGAAGAGCTGTCCGGCCGGAGCATGGAGGGCGCCAGCGTCGACCGAAGCGTACACGCCATCCAGCGGATGTTGAACGACAACGAGCAGGAGGGCCGCCGTGCCGTGCTGGTGCTGGACGAAGCCCACTTGCTGCGGGACACGGAGGTGATGGAGACGCTGCGCTTGCTGCTGAATTTCGAGCCCGCCTGGACGCCGTTGCTGATCGCCCAGCCCTCCTGGCTGCCGGCGCTGGAACGCATGCCGGAGCTGGAGGAGCGGATTGGGGTCCAGTGTCTGCTGCAGCCGCTGTCGATCGATGAAACGATCAGCTACGTCAGCCACCGCATGGTCGCGGCCGGCGCCACGGACGTGTACGCCGTCTTCGATCCTGCAGCCCTGGAGAACGTCCACGAGTTGTCCGGGGGCATCCCACGCCGCATCAATCGGCTGGCCGACCTGGCCCTGCTGATCGGTTACGCCGAAGAACAGCGCCGCGTCACGGCCGAACATGTCGCGGCCGTCGCCGCCGAGTTGTTGACCGCCAACGCGTCTCTGCGTCAAGCGGCTTAGGATCGGCGAATCAATAACTGTCCAGTTCTTGTTGGCGATCATCACGCGGAGCGTGATGGCTACTGTGAAATCGCAACAGTTATTGATTCGCCGATCCTTATCCGCGTTCGAGCAACTGCGGTCGCCTCGTCAAAGTAGCCATCACACTCCGTGTGATGATCCGCCATCAACACCGGACCGTTGTTTCTCGAACGATGCTTCGTGCCGTTCCCGTTGCTGACTTCCGCGATCCGGGAGGGCAAGAGGCAGGCCGGAACGGCGCGGACTTGTGCCGGCCTGCTTTCACTCGTCCGCGGGGATCTTGACGACGCGGCCGCAACTCGGACAGCGGCCTTTCTTGCCCGCGCTTCCGGGAGGTTTCCGCACGAGATTGTTGCAGTACGGGCACGAGAATTCGCCGCTCTGCGGCGCCGCGGGTTGGGATGGGCGGCGGCCCGGAGTCGCGATGTCGGGTGGGCCGATCGCATCCGCGACCGTCAACAGCGCCGGGATGGGGACAATCGCGCCGCAGTTGGGGCACTTGCCCTTCTTGCCCGCGGTCGAAAGAGGAGTTCGCACCGGGAGTCCGCACTGGGGACACGCGAACTCGATCTTCTCAGGAGTTGGTGCCGCAGCCACGGGCGGCGTTGCCGGCGCCGGCGGAGCAGGACGGAGGGCGGGGGCGGCCGTGGAGGGCAAGCCAAGCGAGGACGGCGAACCGGCATAGACCGTTTGCAGGTAGCCTCGCAGCGCCTTGTTGAATTCCCGCATGGATTCGTAGCGCAGCTTGGCATCCCTAGCCATGGCTTTCAGGCAAATGGAGCAGATGGCCGGATCGAGGTGCGGTTGATGACGCGTGGGTGGTTCCGGATCGGCCGTCAGGATTTGCGCGAAGACTTCGGCCGTCGAGCCGCAGAACGGCGGCCGACCGGCGATCAACTCGTACAGAATGACGCCCAGACTGTAGACGTCCGATCTGGGGCCTACCTCGGACGTTGCTCCCCGCGCCTGTTCGGGACTCATGTAACTGGGTGTCCCCAACACCTGGCCGCTTTGCGTCTCGTACGCCTCGCGGACGAAACTCCGCGCCAGCCCGAAGTCCAGAATCACGGGCTCGCGGCGTTTCTCGTCCATCATGATGTTCGAGGGCTTGAGGTCCCGATGTACGATCCCGCGGTCGTGAGCCTCGGTCAAAGCGGCGGTCAATCGAAGGACGATTCGGGTTGCGGTCTTGGGATCCATGGGCTTGGCGGGGTTGACCAGTTGGGACAACGGCGTCCCCTCGATGAACCCCATGACGATGAAATGATTCCCCTGAAACTCGCCCACATCGTGAATGGCACAGATATTGGGATGGCTCAGCTTTCCCCCCGACCGGGCTTCGCGAAGGAAGCGATTGACTTGGTCGGGCGTCTCGAAAGCCCCACGCCGGGGAATCTTGACCGCCACTTCGCGGTCCAACTGTCTGTCGTAAGCCCGGTAGACCGTGCCGAATCCGCCTCGTCCGACGACTTCCCGCAACTCGAAGCGGCCAAAACTCGCGGGCAAGGCATTGTCCGGGATCTCCAAGAAGGTCACCAGCGTGGGGGTCGTGTTCACGTCCACGGTGACCGTCGGCGCGGGATCGGGGTTCGAGCCGGGCGGCGAAGCCGGCGGCGTCTTTTCGGCATCCGACATGCGCGAACTCCCAGAGTCCTCCCGCTGCATACACTCCTCGCAATCTGCGAACCAGGGTGTTATTATTCCCTGCCGCGTCATTTTTCTCAAGCGTCATACGGGCAGACGTTCCATCACGGCGCCCAATTCACGGCAAACCGAGGTAGACCGCAAGTACGCTGCCACGTGTTTCGCGGGTAAAATGCTGGAAAAGCCCGGCATTCTTGGAAAAGCCGGGCTTCTGCCGGGTTTCTGGTCCGCCCAGAACTCGCGCGCGTCAACCTTCGAAATCCGAGGCGACCATGACTGACCCAGCTAAAACGAACCGGACGCTGGAACCCGATTTGAAACGGGCGGTGGAACTGGTCCTCCAGTTGATGCCGATCCCCGGCCCCAGCGGCGAAGAAGGCGAGGTGTCGAAGTTCGTCCGTCGCGAACTGCTCCGCGCGGGGGCTGACGCAGCGGCGGTCCAGTCCGACTCGGCGCATCGCCGCACGCCCGATGGCGGCCAGACGGGGAATCTCGTCTTCACCCTCCCCGGCACCGTCCGCGCGCCGCGGCGGATGCTGTCCGCCCATCTGGATACGGTGCCGATCTGTGTGGGTTCGCAGCCGTTCCGTCAGGACGACCTGATCCGCTCCGCAAACACGGACACCGGACTGGGGGCCGACGATCGCGCCGGGGTGGCCGTGATTCTTCACACCGCCCTGGAAATCCTGCGGCGCGGCTTGCCACACCCGCCGCTCACTTTCTGCTGGTTCATCCAGGAAGAAACGGGACTGCACGGCTCCCGTTGCCTGACCCGGCAACGGCTCGGCAAGCCGGCCATGGCGTTCAACTGGGACGGCGGCTCCCCGGCCAAGCTGACCGTCGGAGCCACGGGCGGCTACCGCTTGGGGATCGAAGTCCGGGGGCTGGCCAGTCACGCCGGGAACGCGCCGGAGTGGGGCGTCAGCGCGATCGCCATCGCGGCGCTGGCGATCGCCAGCCTGCACCGGGGCGGCTGGCACGGCGACGTCCGCAAAGGCCGTCAGCGCGGGACCAGCAACGTCGGTGTCATCCAGGGCGGGGATGCGACCAACGTCGTCACGGACCGCGTGCGGATCCGCGCCGAAGCGCGCAGCCACCAGCCGCGGTTTCGGCAACGGATCGTCGCGGAGATCGAAAAGGCGTTCCGCAACGCGGCCGCCGAAGTCAAGAATGCGGCCGGAGTGACCGGGAGCGTGCAGATCGACGGCCGTCTGGATTACGAGTCCTACCGCTTGCACGACAAGGAACCCTGCGTGCGATTGGCGGCCGACGCCGTGCGGGCCATCGGCCGCCAGCCCGAGCTGGCCGTCACCAACGGCGGCCTGGACGCCAACTGGTTGGTCAAGCACGGCATTTCCACCGTGAGCCTGGGCTGCGGCCAACTCCATCCGCACATGGTCAGCGAAGCGCTGTGCGTGCCCGACTTTGAGGACGCCTGTCGAGTCGCCCTGCGGCTGGCGACGGCCGTGCCGTGAGCCCTGGAGCGTGCCGTCAAGCTACGGCACGATCTCCAGCCAGCCCAGCGACGTGGGCACGTGGAAATCGGGCTCCTCGGTCTTCGGATCGACCCAGGCCATCCATGCTTCGATGGGCGGCGGACCGTCCAGGCGGCGGCCGCGATTGTGGATGCTCTCGCGGTACTCGACCGGCTTGCCGCTGCGATCGTGGCTGAACTCGGCGCGGAACAGTCCGCAGCGGATCTTCACGCCCGGCCGCAACGCGGGAAATCCCAACGCCGCAAAACTGGCCAGCGGAATGCGGCCTTCGACGACGTAGCCGTCCTCCAGCGGCGAGCCTTTCGTCTCCAGCCCCGGCCAGTTCCATTTCGGGTCCAGCTGGCGATAGTACGCGGCCCGATAATCGAACGCTCGACCACGCGAATCGACTTCGATGCAGTAGTAGTCCCGCATCTGCTCGTCGCGGCAGAAATACATCTCCGCCCGGTCCTCGAACACGGCGTCTTCGTCGTCCCGCCATGCGTCCAAGACCACGATGTCGGCGTCGGTGATGCGGAACGTGAAGTACAGGAATTGTTCCGTACACAGCGCCCGAAACTCCGTCGGCGGCGCGGGCGTGTCTTTCCAGGGAAAGACAAACCGTTTTTCGGCCTTGGCCAGGGCCCAGTCCGCTTCGTCGGCCCGGCCATCCAGTTCGATCTTGGCAGCGGGCAGCCAGCGTGCCGGATACGTGTCGTCGCTCCGCCGCCGCGGCAGGAAGTCGTCCTCCTGCACTTTGATCCGCAGCCCGCCCTGCATCGTGGTGATCCACAACTCGCCGGGCTGAGCCTCGAACAGGTACGGATACGCCAGCCAACCGCGTTCGTTGCGGGCGATGACGACCGGCTTGGTCCAGGTCTTGCCTTCGTCCTCGGAAAAAGCGAGCGACAGTTCCAGGCGGTGGTTGCTGACCGGCACTTCGGACCATTGGTTGTCGCCGCCGCTCAGCGGGAACGTGTCCTTGCCTTCCGGGAAGTAGCGGTTCCAGACCAATACGAGCCGGCCGCTGTGGAGCCGTTCCAGGAGGCCTGGCGCGCTGCTGGCGTCGATCCGGGTCGCCGCCGGCGACTTCCAGTTCAGCCCTTCGTCGTCGGAATACGCTTCCCAGAACGTCTTCCAGTTGGTCCGCATCAGCAGCCAGATCCGGCCATCCTTCAGCGGCTGGATCGTGGCCTCCGTCACGCCGCCGTGATGGCCCACGCCGCCCAAGTCGATCACGTTGCTCCGCTGCCACGTGGCGCCTTCGTCCGCCGACGCATACGTCACGACCGTGTGCCGGCCCGGATTGTGCCGCAGCATCATGGACGTGAAGACCACGGTCCCCTGGGCCGTCTGGTTCATGTCGCGGATCGCACCCGTCCAATCGTCGTGCAGCTTCTGCGGCGGCTCCCAGGTCTTGCCGCCGTCCGGGCTGCGCACCACGCACGTCGGCAGCTTGGCGTCGGGCGCGTCCGAAATCTTCGGGTCCCACTTCCAGCCGGATTTTTCGCGATCGTTCATAAAGGCGACGATCACGGTTCCCTTGCGCGTGCAGAGCAAGGCCCGTTCGGGACGAATGGCGTAGCGACTGGCGTCGGCGAGGATCGGAGAGTTCTTCCAGGACTTGCCCTCGTCCGTGCTGAGCATGGCGAATTGCCCCGTGTCCACGGTCAGGATGCCGCCATCCGGCAATCGCACGAACGGGCCCATCGGCAAGCCGGGCAGATCCTCGACGTTGGCGTGAATCCAGATGCCGTTGGTCGTGTTCTTGCCCTCGTCCGCCGCTGCAGCCGGCCAGTTGTCGATCAGTCCGATCGAGGACAGGATCAGGATGCATACGATCACACCAGGATCAGTCCGACGGTTGAATTGTTGAATTCGGCGGTACATAGAAGATCTCCTGTCAGCCAACTTGTTTGACCGCGACCCAACGGGGAGCGCGTGACGCGGCGCAGGCACCGGCCACGCGCTCCCCGTTGGGTCGCGGTTAAACGACCGTACCCTGCACATCTGTTAGGTGCCGTTACCCTACTCTCTCCCTGCGACGAAATCAAAGGGCAGACCGTGGTAATATCGCAGCAGCGTGGCGATGTTCCGGTCGTTGCCCGTGAAGCGGGCGATCGGGTGGCGTCTGTATTCCTCGATTGGCAGCGGCAGCGAATTGGGACCGGGCCGGGAGAAACCGTAGATCCCCAACTGGCGGAACTCGGCACGCTCCAGCACTCGCCGGGCATCATGCCGATCGCCCCAGCCGACCAGGCACTGCACCAGCTTCGTCTGGGGTCCGATCATCCGGCGTATCGCCGCGATGTCTTCGGGATTGGGAGCCTCGTTCATCAGCCAGTCGACTTCGCGGAACATCGTCGAGTTCTGAACCGAGGGCTCGTGCAGGTTGCTGCAACTGAGCCAGATCACGCAGTCGGGCCGCACGCCCTTGGCGGCTTGGCGAATCCTCGTCCAGCAGCGGTCGATGGCCTTGCGGCGGAAGGACGCTAGTTCGTCGGCGGTCAGCTCATCCGCGCCGGGAAAGGGACGGCCCAGGAGTTCTGCGAACATGGTCTTCTCGCAATCCAGCCAGCGCTCCTGGGACTCCTTGGCGGCAGCGCCGGCGGGTCGCGTCGGGTTCCAGACCCAGTCGATCATGAACCCGTCCATGCCGGTCTTGCGGAGCGCGTCCTCGATCGACGCGCACAAGTAATCCAGGTACGGTGTACTGAACGGGATGTGCGGCGAACTGGGCGCGCCGTAGCTCAGTTCCGGGTGCAACTGGCCCCAACGCGTATTAGCGCCGACGCAGAAGTAACCCATCACGCGCATGTTCCGGGCGTGCCCCAGACGCACGACTTCGGTGAGGAAATCGTGCTTCAGCCCCGGCTGCGGCGGCACCACGCCGCCTTTGTACCAGGCGTACCCATTACACGAAACGGCGAACGTTTGGATGACATTCGCCCCCAGCCCCGCATACCACTGGACATGCTCCTCCGGCGACGCATCGGCCCACACCCCCGGCCCGGCAAACCCGTTCACACCGCCAGGGCCCCAGTTGAAGTCGATGCAGAACGCTTTGGTCGCCTCCGTGGCCGGCGGGAGTATGTCTGCCGCCGAGACGTTGCTGATAGAGCCCGCGACAACTGCAAGGCAGATAACGACACGCAACACATTCTTCATCGGATGTCCTCCGTTTCGACGGGTGCATCCTCGCGCAAGCCTGGGCTGCAGGTCTCAGTAGGTCTCGACACGCAGCCCATGAATGCGCCGAAAGTGCCGTAGGTTCCGAGTCACAAGCAGTTCGTCACGTTCGAGAGCAACACTGCCAATAAGTGCGTCCATGTCAGAAATTGCCTGCCCTTGCTTCTCCAACTGGCCCACGACGGCACCAAAGACGCGGGCCGTGCTTACCTCGAAACGGAGGATTGGCAACGGAGACAGAGCTTGCTCGACGGCTTGTCGTTCACGTTCCGGCTGGGTACCCTTTTCCACACCCACGAACAACTCAGCGACCGTAAAGATGGTCGTACAGGGCGCCTCGCCACGATTCAACAAATCGGCGAGTTTCTGCGCAGCATTTCCCGGACGCCGGGACTTCGCTTCCTTCATCAAGTCGATGATGAAGGTCGTCTCAAGAACGGCCATGGATCAGACCTTGGGCTCGTAGGCATTTTCGCGACGGCGAGAGACGGATTCCTCAACTGCATCCAACGTTTCTTGGGACAGGTCCGCCTTCTCGAAGAACGACATAATTTCGGCCAGCGTTCTTTTCGGTCGCACGCAGCGACGGATCACTTGCGACCAATCCTCCCCGGACTCTTTTGCCTGCTGCAAACGCGTGAACGCCTCCTCGTCAATTTCGATGGTCTTGATCATGGCTGGCTGCTCCAAAACTCAAAGCTCCGTCGGGGACCACTAATGGTTCCAGTCTACCCAATTCATCCGCAACAAGCGAGCTTGGGTTCCCGGTGATTCTGAGCACTGAGGACAACTCTGCATGTGGCTGCACCGGAAGTCTATCTTCACGGTTCCGGCCGGAATCCGGCCGCGACATGACGGCGGTAGGCTTCGTCGTACGGTCCCAGGCCCAGATCTTGCGGCAGCAGATCAACGTGGTCTTTCGGCGCCGTCGAAAAGACTTCCCGCACCGCGTCCAAATAGCCGAAGCCGAACTCTTTGTGCGGCGCGAGGTAGTGGCCTTCGCTCCACTCGTTCCAGTTGTCCAGCAGCAACGTCTTGCTGCCCAACTGGCCGGCGGGCATGGTCCGCACGAACTCTTTGGCTTTTTGCAGAAGTGTCTTGTATTCGGCCGGCGGGATCTTCCAGATGCTGCCTTCATCGTGCCAGCCGCTCCAGCCTTGCGAGACGGTGACCACTTGCGGCAACACGCCCAAGTCCTGCGTGCGTTTGAGGTAGTCCATTTGCGTCGCGATGGCCCGCGCAGGGTCGGGATTGTTCTGCACGTGCCAACAGTAGGCGAACGTGTAATCCAAGCCCAGGTTTTTCATCCGTTGTAGATGGTTGCGGTCCAGGCCGCGGTATTCGCCCAGCAGATACAGCCCGTCGAAGCCCGCACCGCGGCACGCTTGCCGCATCTTGTCGAAGGCCGAGCGTACATTCTGCACGCTGCCCAGATCCTGCACCAGGAATTCCGGCCGGTAGATGAACAGCAGCGGGCGGTTGTCGATCTTCAGATAGCTGGGATGCCGGAAGTAGTTGTCGATCCAGAAGGGCAGCAGGTTGTTCATCAGGTCCGCTTCGTCGGCCACCCCGGCCCGGCCGCGCGACTGGTTCTCCCACATGATGGTGAACTTCATCTTCGACACGAACCGCGACTTGAACAGCGCGTCGTGGATCGCGCTGCCGAACCGCATCTTGACCGGCCCGCCTTGGCCGTCGCGGTACCAGCAGTAGACGAAATACGAGATGCCGTGTTCCACGGCCCATTTCGTTTCCCAGTCGGCCACTTCCGGGTTCTCCTGCGAATAGAACCCCAGGGCCGGGGTCCGCTCCGGGTGCTTGACCACCTGGTTCCACATCTGCGGCTGGTCCGCTTCCCACAGCGGGCAGTGATGGGCCCCGATCAGGATCTCGGTCGGAGCGGGCTGAGGTTCGGGGATGGCGGGCTTTGCTGACTCCGCCGCCGTCAGAACGGCGGACGACGTGCACATGAAGGCCATGGCGAAGCTGAAATTCCGATGGATACTCATTCTAGTCCTTTCCTTCTTCATCGTCCGGCAATCCGTCGTTTAACCGCCACCCAACGGGGAGCGCGGGGAGTGCCCACGCGCACGCCGTCGCACGCGCTCCCCGTTGGGTCGCGGTTAAACGAGTCACGGCCACCCGCACAGTACGGCAGGACGGCGGATCAAAGCAGCGTCTTCTGCGCCGCGCATCGTTTCTCTTGGAAGCCGAGCCGCTGCAGTTCGCGGCTGCGTCCAAAATGACCCGCAAGCTTCCGCACGTCAAGCCGTCTCAGAACATCCACGGTGATCGGACGCTTCGAGTCCCAGAACACGAAGGCCGACAGGAACTCGTTTGCCGGCTCGGAATTGAGGAGGCTGGCAAGTAGTTCCGCCTCGCGATTCGACTGACAGGCGAGGAAGTTGACGGTGTCGTCAAACACCACGGGCTTTCCCTGATGTCGGCCAACGACTTCAAAGCTCAGCCGCTTGTAGAAGCCAGAGATCGCGACTTTGTAGGGGGCGAACGTGTAGTCACCTACACCGAACACCGAAAAACGCGGCCGTTTTCGGTAGATCGAACTGCGGCGGCCATCGAGCAACTGGGCGTGAGCAAGAAGATAAGCCCAAGTCCTTGGGGCGAGATCTTGAATGGTGTCCGTGGGGGCATTGACTGCGGATTGCGTGACGATCATCCAATGCGCGGGACGCTTGGTACGCCCTGCCGCGATCTCGGAACTTTTCAGCATTGGATAAAGGAACGTCGGCTCGATGTCCACTCGTTCGCCCAGTTTGTTGCACCAATGGTCTTCGGCGACGCGAAGTTCCATCACCGCGGCGCAGTCGTGCTTGACGCCGGAACGCCACAGATACACGCTGTCCGGTTCGTCGCAGACAAGGTGGCTCCAGCGATCGAACGCTTCCGCGTTCGCTACCACCCGACCCACGCGCCACCCCAAGTCGGAGACCGCAAGCTCCGCTTCGAGGCTTGGGTAAACGCAAGCAGTCTGCGGTTGGCAACCGGGCTGAAAATCGCAGACGAGGAGGCAAGCATCGACGCTCGCGTTGAAATGGATGTCCGCGTCAATTCCGTACAACGCGGCGGCACCCAATTGTAGGTCGTGCTTCCAGGCGTGCAGCAGCAGCTTGCGGGCCACCGCCGTCTTGCACAACATGGCCAGCGTGCCTCGACGGCCGTTGAGCGATTCCATCAATCGGATCAGCATCCACTCAGAGATATCAAAATTGCTCTTGCCCGTGACGGCGTCGTATCCGGCGTGCTTTTGAAAATTGGATTTCTCCGGCAGGTTGTCGCTGCCCAAGGCCCCAAGTTCCGCATTGGTGACCCAAGGTGGATTGCCGACAACCAGAATCGGCTCCGGGAGGTCCGCCAGCATCGCGGCCCAATCGGTGTCGAAGAAATTGGCGTGGACGAGTCGCACCTTACGCTCATCCGCACGGCCGGCCAATTGCTCCCGGAGGCTCGCGAGATGCGCTGCATTGACGTCCAAGCCAACCGCCGTCATGATCGTCGGAAAGTGCTCCAGAGCCGACAGCAGCAGAGTGCCTTGTCCACACGT
>CAYPGE010000143.1:0-18897 GCA_964409865.1 uncultured Pirellulaceae bacterium
GCACGTGGGAGGGCGCGTCGCGGTTCGTCCGGTTCATCGGCAACCACGTCCGCAACTCGGGCACGGTCGCCATGGGCAATATCGGCAGCCGCGCCGAGCACCTGGAACAACTCGGTTCCGGCCAGCACATCGTCGCGGACAACGTGTTCGAGGGCCGGACCTTCTACAACGGCCGCCCCGGCGGCTACATCGTCCGCGCCACGTGCGGCGCAACGCAGGTGATTGTGCGGAACAACCTGTTTGTGAACTACAACTCGTGTGCCGTCGAAATCGTGCCCGGCGGCGATACGCGGCACCTGCCCACCAGCAACTGCACGATCACCGGGAATATCTTGGATATGACCGCCGTCGGCGAGCCGTCGCGGCCCCGCACGGCCATCCACGTCGGATCGTCCGATGTGATCGTCAGCGACAACCAGGTTTATGTGCGTGGCTCGGTCGACGCCAACGTCACGGCGATTCGGCTGACCGAGCCGGCCGTCAACCTGATCGTCCACGACAACCTGCTGCGCAACTGCGGCACGGGCCTCGTCAGCGACACGGCCTTTTCCTACGTCGGCGAGATTGTGGACGCCAAGACCTTTGTCGCCGGACGCGGCGGCGTGCCCATGGAGCGGCGGTTGTCGCACCGCTATCAGGGCTGGAACCTGGCCTGGTTCCGCGCCAACAAGCCCGACGGCGTCTCGCGGATCGAGTCCTTCGATCCGGAAACGCTCCGGTTCCGATTGCAGGAGCCGCGGGAAATGAAGATCGACGACCGGTTCGAGGTCTTCCCGCCGTCGGCCAACTGGTTGATGCACGACAACACCGTGACCGGCTGTCTGCAACCGGTCGTGTTCGGCTGCCACGGCAGCAGCACGTCGCTGCTGCGCGACAATCTGATCGAGCGGGGCGGCGCGGACGCTACGCAGGCCGTGGCCGCCACAGGCCAATGCAAACTGATCGGCAACCAGATCGTCGGCTTTGAAGAAAGGAACGGCGCCACGCCGGCCAAGCCATGAAAGCATCGGTAGGATATTCTGACTTTGACCCCAACCGCCTTGTGCGGTTGGTGAAGGTGTCTTGTCAGCGAGATGGCGACCCGCGTTTACCTGAATCCGTCAGGCTCATCGCCGTTCTCTTGGCGCTCACCTCAGCCCTCGCCCCGGCTGGCGCCGCGGAATGGCTCAACGCCCGTGACGCCGGCGCATCGGGCTCGAAATTCGAGACGACCGCCGCCACCACCGACGGCTCGAAGCAGATCACCGTGGCGGACGCCGGCGATTTCCAGGTCGGCCAGGGCGTGATGGTGTCGAAGTGCAACATCCGCTTCACTCCGACGCAGCTCTGGGGAACGGGCGAGCCGTATCGCAACTCGAAGCCGGTGGAGAATTCCGTCGAGGTGCGCGGCTGCGACGGCAGCGCGGGCAGTTGGGCCATCTTCATCCTGGATATCGCCCCGTCCCCCTCGCCGGCGTTCCGCTGGACCATGGACCTCGGCCGAACCTGGCAGCCGCCGCTGGCGATCACGCGGGACTGGCAGCCGCTTAGCGGTGGAGTCGAGGTCAAGCTGAACCAGCGCGATTGGGAATCGGGCTATGTCATCGCCTTTGGGGCTCGCGACCAACTCGTGAGCCGGATCGAAAAGATCGAGGGAAACGTCCTGACGCTGACCGACGCGGCCAACCGGACCGTCCAGGACGCGGTCGTCCGGCACAACGACACGTTCGCCCTGCAAGCGGCCGTGGATCAGGCGCTGAAGGAGAACCGCAGCGTCCATGTCCCACGGGGGCATTACCGGCTGGCGCACAGCATCCGGGTGAGTAATGCCGCGGCCCTCACGATCGAGGGCGCCAGTGCCGTGGATACGGTGCTGGACATCAGCGACGGCGAGGGCGCCTGCTTCACGCTGGCGGGCGGCACCGAGGTCGTCCTTCGCAACTTCCGCATGTTCGGGTTCATGGGGTTCGACGAGCGGGACAAGGCCGGTTACATCAACACCCGCGGCTCGACGTACATCTGGGGTTTCGGCCTGAAGCACTGCAACGGCGTGACGATCAGCGGCACGGAGCGGGTGCTGGTTGAGAACTGCCACGCCAGCCGGATGTCGGGGGAGTGCTTCGTGTCCGGCGGCCCCAGCCGGGGAAGCGTCAAGCCCGGCCGGTCGCATTCGCAATGGATCACCTACCTGCGCTGCTCCGTCACCGACTCGGCGCGCAATGCCTTCAACGACGTGATGTGCGGCACCGAGAACACCAGCGTCCTGCAGTGCCGGATCGTGGACGTGGGCGGCTGCTCGTGGGAAGGTGCCTCGCGGTTCGTCAAGTTCGTCGGCAACTACGTCCGGAATTCGGGCACCGTGGCGATGGGCAACCTTGGCCCCGCGAATCGCGACGCGACCTACCCCGACCTCGGCGCCGGGCAGCACATCATTGCCGACAACGTGTTCGAGAGCCATGTGCCCTACGGCGGCTGCGCGATTCGGTCCGCCTCGGGGGCCACGCAGGTGATCGTCCGCAACAACTTGTTCATCAATTTCGGCTCTTCGGCCGTCGAAGCGTCCGGCGCCACGGATCGCACCCATTACGCCTCAGGGAACACGACCATCGCCGGCAATATTTTCGACATGACGTGCGTGGGCCGGCCGCCGGTGGCCCGGACGGCCATCCAGGTCAGTGCCAACGAGACGCTGGTGACCGACAACCAGATCTACGTTCGCGGACCGGCGGAGCCGTTGGTTGCCGGTATCCGGCTGCGCGAGCCGGCTTTGAACGTCCAAGTACACGGCAATCTGATTCGCAACTGCGGCCTGGGGCTTGCCGCCGCACGGGGCGAGTCGCGGGTCGGCGAAGTGGTGGACGAACGGACCTTCGTACGTTCCAGTTCGCCCTCCGGTCTGCCGCTGGAACGCATCCAGCCGCAGGCGTGCCGCGGCTGGCGTCTGGCGTGGCTGGACGCCAAGAGCCAACCGAGCGGCGCTGTGTCGGTCATCGAATCGTTTGATCCGGAAACGCTCCACTTCCGCCTGTCCGCACCGCAGCCGATGAACATCGGGGATCGCTTCGAAGTCATTGCCCCCTCCGTGAACTGGAACATTCACGACAACCTCGTCACCGGTTGCCGGCAACCGATGGTGCTGGACTGCTACGGCAGCGAGACGACGTTGGTCAAGAACAACCTCGTGGCCCGCGGCGAAACGACGGACGTCAAGGCCGCCCTCGAGCTGCGGGGCCGTTTCTGCCTGATCGGCAACCACCTTAGCGGGTTCGACGAGCAGGACGCCGCGGCGCTGGCGTTATGGCCGGACCGTTTCGGCAAACCGTCGCGGAGTGTCTATCGGAGCAATGTCATCGAACGGTGTTTCCAGGCCGTGGCGGAAAACGCACCGGGACTATGGGCCGCGTCGACCGCGGAGAACAACGAGTTCATTGAGTGCGGCAGCGCGCCGACAGCCACACGATAGAAGGGATGGCAGAGCAAGTACATCGACGGACTGCTGTTCCTGAAGCCGACCGTCAGCGAGCGGTTCGTCCGCTACCAGCGATAGCTTGGCTGCTTGCCAAAGCCGGTCAGTCGCAGTTCGCCGCCCGGCAAGACGTCCAGTATCGCAAACGCGTTGTTGTCCAGCCCCGCCCCCTCGACCATCGCGCGCAGCGTGCAGTAGTGGATACCGTTGATCACGCGCACATCGCCTCGATGGTCGTGTCCTTGAAACACCGCCAGCACGCGCTTGGACTCCTCGAGTATCCGGCGGAGTTCGGGCGCGTTCTTGACGCCGTACGGCGGCGCGACATCCAGGCGTTGGTGTACGAAGACGATCGTGGCGAGCGAGGTTTGCTGCAGGTCATTGCGCAGCCATTCGATCTCCTCGGGCGGCACGTTGGCATCGCCCCAGTCGAACTTGACTCCGCCGTAGGCCACGCCGTCGCTACGGAAACAGGCGTCCAAGATGACGATGTGGTGCTGGTTGAGATCAAAAGAGTAGAACGATTTCGGCTGGCCGACGATCTCCAGGAAATCGGCCTTGGTCAAGGCCGAGACACAGTGATTTCCCAACACGTAGTGACGCGGCGCGGGGATCGCGGCGAACTCGGCGTGGATGTTGCGCAGGGCCTCTTTCTCGGCCTCCAGCGAAGTCGCGGTGTCGACGGAATCGCCGAGTTGTATCACCAGGTCGGTCTTGGCCTCCGCGAACCGTTTGCCCGCGGCCGCCAGCTTGGCCCGACTGTCCCGGTAGTGGCGACTGCCGGCCGCCGGCTTGTCGGCGTAATGGAGGTCGGTCAGAAGTCCGATCCGCAGGAGTGGAACGGCTGGATCTTCACTGTCTGCGGCTGCCGACTCTCGTGTCAGACAACCGATCCCCGCGCCGGCGAGCAGGCAGCCCGTCTGGAGCAAGAAGTCTCTGCGTCCGGTTCGACGGTCCGAAGACGCTTGCGAATTTCGCTTCATCGTTTCATCCTCCCCCGTAGCATGGCTCTCCGAGCCGTGCGCGTTTTCTGAAAGTCCAGCGATGACTTGCACGGCTCGGAGAGCCATGCTACTTGTACGTCACACGATGACCGGCTTCAGCACTCGGCAGCCGATGGCCTCCAGGTCCTTCTTGAGCCGCAAGTACATTGCTTCGTCTTGGTAGACGCCGATGATGGCGCCGCCGGAACCGGCGAACTTGGCGCTGGCGCCGGCGCGTCGTGCGGTCTCCACCATGCGGACGTGAGCCGGCTGCAAGGGGCAGATGCTCCGCCGCGTGTCGAAGTTTTCGTCCATCAGGCGGCTGAGCCGGCCGGCGTCGCCGCAGAGCAACGCGGTCTTCGCTTCGGCGGCCAGGCGGGCGAACTTCTGCATGGCGGCCACTACGTCCGGATCGCCCTGCTCGAATCGCACTCGCAAAGGACGGTGCGTGACTTCCGTGGGCTCGCCCTCCTGTTCGCTGTACGCCAGGTACAGCGGCGGCAGCAATGCCGGGTCCAGGCGTTCATACACGCCGTAGCCATATCCGCACTCCTGGCGCATCGCCTCGCGGGCGAAATCCATAAACACCAGCCCGCCGTAGACCTGAATCACGCGGTCCTGCAAACCGGCGACGATCCCCAGTTCCTCGGTTTCGACGCTTAACGCCAGCGACGGCTGGAGGTGCAGCGGGATTTCCACGCCGTAGAACTCGATCAGCGCCCGCAGCGTAGCCACGATAATGGCGCTGGAACCGGCCAGTCCGACTTGCCGGGGGATATTGCTCTCGTAGCGGATCGAGAAATTCTGGCCGTGCAGGGGCAAGTTCTGCCGCCGGCAGTAGTCCGCGAACTTCTTGATGGTGGCCTTGACCAACCGCACGCCGCCGTAGTAGCCGTGCAATCGCACATCGCGGGTCAACTCGTGGATGGAATCGAACCGGCTGCGGTCCTCCTGACTGAGGATCAACTCCAGGTCTTCCCACTCGTACAAGATGACGTCGGCGTGGCAGTCCTTGACCAGGAACGAAATCGTCTTGCCGTGATAGCCGTCCGACGGATTCCCGATCAGGCCCGCGCGAGCGAATCCTTGCTGGTGAATGATTTTCATGTCGTTAACAACGTCTTGACAAACCGCTGCAGACCCGGACCGCATTTCTCGTCTGCCAGGGCAAACTCGAAGAAAGCCCGGAAATAGCTGTCGAAATTGCCGATGTCGAAACGCCGTTCGTGGGGGCGCAATCGCAATCCCAACCCTTTGCCGCCGTTTTCCAGGAGCATCTGAATCGCGTCGGTCAGCTGAATCTCGCCTCCCTTGCCGGGTTTCGTTTCGACCAGCTTGTCGAAGATCACCGGGCTGAACACGTAGCGGGCCGCGACGGCCAGGTTGCTGGGAGCCTCCGCGACGTCGGGCTTTTCCACCAGACGTTCCAGTTCAAACACATCGTCGACGGCCCCCCGCGGCTGAGCAATCCCGTAGCGGAAGACTTCTTCGCGCGGGACTTCCTCGAACGCGACGACCACATCCGCGCGGCTGGCCTCGAACGTCTCGATCATGCGGCGGACAATATCCGACTGGGCATTGATGCCGATGATCGAATCCCCCAAGGCCACCACAAACGGCTGGTCGCCCACCAGGGGCCGGGCGCACAGCACGGCATGCCCCAGCCCCAGTTGCCGCCGCTGCCGCGTGTAGAAGAATTCCAGGTCCTCGCGTTCAAAGTCCAATTCGGCCAATTCCCGCTCGCGGCCCGTCTCCCGCAAGTAGCTGATCAATTCCCAGTCGATATCGAAATGGTTCTCGATCGAGTGCTTGCCCTTGCCGGTGACGAACAGCAGCCGGCGAATGCCCGATTGGGCCAACTCGTCCACCACGTGCTGCGCCACCGGCTTGCGGCCCACGGGCAACATCTCTTTCGGCTGGCTCTTGGTGGCCGGCAGCAACCGCGTTCCCAGGCCGGCCACCGGCACCACCGCAATGTCGATACTCATAGCGCTAGGTCCTCTCCCGAAGTAATCGATGGGGCCTATTCTAATCGGAGGTGGGGGAAACACAAACAGCAAAGCCCTGGCGCCGTCGGATCAAGTTCATCCACGGCAACCGCCGTTGACGAAATGCTCAAGAATCTGTCGAATAGGGCCCTTATGTGCAACCTCCTGCGTCAAGAAATCGCCGCCACCGCCCGGATGCTGGTCGTCAAAGTCGGCACCCGCGTGCTGACTCACGCCGATGGCCAGTTGAATGAAGAACGGATCGCCGGCCTGGCCGAGGATGTCACTGCGGCCTACCAGTCCGGACATCGTGTGGTGCTGGTCAGCTCGGGCGCGGTCGGCGCCGGCATGAGCGTGCTCGGTTTGAAGCAGCGGCCCATCGATTTGGCCAAACTGCAGGCCGTAGCGGCGGTGGGCCAGACCAACCTGATCGAAACCTACGATCGCACGTTCCGCAAGCACGGCCGCCGCGCGGCGCAAGTGCTGCTGACGGCGGACGATATCAGCCATCGGACGCGGTACCTGAACGTCCGCAACACGCTGTTGTCGTTGTTGGAGTTCAACGCGATCCCCGTCATCAATGAAAACGATACGGTCGCCGTGGAAGAGTTGATGACCACGTTCGGGGACAACGACCGGCTGGCGGCGCTGGTCACCAACCTGTTGCGAGCCCAGTTGCTGGTCATTCTGTCCGATGTGGACGGCCTGTACAACGGCGACCCTGGCGAACCCGGTTCTCAGGTCATTCCCACGGTGGATCGGCTGAACGACGCAGTCCGCGCGCTGGTGCGAGACCGTGTCACCGGGCTGAGCAAGGGCGGGATGGCCAGCAAACTGGAGGCGGCACGCATCGTCACCATGGCCGGCGAAAACGTGATCATTGCGGGTGGCCGCCATCCCGGAGTACTCAGGCGTGTCCTGGCCGGCGAGGAATTGGGGACGCTGTTCCTGGCGCAGGGCAAGTCGGTCAGTCCGTGGAAGCGCTGGATCGGCTTCTCCGCGCGGCCGCACGGGCGGATGCTGCTGGACGCCGGCGCCGTGCGCGCGGTGTCCGAGCAGGGGCGGAGCCTGCTGGCCATCGGCATCGTGGCGGCCGAGGGGGACTTCAGCAAAGGCGACGTGGTGGGGCTGTGCGACGAACGCGGACAGGAGATCGCCCGCGGTTTGACGAACTATCCAGCCGCCGACATCCAACGGATCATGGGCTTGCCGTCCAACCGCATCGCTCAGGTGCTGGGCCACCGGCCGTACGAGGAAGTGATCCACCGCGACAATTTGACTCTGGTGGGCGGCGGTTGACGTAGGACCGCCGAACAAATAAGTGTTGGGTCGCCTTTCGCTCCGCGAAAGGACGTTCTTTCGCGGAGCGAAAGACGACACTGATTCCCTCGCCGGTCCCTACCTCCGTGCGGACCACTTCTCCAGCTGCCGCTGGGTTTCTTCCAGGGAAATCGTGATCTGGGGGATGACGACGTCCCAGGGTGTCGTGGAATCGGCGTCGGGGCTGTCCTGCGTGACGGCGCCGACTTCCTCCTCCAGGGCCATCAGCCAGGCGGGGACGTCCAGGCCGACGCCCGTCGGTTCGCGGGTCAGCAACGCGATTTCCTTTCTCAGCAGGGCAAAATTCGGACCAGGCTGGCCGCTGCGGGCTTCTTCCGTAGCGGGCTGGACCAGGGCTCGAATCCGGTCGATCACCATCGGCCGGACAAACCGCTCGCCCAAGCGGTCGGCCACCGTCGGCATCCGCATCGCGTACTGGCTCTGCAATTTGGCCAGTTTCCGCAGGAACGACTCCGCTTCCTGGTGCGTCTGCTCGGCCAACTCGCGGCGCCAAATCTCGGCCGCCGACGTCTGCCGTCCGCGGACCAGGATTTCGTGCGCCCACACGACCGGCTTCAACTGCCAGCAGATGCGGTCGTACTCGGTGCGCAGGCGGAGGAAATCCAGCAGCATGTACACCAGTTCGCCGCGGTCCGATTGCGTGGTCATGCTGTTATAGTCGCGGTACTCGCCGTAGTTCTCGACGATCGCTTCCAGAATCACGGACAGGACCTCGACCGCCACCTGACGGGACGTCCGGCCCTGGTCCAGATCGGTCAACAGGTGCTCGGCCACTTCCGGTTCCGGCTCTTCTTCCAGCTGGGTCAGCCAAGCGTCGACTCCCTGGTGCAGGATGGCCCGCAGGTTGGCCAGGTTCAGGAACCGCTGCGTGAACAAGTCCGCTCCGTACTTCTCCACGAACGCGACCAGCCGGCTCCATTCCTGACGATCCTTGACCTTCTCCAGCACGGACAGCCGCAACGTCTTGCTGTGGGCCAGCCAGCTCGACAGCAGCGACTCCGTCAGCTGTTTGAGGCATTCGACGACGGTTCGCGCGCCGGCTTCGCCAGCCGCGCGGCCGCGGCGGCCCCTGGTCCAGTTGGCGGCGGAATGCACCACCATCCGGACGAGCGACTTGTAGCCCATTTTGAACATCTCGTCGAACTCGGTCACCGCGCCGGGGCCGACGGGGTGCTGGCGCTCCATTTCGCGAGCCAACTCGACAGCCTGGCACGTCTCGACGATCAAACCCAGGCGGGGCAGCCAGGCCAGCAGATCCTGGATCAGCCGCTGCCGCGTCCGGGCCGCGACGATGTCGTGCGGGTCGCCGCCCTTGACCAGCGGCACGTACAACAGCGAGTGCCGCGAGAGGGCGTGCAGCAAGCCGCGCCAGCGCTGCCGAATCACCGCTCGGTTGCCCTGCAGAATGCCCGAGAAGATGGGCGTGGCCCGGGCGACGTCGTCGCCCAGTTCCAGGGCCCCCGTGGCCGCCTGCAAGTCGTGCTCGCCGTCGTAAGCGGCGGCCGCCAGCACGCGGATTGCATCGGACACGTCGACGCTGGTCGCGATGCCTTGTTCCAGGATCGATTCCTTGATCAAACGCAGCCGGTCGTACTCGACCATCGAATCGTGATCGCCGGACGGTGTCGGCAGCGGAAAGGCGGCGACGGCGTCCAGAAACTCGCGCATTCGAGCCCGATGGTCCGCCGCCTGCTGAATCCAGCGGGAGATGATCTCGCGGAAGTCGTCGCCCTTCTGCCCTTCGGCCAGCGCGAAACTGGCCGCCAACTGCCACAGCCGAGCCACGCTGCTGATGAAGGACAGCCGCAAACCCAGCCGCCGGGATTCGGCCATCAGGGCGTCGTCGGACGGCGGGCCGGAATCCACCAGTTGGCTGTCGATGCCGTCGTCCGTGCTGTCGCGGTACACCATGCCGTCGTAGGCGGCTTCGTACAAGTCGTCGTCCAGGTCCTCGTCCGCTTCGTCGGCGCCGTCCTCGAACTGCTGGTCCTGATGGTTGCGGCGGGACGGAGCGGCGCCCAAGTCAAACGTCGGTGGCCGCCAGAACTCCTCGCCGTTCGCCTCCAGGTAGTCCAGGAACTTGCAGGCCAGCGGCCAGGCTTGCTGGCCTTCCGCCGCCGCCGTCCGGCCCTGGATTTGCCGCCGCAGACCGGACATCCAGCGCTCGGTCACGTCAAAGAACGACGTGTCGCCCTGCTCCAGTCCGATCTGCTCGGCCCGTTCCAGCCAGTGCATGGTCAGGGCCAGGGAGGCCACGTAGTCGTCGCGCTCCAACAGCGCGCCGATGACCAGCGCGTAGGCTTTGGGCGAGTCGAACATATCGGCATGAGGCGCCCAGAACCGCACGTCGTCGACGGACGCGCCGCCCTTGTGCCAGAGATTCAAGGCGGCGGCCACGCGTTCGGCGGCCTGCAGGGCCTCTTCCGGATCGATGGCCTCTACGCCGGACACCTCGTGGGCCGCATATTTCCGCCACCAGGCGACCGTGTCGCCGAACCGCACGGCCACGCTGCGAGACAAAGCCTCGTCGTCCCGAGCCGCGGCTTCGCTCCACAGCCGGGATTCCAGCGCGAAGATTTGCTCCATCAGCGCCACCAGTTCGTCCACGCGGTGATCGCGGACGCTGTTTTCCAGCGCGGGAAACAGGCTGAAGTTGGCGTCGAAGCCGAGGATGTTCCAGGGATCGACGATCGCTCCGCACTGAATGCCGCGATGGATCCAGGCCATGATCTCCTGCATCAGCAGCGACCCGCGCTGCAGGTCACCGGCCTGCAGGGCCAGGTCGCAGGCCGTCAGGCGATTCTCGATCTGGCACCACATCCGCGCCGAGGCGGCCGGGACGACGTCCGCTTCTTCGGCCGCCGCGTCGGAGAAACCCAACCGCGCGTAGATGGCTGCCAGATGGACGTGCTCCAGTTGAGCCGCCCGGCGCCGCGCCAATTCGGCGTTCAATTGCTGCCGAGCCCCGCCAAACGGCTGCCGCCGCTGGGCGGCCTCCTGCCGCAACCGCCGGCCATGAAGGCCCTCCATACGCGCCAGCAACTGCTCGTAAAAGCGGTCGCGATAGGCGGCGATCCGCGGCAGCAGCGTGGCCAGCGTGACCGTCGAATCGTGCGTCTCCGGACCCGCCCCGCTGACCCCCGTCGACATGATGATTGTGCCGGCCATCACCGCCGCCGCCTCGAACAGCAACTCGTCGGGGTCTGCCTCCTGCGACTCGACGGCGCGCTTCATCAGCGCGTCCAGGGTTACCTGCTGGATCACATAGCGGCGATAGTAGCCGCGGTTGTCGATATGATGCGGGTCCCATTGGCCGAAGTGATAATTCGGCCGCTTGTTCGCGGGATGATCGAAGTCGTAAGCCCGCGGATCGAAGGCCAATTCGTCCAGCAGGTCGGGGTCGAAATACGCTTCCCGCAGCAGTTCGGGATCCGTTTCCCGCAGCAGCTTGAGGGTCGCTTCGAGAACGCGCCGGTACGGTCCGGCGGCGGCCCCGGCCCCGCAGACGTACAGCGGCACCGGCCGCACCCATTCGTGGGCATACGGTTCGATCTTTTGCGACTCCAAGGCCGCCACAGGCCGGTGGCCCAGAAAATCGTTCAACTCCTCGATGGCCGCTGCGGTGATCCGTTCCGGCTGGTCCCACGGCGGCCCTTGACGCAGCACGGCCTCGCAGACCCGGCCCACGAAAAACGAGTTGCACAAGCCAGCTTCCGTCTGATGGAAAAGCAGATCGCGATGAAAGGCAAAGTAGCCGGGAACAACATGGTCGCGGACCAGTCGCAGCACGGATACCGCCTGTTCGGCGTTCTGAAAAGTGGCGGACGTCGAAGCCAGTCCCGCCAGATCGTTTTCCAGCGCGTCCCAGGCAGCCCGCCAGATCGCCAGATCGCGGCGACCATCCCCCACCCATTCAAACACTCGATTCAGGTTGGCCAGGAACCGCGGATCCGGAGCGCCGGAAGAGAAATTCAGGTAGCCGAGGATTTGCTCCACGACCTTCTCATCTTCCGGGCTGCGACCACGCCTCTCCATACCTTCGCTCCGTTCCAGGGTGAGCTTCTGCGAAGCAACAATGTAAGCGGGAAAGCCGAGATGGTCTAGCCGTAATGGCGACTGGTGGGGGATTGTCGAGCCAAGGTGGACGACGATAATCGGCACAACGATCGCTGTGAGTGACAGCGAAAAACCGGACCTTCGGGCACAAACAGACCTTTTCAGGTGCGGCCATGGTCAAGCGCGTCCTCGACGTTGGGAATTGCAGCGCGGATCACGCGGCGATTCGCGGCCTTGTGGAAAAAACGTTTGGCGTCACCGTCTCGCGGGCTCACGGCGAGCAGGACGCCCTCGCGACGCTGCGGGCCGAACGTTTTGACCTGGTGCTGGTGAATCGCTTGCTGGACCGCGGCGGAGAGGGAATCCAAGTCATCACGAGCATCAAGAACGATCCGTCGCTAGCAGACGTCCCGGTGATGTTGATCACCAACTATGCGGAACACCAGCGATTGGCGGTGCAGGCCGGGGCGGAGTACGGGTTTGGCAAGGCCGAGTTGCAGGCCGACTCGACGCGGGCGAAATTAGCCCGGTTCTTGGGTTGAGGGCTTGCCGATGGCGGCACACAAGCCCGGCTTTTTTTGAAAGAGCCGGGGTGTTTCGTTGAGAACGTGACATGAGGCGTTTGCTGCCGGGCGTTGGTCTCGATCCTGGCACGCTACTGGGGCGGCTTCGCCTCCGCGCTCTCCTCCTTAGCCGTTTTCGCGGTGGGCTGATCCGACTCCGCCTCTTCCTTCGATTTGCCGGCCGCTTCCGCGGCGGGCGGTTCTTCCGCTGCAGGCTCCGTTGCTTGGGCCGCGTCCCCTCCTGGGAATTTCATGCTCATCGCCACTGCCGACAGGGCCGCTTGGTATTTGTCGAACTGATGCTGGTACACTTCCAGCCGCAACGTATACACCCGGCCGCCGACTGCGGTCGTCACGGTTTGTTGGGCCACAACCTGATTCCTGCGTTTTCCGAAGGTGATGTAGCGAGCGAACTGGTGCTTTCCCAGACTCACGGCGCGAACCGGCTCCTTCGGCTTGGGTTCGGGCAGCGAGTCGGCTACCTGGCGCGCGAAGGCTTCGACGTTGTCCGCAGCGACGTTGTCGATGCCCACCGAGTCGGAGTCCGCAACAGACACCAGGATCCGCGGCAGGCTATTAAGTTCGGCCCCCTTGGGTTTGAAGGCGACGAGAACACCGCCTCCGGGGTTGGCCCATTCCCATCCCTTCGGAGGTGCAATTTCCAGCCTCCCACCGTCCAACGGTGGCATGTAGTCGCCGATCTTACTGGCCAGGTCGTCGGAGGAACCTTTCGCCCCGCCCGCTCCAGACCCACCCGCGCCGCCGCCCGTAGTCCCGGCACCGGAGCATCCGCCGAGCGTGAGAGCCATGCCCAGGACAAACAGCCCGCCAACTTTGCCAATAGCCCAACGCCTCATCATGGTCCTTCTCCGATCAGGTATCAGCGATTTCTTCACGGTGCTTGTGCAAGAAGTGGGGTGTTTTGCCTCCTTGGCTCAGGTCCTCCGCCTTCTTCTGGGCGGCGGCCTTTTGGTGGTACTCGAACTTGGCAACCGGCTTCATAGACTGGTTCACCACGTGCCAGAAAAGTCTGACGCGAACCACCTTGGCCTCAGCGACTCGGCTTTTCCGTTTGGCTGCCTTGGGCTTGGCTGCCTTCTTGTCTTCGGGCTTCTTTTCCTCGGACCCGGAACGTTCCGCCGCCTCGACTTCTTCGCGTAACGCCTTGCGACTAACGACTTTGCGCGCCATGGGACATCGCCTGGATCTAGGGCCGGAAGCGGGCATCGGCTGCCGGCGCAAACAGATGATTGGAGCTGTCAGTTTCCCCGTGGCGTAAAGATACCCGATTTCGCGACGGTTTGCCAGCAGTGGCTAGACGTGCAGCACGCGAAAGGTCACAATATCGTCCTCGCGAAAAACGCTAGACTCTGCCCCACTGATCCGGCCTCGGTCACAGTCAGAGTTTCGCGAGTCCTTCCAGCCGTCGGACGTCGACGTGAAAATCGCGGCGGTGCTTCAAGCTGAATCCAGCACGTCAAGGAACAGGGGTTAGTGTTTTGGGAGACGTTGTTTGAAGCTCACCGTTTCGTCTGATGAGGTTGGTCTATGCTGATGCGCGAATCGCAACCGGATCTCTCCCTGGCACTGATCCCCAGTTGCGGACCGGTCGTCACCGAAGGCTGTGTGACGTTTCGAGTTGTCAGCCACGCTGCCACGGCCATGCGTTTGCTGCTGTATGACACGGTGGCGGACACGGAACCTGCGGAAGAGATCGAGTTCGATCCGAAATTCAAGCTGGGAAGCGTTTGGCACGCGCTGGTCAAGAGCAGCGGTCACGGGCAGTTGTACCATTTGCAGGCCGAGGGGCCGCGTGATCCGGAGCGCGGGCTCTGGTTTGACGGCCGCGCGCGTCTGATCGATCCCTACGCCCGAGCGCTGGCCGGAGATTTTCAGCCTGCGGACGACGGCGTCCTCCGGCCGCCGAAATGTGTGGTGATCGACGATCATTTCGATTGGCGCGGCGACCGGTGTCTGAACCATCCGTTGGCCGACACCGTGATCTATGAGATGCACGTGGGCGGCTTTACCAAGAGCCCCACGAGCCAAGTGAAGTATCCCGGAACCTACTTGGGCGTCGTCGAAAAGATCCCCTACCTGAAATCCCTGGGCGTAACCGCCATCGAATTGATGCCGGTGCACGAGTTCCCGATCCTGGATATCTTCGGCGTTCCCCGTGAGCGTTCGAACTACTGGGGTTACGACCCCTTGGCCTTCTTTGCGCCCCATCGCGGCTATGCGGCTGGGAAAGAGCCCGGATCGCAGGTGACCGAGTTCAAGGAGATGGTGCGGGCGTTGCACGAGGAGGGCATCGAGGTCATCCTCGATCTGGTGTTCAACCATACGGCGGAGGGCAACGAACGTGGTCCCGTGTTCAGTTTCAAGGGTTTGGACAACCAGGTCTATTACATGACCGACCACGGCGGCCGCTATTACAAGAACTACACGGGCTGCGGCAATACGGTGAACTGCAACCATCCGACAGTCAAGGAGTTAATCATCGACTGCTTGCGGCACTGGGTGGTCAATTACCACGTCGACGGCTTCCGTTTCGATCTGGCGGCGGTGCTGCGGCGCCGTAATACGGGGGAGATCTTGTTCGACTTGTCCCTGGTGGACGAGATTGCCACCGATCCCTACCTGGCCAGCACCAAGCTGATCGCCGAAGCCTGGGATGCAGGCGGCGCCTTCCTCGTCGGCAACTTCGGCGGCAGACGCTGGGCGGAATGGAACGGCCATTTCCGCGACGACGTGCGCCGCTTCTGGCGGGGCGATCCGGGGCTGCTGGGCGCGCTGGCCACGCGACTGGCCGGGTCCAGCGACTTGTACGAACGCAATGGCCGCTCGCCGTGCTGCAGCGTCAACTTTGTCACCTCGCACGACGGCTTCACCATGAACGACCTCGTCAGTTACTGCTACAAGCACAACGAGGCCAACGGCGAAGGCAACTGCGACGGGGACAATAACAACTGGTCCGACAACTACGGCCACGAGGGCCCCACGCACCGCGTCGAGGTGGAAGAATTCCGCATCCGCCAGATCAAAAACATGCTCGGCACGTTGCTGCTGGGACACGGCGTGCCTATGCTGCTGATGGGCGACGAGTGCCGTCGCACGCAGCGAGGGAATAACAACGCCTACTGCCAGGACAACGAAATCTCCTGGTTCGATTGGCGGCTGGTGCGGAGCAACCGCGAGTTGGTGCGGTTCTGCCGGGCTTTGATCAAGTTCCGTCGCTCCCAGCCGACGCTGCGGCGGGAGAATTTTCTCACGGGCAAACCGCACGCCCATGACTCGCGTCCGGACGTCAGCTGGTTCGACAACCGCGGCCAGCCGGTGCACTGGGAAAGCGGCTCTGCTGCCTTGACCTGCCTGCTGACGCGTCCGCCGGCGGATCGGGATCCGGCAGGCCAGGGCCGCGACATCCTGCTGATGCTGAATGCCTCCCACGGGCCTCAGGAGTTTCTCTTTCCTTCCGTCGCCAGACTGTCGGGCCAGTGGCGGTTGTTCATCAACACCGCCTCGCACGCGCCGAACGACGTTTATCCGGGCCTGATCGGCCCCAGCCCGCCCAAGAGCGGCCGCCAGATTCTGCCCTCGCGCACCCTGGTTTGCTACGTGGCGGAACCGCCGGCGGCGACGGCGCCCAGCGAGGCGGCAAAGGCGGCAGAAGAATAAGGGAAAGCGTCCCATGCCTGCCACGCCGGTGTACATGGATAACCATGCCACGACGCGAGTCGATCCTCGCGTCCTGGAAGCGATGTTGCCGTACCTGACGGAAAAATACGGCAACGCCGGGAGCACGAGCCACGTGTTCGGCTGGGAAGCCAAAGAAGCGGTGGACGCGGCGCGGGAAGCGATCGCGGCGGCGATCGGTGCGTCGCCTCGGGAAATCGTCTTCACCAGTGGAGCGACGGAAAGCAACAACCTGGCGATTCGGGGCGTGTGCGAGCGGTCCCGGCGGCGCGGCAACCACTTGGTCAGCGTCGTTACGGAACATCGGGCCGTGTTGGATCCGCTGGCCAAGCTGGCGCGCGGCGGGTTTGCGGTCACGCACCTGCCGGTCAGACCCCAGGGTTCGGCCGACGCGGGCACGATCGACGTAAGTCAATTGTCCGAAGCGATCCGCGACGACACGGTCTTGGTCTCCGTGATGCTGGCCAACAACGAAATCGGCGTGCTTCAGCCGCTGGCGGAGATTGGACGCATCTGCAAGCAGCGGGGGGTGCTGTTGCACACGGACGCGACCCAAGCCGTGGGCAAGATCCCCGTGGACGTCGACCAACTGCAGGTCGACCTGCTGAGCTTGACGGCGCACAAGATTTACGGCCCCAAGGGCATCGGCGCGTTGTACGTCCGGCGACGGGACCCTCAAGTGCGTCTGGAACCGCAAATCGACGGCGGACGCCAGGAAGCGGGACGCCGCAGCGGGACCCTGAATGTGCCCGGCATCGTCGGTTTCGCGGCGGCCCTGCAGCGGTGCCTGGCAGAGATGCCGGGCGAGTCGGAGCGGTTGCGGCGACTGCGAGATCGACTTTTTGCGGGGCTGTGCGGGCGCGTGGCGAACGTGGCGCTGAACGGGCCCGCGCTGGAGCAGACGGAGTTGCGTTTAAGCGGCAACTTGAACTGCAGCTTTGCCGGCGTCGATGGCGAAGCCCTGATGCTGAGCATGCGGGACCTGGCCGTGTCCAGCGGCAGCGCGTGTACGTCCGCCGAGCCGGAGCCCAGTCACGTGCTGCGGGCGCTGGGCCTGAGCGACGATCTGTCGCGGTCGAGTCTCCGTTTCGGCCTGGGCCGGTTCAACACGGACGAGGAGGTCGATTTCGCCATCGACACCGTTGCCGTGTCGGTCCAGCGGCTGAGAGAACTCCGCAGCGAGGCCTACGGTGCGCCGCGCACGAGGTAAACCAGCGCAACGAAATCATACAGGCCGTGGGCCAGCGCCGGCGCGAGCAGACTGCCGCTGAGCACCAGCAGCAGGCCGAGATAGAGGCCGATCAGGGCGGCCAGGACGACATAGGTCGTGGACAGCGGGTGAAAGCAGCCGAACACGCAGGACGCGGCCAGCAGGGCGATCCAGACGCCCCAGGGCGGCGCAAGCCACTGGGCAAGTCCGTGCTGTAGCAGGCCGCGAAACAACATCTCTTCGCCGATCCCCGCCGCCGCCGCAATCAACGCCAAGTCCAGCAGATTGCAGTCTCGAAACAGCGGCACCACCAACCGTTCGACGTCGCGTTTCAGCTCTCCCAGGGGCCCCCAGGGGAAGCGATCGATCAGCCAGAAGCCGATCAGCATGGGGCCTGTGGCGGCCAGTCCCCACAGCAGCGCGGGCCACTGGTCGCGCCACACGATTTCGTCCAGCTCGACTCCCGGAACAGGCCAGACGCCGACCAGCCAACCCAGCAGTAAGGCGGCCAGGCCCAGCCCGCCTTCGAAGGCGACCGCCAGCGCCGTGATCTTCCTGGTTCTATCGGATTCGCCGTCCATCTCTTCCGCTGCGCTCACTTGAGTTGCCGGAACCGTTTTAGGTCTTGCTGCCGCGCCACAACAATCATCAACTGATCCGCGCCGAACTGGTAATCGGCATCGGGAAACAACTCCAACTTCCCCGTCAAGGCGTCTTTCACACCGATTACCCACAAGTTGTACAGCCGGCGCAGGTCCGTTTGCCTGAGCGTCTGCCCGATCATCGAGTCGGGAATGGCGATCTCCACGAAGCTGTATTCCGGATCGATGGGCATGAAGTCCAGCACGTTCGGCCAAGCCATCCGATCGGCCAGCGAGACGGCGATTTCGGTCTCCGGGAATACCACCCGTTCGACCCCCATCGCTTCCAAGATTTTGGCGTGGTCGCGGCTCAGGCCCTTGACGATGATCCGTTTGGCGCCCAGTTCCCGGCAGTGCAGCGTGGCCAGCACGGACGGCGTGATGTTCTGGTTTTCGCCCAGGCTGATGAACACCGCGTCGCAGACGTCTACGGACAGCTCGGCCAGCGTGTGGCGGCTGGTCACGTCGCCGACGACCGCTTCATAGAGCGCGTCCTTCAGGTTTTCCACCCGGTCGCGGTTCGCGTCTACGCCCGTCACGCGGCAACCGTTCTTGTGCAGCTGCTCGGCCAACGCGGAGCCGAAGGTGCCCAAACCCAACACGACAAAGAATTTTTTTTGCGGCATCCGACTATCCAATCAAAGGTTCTTCCTGGGCGTATTCTATCGCCTGCTTCCGCTGGCCGCGAGACAGCGCGATAAAGGCCGTGATGGGACCCAGTCGGCCGGCGAACATGAGCAGGATGATCGCGATTTGCCCGCCGCCGCTCAGGTGCGGCGTAATCCCCGTGCTCAGGCCCACCGTGCCGAGGGCCGAAACGACCTCGAAGGCTTTGTCCATGAAGTCTCCCGCCGTCACGGCGTAGGGATGATCCGCCGGTTCCATCACCAACAGCGCCATCAGCACGATGATGGCGAGCACCGAAAACCCGCCGGCAGCCGCAAGCGCCCGATCGACGGCCGATTCCGGAATCG
>CAYPGE010000144.1:0-18830 GCA_964409865.1 uncultured Pirellulaceae bacterium
CGCGATCGCCGCTCCGTAGTGCCTCGTCAGCGGCCTGGACGTTCCAGTTCGACCGGCCACGAGGCGCGGTCGTCGCTCTGGTAGACGCCGATCTTGTCGAACGGGATGGGGCGGAAGCCGAGCTTGTGGGCAGGCGAGTCCTCCGCCAGTCGGAAATCCGCCGGAACCTGGCCCGCGAACTTGGGATCGACGTCGATCAGGTTGTCCTCGAACTTGACGCCCGGCACCGCCTTCGGCTCTGTCCACCCCCAGTTCCCGCCCCAGCAGATGTTGCGGGCCATGACGTTGCCCTTGGGGGCCAGCGGCTCGTCCTCCAGGATGTTCAGCAGTTCCGGGTACTTGACCGACCACGGCGGCTGTTTGTAGTTGAGGTCGATCAGCTCCTTGGTCGCGAAAACGCCCACGCCCTTGGCCCAACCGAGGCCTCGTGCGTCGATGCTGAAGGCCCGGTTGCACTGGATGAACATGTTGTTGGTCATCAGGTTGTCGCGCCCGCCGCCGATCAGGATCGCGGTGGCCACGTCGTGGAAAATGTTGCTGGAAATGTCGGCGGACGAGAAGCAGTCGTCCAGATAGACGCCCAGGCAGCCCTTGTTCTGGAACCCGTGGATGTTGTGCAGGTAGTTGTAACGGATCTTGTGGCCGCGCATGGACCACGTCTCGTCGGGCGGCGACGTGTAGATCGCGCCGGCGTCGTTCGACTGGAACACGGCGGTGTGGATCTCGTTGTACTCGATCGTCTGGTCGTTGCCGGTAAAGCCGATGGCGATGTGCGGCACGTCGTGGATCAGGTTGTGCGTGGCCCGGTTGCCGACGCCGAAGACCGTGATGCCCTGCTGATAAACCGGGTCCCAGCGGGCCGTGTGATGGATGTGGTTGTTGTCCGCATAATGCCCGGCGGGGGTCAGTGTCTTGCGATCGCCGGCTTCCAGATGGATGCCACCCTGTCCCGTTTGGTAGACGTCGCAGCCGACAACGCCGTGGCCGGTGCCGCCGTAGACCTTCGCGGCCCAGTTGCCCATGTTGCGGATCGTGCAGGCGACGATCCGCACGTCGGAGCCGCCCTTGACGACAAAGGCGCTGCCGCGCCCCGATTCGATCAGCAGCCCGCGGAAGGCAACGTGCGAGACATCGTTCAGCCGAATGAGGTCGCGGACGACGGAGACGACGACCTGGCCCGCTGACAGGGACGCCGGGGGCCAGAAGTAGAGGATACCGGCCTCGCGGTCCAAGTACCATTCGCCAGGGCTGTCCAACTCGGACAACACGTTTTCGGCATAGAACCAGCGCCCAGAGCGGATGTGGAAGGTCCGTCCTGGCGCCGGTCCGAGGCTTAGCGAGCGGGCCGCTGCATCCACACTGGCCAGCGGAATCCGCACGTCGGCCCAATCCCAGACCCAGAATCCGTGCAACCAGACATCCTTCTCGCCGGCCCACCGCGCCGGGCGCGGATCGTCGCAGACGAACTTGCCCTCCGGCGTCGTGGCGTCGCCCGTCTGGGGTTTTCCGCCGGCGTCCACCACGCTGGCGATGTGCATGTATCCGGAGTTCGGGTAGCGGGCCAGCGTCATGGGCTGGTCCTGGAAGAACACCTCCAACCCCGGATCCGATTGATACGTCCTGGCATCGCTGATGCCCTGCAGGTCGGTGATGCCCAGCGCCTTGAGGTCCGCCTGGAACACCTTGCCCTGCACGGCCGGATCCAACCGCTTGAGGACAGATGAATCCGTGACGGCTTGCCAGCCGGTCACCACGCGTCCGCCGACGATCTTCGCCGTTGCGCCTTTCCGCGCCCGATACACGATCGGCGCCTGCTCGCTGCCGCTGTCTTGTTCCGTCAGCTCCAATGGACGCGCAAGTTCGTACGTGCCGCCGCGGACTTCCACCGTGATCCCGCCGGCAGGCAACGGTCCGCCGGCTTTCATCTTTCGGATCTCGTCCCGCGCCCGCTCCAGCGTCGCGAAAGGTCTGTCTGCACTGCCGGGATTGGCATCGCTGCCGTCAGCGGCGACAAACAAAGTGGCAGCCAGCCCCCCGCGACAGGCGAGGATCAGGATGCCAGCGGTCAGAATCAGGGTGCGAGTCTTCATGATTGCCTCCCAGGTTTTCGGTCCAGAACGAACTTAACCGGCTGCGCCGGACTCCGAAACCCTCATCTTTCACCTCATCTTTCACTTAATTCTTCCTACTACCTCAAAGGCGGGGAAGATTAGGTGAAAGATCAGGTGAAAGATTAAGGTGCTCTTGATCCCAACCCGTCCGGATTCGCCACGATATATGAATCCCGACGCGATCAATTTCACCGCCGCACGCAGCGGAATCCGTAGGCTTCGTAGCCGAAGCAGACGTCGGCGAAGCCCGGCGCCTCGAAGTTCCGCGCGGAACTGCGGCAACTGTCTTCGTCGACGGCCCAACTGCCGCCGCGCAGCACACGGTCCTCCCCGCTCGCGGGGCCGCGGGGGTCTTGTACCGCGTCTTCGTTCGCGTAACTCTCCGCATAGAAATCCTGACACCACTCGGCCACATTGCCGTGCATATCGTACAGGCCCCACGGATTCGGCCGTTTGGCTCTGACGGGCTGCGTCGTCTTGCCGGAATTCGGTTTGTACCAGGCGTGGTCTTTCAATTTGCCGGCGTCGTCGCCAAACGACCAGCGGGTGGTCGTGCCGGCGCGGCAGGCGTATTCCCATTCGGCCTCGGTCGGCAAGCGGTAGCCGTTGGCGGAGAAATCGCAAGTCAGGGTCTTCAAGTCGTAACACGGCTGCAGGCCGTCGCGCTGGGACCGCATGTTGCAGTACTGGATGGCCGCATGCCAGCTGATCCGCTCGACCGGTTTGTCGGGAGCGGCGAACTTGGCCGGATTGCGACCCATCAGCGCCTGGAACGAGGCCTGGGTCACCTCCGTGACATCCATGTAGAAAGCACTCAATGTCACGCGATGCGCCGGCCGCTCGTCGTCCTCCCCCGCCTCGTCGCCCATCGTGAATTCGCCGGCCGGGATGAGCACCATCTCGGCGCCGGACTTGGGAGGCGCGGCCACGGACGCCTTGGCCGGGGAGGCCGTCGGGGTCTGCTGCGCCGGCGGCGGTTGGCTGGCGGGTTGGCCGCAGCCCACAAGCAGGCCCAGAGGCAGGCTCCAGAACCACTGGAGCATCCGAAATCTGCGGTCGGTGCGAGTCATGCTTTCCTTCTCTCCGTCAGGTGCCTCTCTCATTCCTCTCATGATTCCCATTCCTCCCCTATTCCTCCCGGCGAAATCCGCCTAGTGCATCGTCAATGCTAAGAAGTGGGGTAAGCTTCCAGCTTGCCGGTAACGAATCGCCGCAAGCTGGAAGCTTACGCCACCTCGGCTACCCCAACATTTAGCCTTGACGACGCACTAGCTCGCGTGTCGGTTCAGTGCCGCGGCGCCTCGTACGAGGCCGCTTGGCGGAGGACTTTCTGGGTCCGCTCGCGGATTTCCTTGGCGATTGCCGCCGCCTGCGGCTGTTGGGCCATCGCCAAGCCAGCCCGCTGGCGGAGGATTTTGACCGCGCTGCGGCATTCGCCCACCAGCTCGTCCTGATTGCCGCCCACGACGACAATCGCCTCGGTGATTTTCGTGCACCGCTGCAGCGCGTCGTCTCCCTCGTTGTCCAACAGCGTCCTGCGGAATTCATCCGTGAGGTCGATGACGTATTGCGGCGTGCGAATGTTCGCCTTGCGCTTCTCGAAGGCGGCGTCGATGGCCTTGGTCGCCGATTCCATATCCGCCAGGAATTCGCCCAGTTCCGGATGGGTCTGCTTCTGCTGGTCCAGATAGGCCAGCGTTTCGTGCCCGAAAGCGACGTACTGGTCGATGCGGCTGCGGATGTGGGTCACGAACTGCACGACTTCCTCCAGGATCGTTTCGATTTCGGCCCGCCGCTGCTTCTGCTGACGAGCGCTGTAGATGGCCTTGAGGGCATCGCGAGTGGCGCACGTGGCGCGGCCTTTGCGCGTCGCGCCCTGGCCTTCGACGTCCAGGATGTACTCGCAGGGTCCAACGCCCAAGGTGGCGCGCACCACATCCACCACGGTGAACTGATCCAGCGGAGTGCTCCGGGCCCGGTTGATCGGATAGATCACCGCCGGCCCGGCGAACTGCACGGTTCGCACCAGCGGCTGCAAGAATCCGCGTCCTTCGCGATCGAGCCAGCACGGGTACGGGAATCGGCCGTAGACGGTCGTCCAGCGGAGGCGGGTCGCCGGCAGCGTCTCCGGATTGCCGAACCAGCCGTGCTTGATGAACTCGCCGTTGCCTTGCTCGGCGACCATTTCCCAGCTGGCGGTCAGTTGGTCGGTCTGCCGCCAATCGACGCGCCACTGAGCGGGAAACGGCGCCGTCCAATCCAGCGGTATGATGTGCCCGGCTTCGTCGTCGCGCACGTCGCGCTGGTGCCAGACGTCGCGGCCGCCGAGCACCGCCACCCAGATTTTGCCCTTGGCGCCGTAGTACATCACGCTGTGGTCGATCCGCCGTTGTTCGCCTTCGCCCGAAAGCGTGATCTGCGCATCGCGTTCTCGCCGGCTGGCCACCGTCATGACCGCGGCGTCGCGGCCGGGCAGCAGGTGCAGGAGAAAGTTCTCGCTGGGCAGCTCGGCGGTGGCCACAGGCAACTCGGCGGCGTCGATGACCATGTCGTCGGCAAAGAAATCGGGCAACACGGCAAACCGGCACGGTGCGGCGACGCTCAAACCGGCCACGTTCGCCCGCGGTTCGGTTGCTACGAACATCTGGCCCATGCCCAGACTGAATCGCAAGCTGCCAGACTCGCCGCCGGACGTCGCGAATACTGCGTCGACGGACGTTTCCACGGGGGTGTTGTCGACGATCGTCACCGACGTCAGCGACATTCCAGGGGCAGCGCTGTCAGGCGCGAGGACGGCTCGCAGCGTCCAGCCTTGCGCGTCCGGCGAGTAGACCTCCGCTCCGCCCGCGCCACGCCGCAGGACCACGGCCAGCCGGTCGTTCACGATTGCGGCGTCGCCGCGGAATCGGTGCTCCGTTTCATCTTCCGGCAGCTGCGTCCAGCCGGTTCGCTGAATGAGCGCCGCTGCGTTCAACGGTGCGGGCGACGACACGGCGGTGTCGAACAGGTGGACCGCAACTGCGGCCATTTGCTGCTGGTCGGCCTGCTCGCGGGGGACGTATTCGCCCTGGTAGAAACGCAAGGCGTCGAGGCGAAATTCCGCGTGCGGCTGGCTGCAGCTGACGTAAGCGAACCAGCCTTCGGGAAACGGTTGGTCGACTTGGAAGGTCACGTGAAACTCTTGCCAGTCCTCGCTGGCGACGGTCAGCGGCGGGCTGGCCCCGGCCCGGTCCCACGGCTGGGCGCGGCGTTCGACTTCCAGCCGGAGCGTCACGGGCCCTTGCGTGCTCTTGGCCAGCACGGCAAACGTGTACGTCTGGCCCGGCTGCCCCGCCTCGAACGCCTGGCCGAATTGAACTCCCCAGCCGTCCACCGCGTCGATGCGGATCCGCGCGCTCCGCCGGCCGGACGCGGCCGCCGTGTCGTCCACGGTGAATTCGGCCGCCGTCTTGCCGGCCCGGTCCATGCGCCATAGGTCGCGCCCGTCTTCAAAACCCGCGTTGCCAAACAGGTTCGTGGGCGTGCGGGGCGGAACAGGCGACTGCGCCGCCGCGCCCGGAATGACACTCAACAACCAAGCGACCACCAGAACGCGAACACCGAGACAAACCATACTGAAAACTCCTGATGTGGAAGGTAGCTCACCATCACCGCTTCCGCCGACACGAGGTCGGTGGGGAGCTGGACGGGCTGGAAAACTCCTTGCTAGCTGTCAGTTGCCGTCCCACCGGCGCGAGGTCCATGGAAACGAAATCTGTCCAAGAGATACGTACACAAACGGCGCACCGATCTTACCGCTTGTCCTGCAGCGCGGCATCCACCAAATGCTGCGTCCTCTGCGTCCAAGTCGCCGTCGCCGGCTCATCGGCGGCCAGCATCTTGGCTCGCGCGCGGAGCCAGCGTGCTTCCATTCGGCTGTTGGCCAGAACGCGATCCTGGGTGGCGCCGAGGGTCCGCAAATCGGCGCCCAGCCGCTGGCATTCGGCCAGCGGGTCCGTCTGGTCCGTCAATGCGGCAACTTGAGCGGCCAGTCCTCTGACGCGTTGCGGAACTGCCGTGACTTCCGCTGCCGTCGCTTCCGACTGGATTCCTGCGGCGATCGGCTGCAGTGCCGCCGCGGCAGCCCGCAGCGAGCTGCTGGCCTCGGCTTCCGTACACCGTTGCTGCACGTCGTGGCCCAGCTTGGCATAGCGCTGGATGCGTTCCGCCACATGGTCCACGTGCTGGGTCATCTGTTGAACCAGGTCGCGGATTTCCTCGGCGGATTTCTTGTGCCGTTTGCGGACGATCTGCTTTTCGATCCAGGTCATGACGTTGTCCGGGGTGGGATTCGTATCCGACTGCAGCCCCTCCGTCTGCAGAATGTACTGGCAGGGCCCGACGCCCAGCGTGTTGCGCAGCACGTCGGTGGGGCAGAACGCGGTCAGCGGCGTGGCCCGGCTGCGGTCCAGCGGGTAGACCAGCAGCGGGTGGGGTGGCAAGCCGGCGGGGCCACGGACAACCAACTGGCTGTGGACCACCGCCCGCCGGCCGTCGATCCGGCACGGGCAGACTTGTCCGGCAGGGATCGGGATGTCCTCGTCCGTACCTTGCCCGCCCAAGAAGTACCACGACTGGGCAAACCCTTCGTCGCCGGCGAAATCCGCCCGCCACTTCGCGGGAAACGGCGGTTGCCAATCCAGGACGATATCGGCCCGCAGATCGGCAGGCTGCTCGTGCCAAAGCCAGCTGCCGTCGAGCGAGGCCACCCACAGGCTCTTGCCCGGCACGCAATCGACTTCGCAACCGGCAAAGCTCCGCCGCTCGCCGGTTTGCGTGATCAGCGCCTCGGCGTTCTGCACGCGCGCCGACGACACGCACATCAGCATCGCCGCGCCGTCGGCCAGCGGCGTGAGGAAGAAGTTCTCGGCCGGCAGGATGATCCGCTGGCGCGGCAGCGTGGAGGGCGTGAACACCATGTCGTCGCCGAAGAAGTCGGGGATCACGACGTAGCGCGGGGCCATTTGCAGCCGCAGCCGAGCCACGCCCGCGGCGGGCCGGATTTCCAGGATGCTCTGGCCGACCGCCAGCTGGCATTGCAGGGACATCCGCGTGCCGTCGCTCGTGGCCAGAGACGCTTCCAGCATCACGGCGCCGAGATTATTCTCCAGAATCTTGATCTTGAGGCCCGACGCGGCCGACGGTGCTGCCCCGCCAGCCGCCAGCGGAATCAGCGTGGTTCGCGGTTCGTAGCCGCCGGCCGGTGTGATCGAGAACAGGTCGACCCCGCCGCCCTTGGTGCGCAGCACTGCCGCCAGCTTGTCGTTCAGCAGCACCGCGTCGCCGCGGAACGCGTGCTCCGTTTCGTCTTCGGGCAGCTGCAGCCAGCCTGACTTTGCTCGCAGGGCCGCGGCCGTCAGAGGTTGGGCGGACAAAACGCCGGTATCGAAAAGAAACGCGCCAGCCGGCGGCGTTTCGTCATCCGCCCCGCGGACCGGCCCGCGATCGAGCAGGGTCAGCACGACGAAGACGCACAGCCAGGCGCCCCAACCACGTAGCCCGGTCTCTCCGAGACCGGAGTTCGCATCACCGTAGGCCGCTCGCTCCGCGAGCGGAATCGCGTCGCGGAGCGACGCGGCTACGATATCCCGTCCGCGTCGCGGAGCGACGCGTCTAAGTACAGGCTGACAATCCACCATGCTATCTCCAATCCGGGTTCAAATCCGAGCCGCCTTCGGTCAGCTGCCGGGGCGTGCCGCCGGCGGCCGGAATGATGTACAACTCCCACGGACCGCGGTCCGACACGCCTTGGCAGTACACAATCGACTTGCCATCGGGGCTGAACCGACCATAGCGTTGCACACCGCCAAAGAACGTCACCGCGCGGTTCTTCTTGCCGTCGGGACCGATCGTGAACAGGTTGGTCTCCGTCTCGTAAACGAGCCGCAGACCGTCCGGCGACCAATGCGGCTCGCAAGCTCCTTTCTTGTCGTAGACCTTCGTGGGCAGCCCTCCCTCGGCGGCGACCAGGAACACGCCGTTGCCCGCATCCCAGCGGCAGGCGAAGGCAATCTGGGTGCCGTCGGGTCGCCAGGCCGGCCCCGAGCAGTGCGGCCAATCCTCCGGCGTGATCGGCCGCTCGCGGCCGGTCGCCAACTCGCGGATGTACAGACGCTCTTTGCGCCGCAGCGCGATCTGCCTTCCGTCAGGCGACCACTCCGCCTGATCGCCGTCGCAGATCCGCTCGGCTTTGGAGCCGTCGGCGGACATCTTCCAAACGCCGACCGCTCCGCCTCGGGTCGAAGAAAACAGGATCGCTTTCCCGTCCGGGCTAAACGCCGGATCGACATCCTGTTCGTCTGCCCCGGCCTGAGACAGCTGTCTCAACTCCAAGCCGTTCGGCCGGACGCTCCAAATCCGCCACGGACCGGAGCGATCGCTGGAAAAAACGATCGTCCCGCCACCGTCCTCCGCCGCCGTGGCGGCCGAAAGCCCCGCTGAGGTCGCCGCCGCCACACATAACCACAGTGTACATGCCACAACAATGGCGTCAGAATGCTTCGTCACGGTTTTCTCCTGATTCGCCGGAGAGGATAGCGTAGCAGGAACGTGACGGCAAAAAAAGGAAGAGGCAGACAGAAAAATGGGGTGACAGAAAAATGGTCCTGAAGAGGATTATTCCTCTTCCGTCTTTCATTTTTCTGTCACCCCATTTTTCTGTCTGCTGCATTCTTCTGCTGTCCGGCTCAGTGCCGGGCGTAGAATTGGTATTCCACGCTCGGCTCGAATTTCTCGCCGGGCGGGAGCGTGGTTTTCCAGAAGACGGTCGAACTGTTGTTGACCGCCGGGGAACCCCGGTAGTTCTCCCAGTCTTCGGCCCGGAAGGGGGCGAGCGTGATGCGGCCGTCGAGCGACGCCTGTTCGGCGCGGCCGCCCACTCGCAAGGTGATTTCCACATCCACGCTCTGCGACTTGTTGTTGCGCAGGGTCAGGCTGGTTCGGTTGCGGATCTTGGCGTAGTGATAGCCGTCCCAATTGAGCGCCTGCAATTGACGGTCGATCTCCTGTTCCGCAAAGCTCCCGCGAAGATCGACGGCCACGGTGACCGGCACGCGGCAGAGGTCTTTGGGCGAGGTGTAGGTGAGCAGCTCTTGGGCCAGCGGCTGTTGCCCTTGCACGATCATCGCCGCGCCGGTGGTCCAGGGCAGCGGGGTGGCGTTGACCAGTTCGATCTGTCGCCAGACCTGGTTCTCGGACAGCACCAAGGGTGACGAGACGCCCGCCCCGCTGGGCGCCGTGGCGATATCGGCACGCTTGGGGTGCAAGTCCCACGTGTACACGTCGCGGTAGGGGACCTTCGCGGTCAGCACCGGCACCGCCGCCCGTTCGCCACGCCGCAGCGTGAGCGGCGTCAGGTGATAGACGAACAGCTCTTGTGCGGCGCCGGCGGTCAGCTCCGGAGGCAGTTCGATCGTGCCCGCTTGGGGTTGCTCGGCGACCGCCGCCCGGTCGCGGCGAAACTCGCCGGCGCGCTGTGTGAACAGGGCGTTCGAGAGGGCGTTGCTGTCGAACTGGCTCATCAGTTGCGGAGCGGCTTGGGCCAGCGCGTTGCGCAGGGCCTGCTCCAGCGTCAGCGGACTGGGCAACGTGCGGAAGCGAAAGTTGGGCACGCCCACGACGATGTCCAGCGGCGCCTCGATCAGATCTTCGCCTTCGTTCAGCAACTCGGCCTGCATCGCGATCTCGGCCACTTTTTCTTTGCCGCCGGGTTCGCCCAGGTCGATGCGGTACGTGGGGATCCAGCGCACACCGGGGCGGAAGTAGGCGATCAGCAGTTCACGCCGCTGGCCCGGTTCGGCAAAGCGGAACGTCAGCCGCTTGGTCCGTTGCGTCGTGGTCAGCTTGCGGCTCAAGGCAGTCTTCATCTTGGCGATGGTCAGCCGCCGAATGTCGTTGGCCGCCAACAAGACGTCGCCCTGCTCGCCGCGCAGCACGAAGTACGTGCCCGTGATCCCGCTCACCGTCCGGGTCGCGGAATCAGGCACGGGCCTCGAACTGGAGAGGGCCAGCCGCGAGGCGACTGGAGAGTCCGAGGACAGGGCCAGCACGGATCGCAGACTGTCGTCCACCGGAGCCGTCGTTTCCTGCGTCAGCACCTCCTGGATCGTGCCCTGCAGGATGGAGTTGTCAGGCAACTGGACCGAGCACTTCTGGCCCACGTTGGCCTTGAGCACTTCGATCGTCTGCAGACACGGCAACTGCTTCTCCTCGGTCGTCCTGGCTTCCTCCCAGCCGGCCACCATGCTCAGCAACCGGCCTTCCTTGGGGATCGCCCAGAACGAGCCCAGCACGGCGGCGTCAGGAACCGAGTCGGTGTAGACGGCGCCCGTCGGGTCGGCGACCGCCACGCCGCGTTTCAGGACCAGGCAGTAGCCGTCCTTGAAGACGATGACTCGTTCGGTCTTGAACACCAATTGGGAACCCGCCTCATCCGCAGCCTGGACGGCAAGCGGGCTGAGCAGGTTTGCAGCCGACAGAAGCAAAAACGCCGCGATTCCAGCCAACGCTTGACGGCGGCCACGATAGGGAAACGACGATTGGGCCATCTCTGCAACTCCTCATGTTTGGAATCCAGGTGAAGGCGTCAGGGCCGATGCTCACGCCCGAGGGAACAAGGCCGCCTGGCGGCCACGCCGTCGTCATTTTACCAACCGGGCGTCGCTCGCGGTGTAACGTCTTTGTAACGATCGACGGCTGCCCGAGGTCCGCAGGAAGAAGCGTGCTCGTTCAGTAGCAGACCACATGCCGCAGAATGGTCGTGTTCAGCGGATCGTAGGAGGGGGTGCCCGAGCGGTATTCGAGGTGTCGGCCAATGACCATGCCGATTTCCGTGAAAGTCGTCGCCGAATCCCCGTCTTGCAGGCCCAGGGAGATGCGGTAGTCTCGATAGGTCGCCACGTCGTTGGTCGTGTCGGCGCGCTGAATAGCCCAAGTCCCTCCGCCCATCTCCGCGGCCAGGTACAGCCACCGCTGGCCGCCGACGCGATAGGCGATTCGCGGCCGCGGGAACACCGCGTCGAGACGAAAATCCGGAATCGGTTTGAAGACGGCCCCGAACACCGGCAGGCAGACGATGTCGTCGCGGTCCAGACAATCGACGCCCATCTGCAACTGGAAGCAGTCCGTGGGCGTGTAGTACAACACGGCGTGCCCCGGAGACCGCAGTCCCCGCCTCGCACTGCCCTCGAAATCACTGAACCATCCAGACCGAACGGCGATGTCGTACGACCAGCACCTGTCCAAACGGCCTCGGCGGCCCACGATCATGGTGAAGTCCCAGAGGTGTGACGGCATGTCCGTGCGTTTGGGACCGCTCACCAGATGCCACGTGGCACCCAGGTTGAACGTCGTTTTGTCCTCGTCTGACTCACGAAGCGGTTCAATCACCAGCGCGAAAATCCCCATGCGATCGCCGGAACCCGGTATCCAGTACGAACGGCCGCCTTCCCCGGAGCCATGATAGGCGTACCGTCCGAACAGATCATCGCACCAAGGATCGGGCGGGTCGGGGGCAATCTGGATGAGCTTGCCGCTTTCGTCCAGCAGGTTCGCGCCCACGAGTTGCTCGGCGCGGAGCGGCTCGCCTCGGGGCAACGGCGACGGGGTCTCGCAGGGGCCGTCGAGGGGAGCGGCATCGCAATCCGAGTCCCAGGAAAGGGGACTGTTGACGACCCAAAAACAGCCCTCCTCCGTCGGCACCTCTTCGCCTTCGCCAGGCCCCAACAATAACGCCGCCGAAAAGTCCACCGACGGCAACCGCCGCGGGACTTCGACAGACATCGGCGACACGCAGAAAGCCTGGGGAGCGACTGGTGGACACGCCGCGGCGGGTGGCTGGTCCGCGGCTCCTGCCGTCGCCCCGCCGAAGGTCAGCACGGCGACCCCAAGCCAGCAAAAGTGACTGCTCGTGATGTTCATCGCCTTGCGTCTCAGCTGCGGTGATCTGATCGCGCCCGAGAGACTCAATGAATGTCGAAGTTCTTCCAGAAAACGCTGTGTGGACGAGTTGCGGGAGTATCCTCGCCTTGCTCTCCCGCGTACAGACCGATTCTTGGCGGCGGGGCCCGCGTGCTAGCCCGGATTCCCATAGGCGAATTCACCTTCAGTTCTTGGCAAGTCGGGGAGCCTCAGCAACGCCCCCTGTGGAATGGGGATCCAGAAGGAAGATTGGGATGACGCCCGGACAGAAGAACGGGCCGCCGGCCAGCCGAAGCGAAAGCGGCCGCCAGGCCCGAAGGGTCTCGCCCGCCACGTTGCGTCCTACAGCCAGTTGGGTGGGGGAGTTGAACCGCGCGGAAGAGGCCCGCAAGGCGATCCCCTAGATTTTCCCAGCTTTTCGGCTTAGAGGACAGACGATATGATACCATGCAACAAGCTGGTTTCGTTCTGCCCACGTCAGTCGTTTTGACGGAATACACTTAACCGCATACATAAATCCAAAATGGAGGTATTGATTAGATCCGGTATACATTCCGGTGTACACCCAAACTCAAAAGAAACCGTGTTTCGGAGGGTATGCGAATGGTGAGCGGCCACATTGGAGATGTGGTGCCCCGTAAGGGGTTGCGGGTTCGACTCCCGTGCCCTCCGCCTCACTCGACAGCGCCGTCGCAAGTGCTTGTTTGACAAGTGTTTGCGGCGTCGTTTTTGATCGACACAGTTGAATCGCCTGGGAGGCCTAGGCGGACTTGGAATTGGTCCACATCTTCTGGGTCAGCGGCGGCGCACCAAGCCCGGAGCGACCGCGTTGATGCGATACGACCCCGAAAACCGACGTGAAATTGGCCGAAATAACTCCGCTCCACTCCTCAAAGCTGGTCAGGTGTCCTTCTTCGCCGCCGGGCAAGTGCCCGCAGCCCGAACCGAAGAAACGCTCAAAACAGCCACAACAACCCGTGCCGATGCGAAACGGACTCTCATGCGTAACTCCTTAGCTTGAGTGCCTGGAGACCTCGCCGTTTCGTTACCGGGATCGCAGCAGCATGGCTTCCTGGCTTGGCTGTTCGTCCACCTGATCTACCTCGTCGAGTTCGAGAACCGAATGCTGGTGTTGCTGCAGTCAGGTTGAAACTATTTCACGCGGAACCGCTCCGCGCGGCTCATTACCGAGACAGCCAAGTCGCGGGAAAATGCTTCGTGGCGTCCGCAGCGGGCCGGGAACGGACTGCCGCTTCGAGTCGCGCCCCCTCGCGAAGCAGCAAGCTGCGGGCAGCAAGCCTGATCGCCCGACAGCAGGGCTTCCAAGCTGGCGAGTCAACGATTGGCCGTGGATCGTGACCGTGGTGGATCTGGCGTGGGGCAGCGTGCTAGCCACCGCGGTCAGTTATCTGGACTTCCTGGCCGGCAAATGGTTACAGTAAACGCCCCTCCGGCGCCTTTGTCTGCTCAACAGCGGAGATGTGGGAAAGGACAAGGCCGCAGGACCAGGAGCTGCGCGCGGCATGAAATCCCCCGGCACTTTCAAGTTCTCCACGACAGAACCCGTAGCCGAATTCGTTAGAATTCGAGTGCTTTTTTGGCATCCTCCGAAGCCCCACGACTTCGGCTGTGAGACAACCTGCAACGACTGTCCCAGGAGCGTACGAAATGAGAACGACGACCGGATTCACCGTGATGATCGCAGCGGTGTTGACCTTTGCTGAATGGGGTGCCGCACAGGAGGCGGCGCCCGTGGCACGCTGGTCGTTCGAGCAGGTGTCCGGGCCATCGGTTGCGGACACGGTCGGCAACCACGCCGGCGCCGTGAAAGGCGCATCGCAGCAGGTGGCAGGCGTGGACGGCCAGGCGCTGAAGTTCGACGGCGGCTTCGTGAGCGTCCCCTCTGCGCCAACCCTTCAGTTCGCCGACGCCCGCTTCAGCATCGCCGCCTGGGTCAATCCCTACGAGTTGGACGCCGGCCAACAAATGATCGTCGCGAAAAATGTTTATTCGGCCGGCAAACGCGAGTGGGGCCTGATGCTCGACAACGACAACCGGTTTCGGTTCTACCTCTGGCAGAACGGCTGGAAGACGCTCGCTTCGCCGGCCGAACCGCGACCGGGGCATTGGCATCACGTCGCCGTGACGGTTGAGAAAGGGTGCGCTCGCCTGTATGTCAACGGCAAGCAGGAAGCCGAGGGCACGCTGGTCCCCTCCGTGTCCGTGACCGACGCGCCCTTGATGATCGGCGGGCGCGAAACCGGGGGGCTGACGCCGCCCCGCTCGCCGGTGTCCGTGACCGAGGCGCCCTTGACGATCGGCGGCGTCCAGGACGGCGAGCGAGTCCGGCAGACATTCGTGGGGGCGCTCGACGAAGTTGCTTTGTTTCGCGGCGCCTTGACACCGAACGCGATCGCCGCGCTGGCGGACAAGCAGACGACACCGCACAAGATCGAGATCGTGGAGCCGTTGAAGCTTTGGGGCGGTGACGCGATTCCAAAGGCTGCCGACATCCCGTTGCTTCAGGGCGTCGAGTTTCACGTCATTAAGAAACAACGCCCGGACGTCGATGGCTGCAACTGGACGCTCGGGGTCGGCCTGGCGTGGCACAAGGGCAAGCTGTACGCCTCCTACGGTTTCAACCAAGGCGATGAAAATACTCCCACCGAGGAGGCGCATGTCCGTGTGAGCAGCGACGGCGGGAAAACCTGGGGACCGCCCCGCGTGATGGACCACGGCGCGGGCAAGCTCGGCGTGAGTCACGGTGTGTTCCTTTCCCACGCCGGGCGGCTGTGGGCTTTCATGGGCGCGTTTTATGACAAGTTCCAGCGGACCCACACCCGAGCCTACACACTGAACGAAACCACGGGCGTCTGGGAGCCGCAGGGCGTGGTCGTGGACGCCGGTTTCTGGCCCATGCAGGAGCCGCAGAAGATGGCGGACGGAAACTGGATCATGGCCGGAGCGCGGGTTTCTCATGGTTACGACGTCGCCGGCGACCTGCCCGCGGTGGCCATCAGCCGAGGTGACGATTTCACGCATTGGGATTTGGTGGTCATTCCGGCCGCCACAGGACTGGGCGCGATCTGGGGCGAGTCCACGGTGATCGTCGAGGGGAAACGCATCCTCAACATTGCCCGCTACGGAGCAAAGGCGGTCGCACTGGCGGCCACCAGCGACGACTGCGGCCGCACCTGGACGCCGTCAACGCCGTCCAACCTGCCGATGGCCACCAGCAAGCCCTACGCGGGCATCTTGAGCACCGGTCAGCGTTTCCTCGTCTGCACCACCACCGCGGACACCGGAGGCCGGCGTTCGCCGCTGACCATCGCCGTCAGCAAACCGGGCGCGTCCGTGTTCAGCAACGTTTTCGTCATCCGGCGTTCCGTCTTCCCCGAAGGTCCGGGCATTTCCGACCCGAGAGCCGACTTCAGCTACCCCTACGCCGTCGAGCACGAAGGCGAACTCTACGTCGGCTACACTCACAAGAGCCACGCCGCGAACGAACTGGCGGTCATTCCGATTCGCAGCCTGGGGATCAAACCATAACCGCGAACGGCCTCCTTCGCGTCTCCACTTTGATGCTTGCGGGACTATCCGCGACGCAACCGTCCATGTCGTGGACCACACCCGCCACGTCCGGCGCGACCCTGGCGCCGACTCTCGCCACGGGCCGCAGGCACGCGCGCTTTGCTCAGCCCGACGGGACGGACTCTTGCGGTTTTCCGCTAATACCTATACAACGCAGCCATAGAGTTTTTGGTTCGTCGGGGAGCCGATCATGACCAGAACGATACGTTGGGAAGAACGCAGTCTCGTGCAGCTTTGCCTGGGAACCGATGCGCTGGCTGCGCGACGCCACGCAGGAGGAAGCAGCCGATGAAATGGATGCTCTTGCTTGTCACTCTGCCTGTCGCCGCGATTGCTGGGGAGCCCCAGGCGGGCGTGTTGGCCGACGGCGGCAGTCCGGCGACGCTGCGGGCGGCGATTCGCGACTCGATCAGCGACTTTGGGCCGGAGTATCCGGCGGGCGAGGAGTTGCTCCGGCAGTTGGACGCAATCGAGCAGCAGATGGCTTCGGGATCGGACAGCTCGCGCGCGGCGTTCGAACAACTGCAGCGCGCGGCGTTGCTCGCCAATCCGCTGATCCGAGCGCAACCGATCCTGTTTGTGGTGCGAGAGCAGTATCTGCCGGACCATCACAACACGGAAACGATTTTCCACACCGGCGAACCGAACTGCGGCAATTACCGGCCCGGCGGCGCCCTGAAGATCCTGGACCCGGTTACGGGACAGACTTCCGTGCTGCTCGATCCCGGTTCCGAAGGACTCGTGCGCGACCCGGAAGTGCATTTCGACGGGCGGAAGATCGTCTTCGCGATGCGCCAGGCGCGGGACGAGAACTACTCGATTTACGAATTGGAGGTGGACCCGCAGAAGGGCTGGGCGGCCGTGCCGGGCAGTCTGCGGCGACTGACGAACGAGCGGGACGCGACGGACATCGATCCGCTGTATCTGCCTGACGGGAAGATCATCTTCTCCAGCACGCGTGAGCCGAAATACTGCCACTGCAACATGCACATCATGGCGAACCTGTACCGGATGGACGGCGACGGCGCAAACATCCACCAGATCGGCAAGAGCACGCTGTTCGAGGGCCACGCCAGCCTGCTGCCGGACGGGCGCGTGTTGTACTACCGCTGGGAATACGTGGACCGCAACTACGGCGATGCGCAGGGGCTGTGGACGGTGAACCCGGACGGGACCGGCCACGCTCTCTACTGGGCCAACAACATGGCCAGTCCTCCAGCCGTGTTCGACGGCCGGGCGATCCCCGGCACGGACCAGGTGGTCTGCATCTTTGGTTCCTGCCACGACCGCCCGTGGGGGGCGCTGGCCGTTGTGGAACGGAGCAAGGGCCTGGACAGCGAGGAAGCAGTGGTGCGGATCTGGCCCGCAAGCGCCCGGTCGCTGGTGCGAAATGTGGAGGCGTTCATCTGCGATCATTTCGTGCCGCTGAGGTCGCGCTACGAGGATCCGTTTCCGCTGGTGGACCCACGCACCGGGAAGAGCGGAAAGTACTTCCTGGTGTCGCGCAGCGTCGAGCCTGTGCCCGCCGACAAGCCGATCCGGCACTCGCCCGACCTGAACGAACTGGTGATGGGGCTGTATCTGGTCGACGTATTCGGCAACGAAGTCCTGCTGCACTGCGAGAAGCCCGGATGTTTCGACCCGCTGCCGCTGGCCGCGCACCCGCGTCCGCCGGTGGTTCCGGAGCGGCGGGACTATCACAGCGACACCGGCCGCATGTACGTGTCCGACGTGTATCAGGGGACGCACATGCAGGGCGTGCGGCGCGGCGACGTGGCCAGCCTGCGGGTGGTGGAATCGGTCGAGAAACGGGTCTGGACCGGGCCGCTCTGGCGCTGTGCCCAGTTCGCTCAGGGAACGCACATCGGCGATACGCTCAACCGCCCGGCGATCTCGTGGGCCGGGTTCGAGGTAAAGCGGGTTCTGGGAACGGTGCCGGTCGAGGCGGACGGCTCGGCGAGTTTCGAGGTGCCGGCGGACCGGTTCGTGTATTTCCAATTGCTGGACCGCGACGGAATGACGGTGGCCACGATGCGTTCCGGCACGCAGGTCCAACCAGGCGAGACGCAGGCCTGCATCGGCTGCCATGAGCACCGGCTGACGGCACAGCCCCCGCCAGGAAGTTCGCTGGCGCTGCGGCGTCCGCCTAGCCAACTGACCGGCTGGCACGGCCCGCCTCGGTCCTTCAGCTACTTGCAGGAGGTCCAGCCGATCTGGGACCGGCATTGCGTGCGCTGCCACGATTTTGGCCAGGAGGCGGAGGCCAAGCTGGTGCTGGCTGGCGACAAGGAACTGGTGTTCAACGCCTCGTACGTCGAGCTGTTCCGGAATTGGGGGCGGGAGAGCGCGTGGCTCAACACGGTCGGGCTGGGGCTGGCGCCGATCAAGCCCGCATACGCCACGGGGGCCCATCGCAGCCGGCTGGTGGAACTGCTCCGGCGCGGCCACTACGACGTCCGCCTATTGCCCGACGAGTTCGACCGGATCGTGACCTGGATCGACCTCGGCGGGCCGTACTATCCGGACTATGCCAGCGCGCACCCCAACAACGTAGCCGGCCGCGCGCCGCTGTCGATCGCCCAGTTGAATCGGCTGGCGGCGTTGACCGGCCTGCCGCTGAGTGACGGCCAGGGGAATCCGGGCTTCGCGGGCCATCGCCTGTGGCTCTCGTTCGACCGGCCGGAAGCGAGTCCGTGTCTGCGGAAACTCGACCAAGCCGGCGACGCCTATCGCGAGGCGTTGGCGATCATCCAGGCCGGGCAGGCCGAGTTGCGGAAGAACCCGGAGGCCGACATGCCGGGTTTTCGGCCCTGCGCAGAGCATCAAGGACGGGAAGCGAAATACGAAGCCCTGCGCGAGCGAGAAGCCAGCCGCCGCCGAGCCTTGGCCGAAGGACGCAAAGCCTACGATGTGGGGATGGGGAAGTGAAGCGAGAATATGAAAGGCCGATCTGGTGATCGACGGCGGGTCGGTTCAACCCGTCGAGAAAACGGATCGCCATCTCGTCCGACTTCTGCGTCATCTCCGGTGGCTTGAGATTGTTTAGTACCTCTGAAGAGGTAGCCAGCGTGGCGCTGGTCGACAAAGGACGATAGGAAACGCATCCAGCCCATCTGGAGGCGGCGCGCCGAGCGTGGCACGGCCTTTTCTTGTGCGAGTTTTGGAGTGCGG